>JAGWUS010000016.1 GCA_028868305.1 Burkholderiales bacterium | reverse complement strand
GAACGTGGCTACATCGGATGAAAAGTCAGCCAGATCGCCCAAGCGCACGCGATCCGGCGTGGCTTCAAAGCCAGCCGTGTTGTCTGTCAAAGCGATGGTGATGCGTTGGGCTTCCATGATTCAACTCATTTTAGTCATCGATGACTGATGTGCCTAGCCAGCGCTTGTACTGCCCCACACCCGGTCAATAGCGGCTTTGACCTTGGCTTCCATGCGGCGGATGAGTTCGCGGTTGGCGGCGACCAGGGCTTGCTCGGCTTCGATCTCGGCGACGATGGCGCGTTGGGTTGCAAGGTCGGGGAGGGGGAACTGGAGACTCGACAAAATGCCTTGATTCAAATTCATCATCGTGACTCCCACTGCCTGCGCTTCAAGATACGCCTTGACTGCTGGTGATGAAATTTGAAGGTGCGCGAATCGTGTGTCGCACTGCTCATTCAACCGGATAACAAAACAACCTGTTCCACAAAGCCACCCGTTCATTTCGGCGGTTACAACAGCACACCGCCCCATTTCGCCTCGCCTGCCAATGACGATGTCGTTTTCACGAACGGTGAATTCTTGCAATCTGTCGCGGGTTTCCGAAGAGACAGCTTTTGCACCTGCTTTCAAGATTTGGCTATCTACGATATTTTTCGGGTTGATAACGGGAATGCCTTCTGCGACGTAATCGCTTTCGTGTAACGCAGTTCCAAACGGACCAGTCAATATTGCTTTGCACGCATCGCCCAATGTCTTGATTGGCCAAGAGGGGTCAGTTGTGATATGCGGCTGGTAGTTGTCGAGCACCTGCCGGGCACCGTCGATGATATTTTGGTAGCCCTCGATTTCGGCCACGATTTGGTGTTGGACTTCGAGTGGTGGAAGGGGAATCTGGAACTCTTCAACAATGCTCTTCGGAACTCGCTGCAAACCGCCTGTGCCCGTCATGGCTGGCGTTGCAATGACCCGGAACTTGGGTGAGGTAATGAAGTGATAGAGCAACTCTGGCAGCAGTCTTTCAGACGGACGCAACACGTAATACTCGCTGGAACCAAAGCCGATGCCGTTCAGCAGTTTGCGAGCAACGCCCGCCTTGCCATTCTCAAAACACGGTGTGACCTTGGCCACCAACACATCGCCATCGCGGAAGAAGGTGTAAGCGCCTTGTCGCACTTCGTCGAGTGCGCGCTCTTCTTGCGGCATGAAGTCACTGGTGTCTTCCGCCAAGTCTTTCATGGGCACGAACGACACGCAGGTGGTAGCGGGAAGTGCATCGAGCTCCGACTTGCGCGGGTTGACATCGCAAACGTCCGCAATGCGTACCACCTCGTAGTGGGTGTGCGCAAAAGCAGTGGTGATGTACCGCTCCCCACTCAAATTAAAGTCCCCGTTCTCCCCAATCCGGCTGCGCTCCACCGCCTGCGCCATCACCCCATCACCCTCAAATTTCTCCGGCGCCGTCATCCAGCCGCGTAGCAGGCGCATGGCCTCCGGCAAATCGCTGTTCACCACCGCGCGGCGTTGCGCGCCCAGGTTGAAACCGTCGTTTTGCACTTTCACAAACAGCACCTTGTCGGTCTGCTTGTGTACGCGTTTGTCCAGAATCAGAATGCTGGTCTTGACGCCGCTATAGGGGTTGAACACACCGGCGGGCAGGCTGACCACGGCGACCAGGCTGGTATCGACCAGCATCTTGCGCAGGGCTTTGTAGGCGGTGCCGCTCTGGAAGATGATGCCCTCGGGCACGACGATGGCGGCGCGGCCGGTGGCGCTTAAATGCTCGGCCATGTAGTCCACAAACAGCACTTCGCTGCGGGTGGCCTGCACAGTAAAGCGCTTGTGCGGTTTGATGCCGCCCTTGGGGCTCATGAACGGTGGGTTAGCCAGAATCACATCGGCCACCTCGTTCCACTTGTCGTCCTGCGTGAGGGTGTCGTACTCCACCACATGGGGGTCGCTGAAGCCGTGCAGGTACAGGTTGACCAGGCTCAGGCGCACCATGTCGGGCGAGATGTCGTAGCCCTTGATGTTGCTGGCCAGGCGGGCGCGCTCGTCGGGCGTCAACAGGTCACCGGGCACGTTTGGCAATGATTTAGGGCTCTGACCCGCATCGGCGTTGCCTGAGCTGCTATTGTTTTTGAGTATGTGCTTCCACGCGGAGATCAAGAAACCTGCCGTGCCGCAGGCCGGGTCGAGGATGGATTCGTGCTTTTGCGGGTCCATCACCGCCACCATGAAGTCGATGATGTGGCGCGGGGTGCGGAACTGGCCGGCGTCGCCCTGGCTGCCCAATACGGACAGCAAATACTCAAACGCATCGCCCAGGCGCTCTGAGTGGTCGTAGGTGAAGTGGTTGATTTCCTTCAAAAAGCTTTTGAGCGTTTCGGGGTCACGGTAGGGCAGGTAGGCGTTTTTGAAAATGTCGCGAAACAGCTCGGGCACGCCAGGGTTCTCGCGCATGGTGGCGATGGCCTCGCTGTACAGGGCCAGCACCTCAAAGCCACCCAGGCCGGGCGCCATGAGTTTGGCCCAGCCATAGCGGGCAAAGTCGCCCGCGAAAAAACTGCGCTTGCCGCCCAGTTCTTCGGCCTCGGCGTCCATGTCGTCCATGAACTTGTAGATCAGCGCAATGGTGATTTGCTCAACCTGGCTTTTGGGGTCGGGCACTTTGCCGACCAGAATGTCGCGGCAGGCGTCGATGCGGCGTTTGGTGTCTGCGTCTAGCATGGAGATTCAGTTTTTCTTGGGGGTTGCCAGCAGATCAGGGAACTGGGTTTGCAGGAACTTGCGGGTATGGGCTAGCAGGGCTTGCGCCTGGGCTAGGCACTCGCTGACCACGGCATCGCTGATGGGGTCGCCTTCGTAGTCGTTCAGGTTGCGCTGTTTGCGCAGTGCATCCAGCACGATGATGATGTCGTTGGGCAAGCCCATGGTGAGTGGCAGCGCCTGCAAGGCGGTTTGGTGGTGGCCAGGCTGGCTGGTAGAGGTACGGTAGCCGCGTGCCCACAGGCCCAGCATGGCGCACTGCATGATGCATTTGTAGGCAGCATCAAACCGGTTTTCGGCACTGAGCTGCGCAAGCTGGGCGTCGGCCAGGTTGCGTACGGCGGCAGCCAGCAAGCGCTGTACGCCTTCGGGCGTTGCGCTAAACGCCAGAAGGCGTTGTATGGCCAGTAAGTTGGCTAAGGTCATGTTCGGTTCCGGTTAAGAAGATTTTGGGTTTGCGCAGCAGGTCCATCACAAAAGGGTCTTGGGCCTGCACACGGCGCTGCAGCTCTGGCACGCTGTAGACAACGGGGTTGATTTCGCGGCCCAGCTCGGCTTGCACAGGGTGGGTGGCGCGCACCACGTCTGCAAACCCGATGTCGCCAATGACCAGCAAGTCCACATCACTGGAGGCCGTTTCGGTGCCGCTGGCTACCGATCCGAATATGCACGCCAGTGTGGGTTGCAATGGCGCCAAAACGTCGGCAAGCAACTCAGCAGCGCCGGTAGTCTTGCGCAGCAGGCCTGCCAACTCTGGGTACACGGGGCATTGCTGGTTGGCTTGGTAGCGCACTTGGTTGCCCTGCGCTTTGCGCAGCAGCAACCCAGCAGACGCCAGGCGGGCCAGCTCTTTGTGAAGCGTGCCCGGTGCGGTGCCGGTTTGGCGGGCGAGTTCGCGGACGTGGTAGTCCGTGTCCGGGTGGAGCAGAAGCAGCCCCAGGACTTTTTTACGGTACGCGCCAAACAGCAGGTCGGTGAGCATATGTAGCTTTATTTGCTTCGATTGTAGCAATTTAAGCTTCGTATGAAGCAATTTTGACTACATAAACTGATTCAGCGGCACGTAGTCTTTCACGTACTCCGGGATACGGGTGCGCCACGCGGGGGGCACGGCCTTGAAGTCGCTCATGCCGAAGGCGGGGTACACGTTCAGACTGGTGAGGTGGCCGGCTTCGATGATTTCGCGCAGGTGGTGGTCGGTGGCGTAGGCTTTGAAGTAGTACTTCATGGCCTGCACGGCGCTGGCAGTGCTGTCGGCGCTGAAGCCGGTGGCGTTTTGCTGATCAAGCAGGAATTTCTCGAACTCCACTTCCAGCAGTTCATCTTTGCTCTTGAAGCCGGTGATGAAGCCAAAGGCTTTTTCCAGAATCTCGCGCAGACCCAGGCGGCGGTCCACACCGGCAGCGCGGCGCAGTTTGTCGAGGTTGAAGTAGTCGTTGGGCTTGTCGAACAGCTCGGTGGTGATGTAGTCGATGGCCTGGTCCCACTGGGCGTTGCTGACCTGTGCGGCGACCACGGGGTTGGCTTTGACGGTGTCTTCAAACTTCTCGAAGAACATGCGGTCGATCTTCATGCCCTGGAAGCCGATTTGGGTTTCTTCCTGGGCGGTGATGGCATCGGCAGCGGTGTGGTGGTAGTGGCCGTCTTCAGTGCCGCCCTGTTCACCACCGGCGCCTTCGCCTCCCTCGGCGCCTGTGCCTGTGGGCGTGCCTGCACCAGGGCGCGGGAGTTTCAGCACTTCGTCGTAGTCGAACTTGTCTTCAAAGTACTCGCAGCTGGCGAAGAAGTCGAACAGTTTGTAGGCCGTTTTGTGCGGGGTCTGGACCTGGGCCGTGAGCGACTCGTCTTGCAGTTGCTCGCGGAAGTCGTGCTTGCGGGTGCCTCGGCCTTTGATCTGCACAAAGTCGGATGGCGAAAACACCGGGCGCATGAGGGCCAGGTTGAGCAGGTCGGGGCAGTCGTAGCCGGTGGTCATCATGCCGACGGTGACGCACACACGGGCTTTGCTGGTTTTGTATGCGGGCAGGCCGTTGGCCGAGCCCAGCAGGTTGTTGTTGGTGAAGTTGATAGTGAATTGCTGCGCATCTGCAATGCTGCTGGTGACCTGCACCGCAAAGTCAGACTGGTAGCGGCCGGGATAGGTCTTGTCTGCCAGTTCGTTAAGGATTTGGGTGAGCTTGGCTGCGTGGGCCTGGCTGACAGCAAACACAATGGTCTTGCCGAACTCGGCACTAATGGGGTCGCGCAGGCCGTGCTGCATGAGGGTTTCGCAGAACACGCGGTTGGTGGCATCGGAGAAAAACTTTTTCTCGAAGCTCTTTTGCTTGAAGCGCTGCTCGCTGCTTTGTTCGCCTTCGGCGGCCTCGTTGATGACCACGGCGGCATAGCCCTGGTCGGACAAGAGCTGGGTGGTGACTTCGGTGCGCGCATCGACCACCAGCGGGTTGATCAGGAAACCGTCCTTCACACCATCCAGCAGCGAGTAGCGGTAGGTGGGCTCGCCGCTTTCGCAGCCAAAGGTGCGATAGGTATCCAGCAGCAGGCGGCGCTCGGCCTCGCGGGGATCTTTGGTGGTGGGCTTGGCCGCATTGAACTTCTTGATGTAGTCCTTGGGCGTGGCGGTCAGGCCCAGCTTGTAGCCCACAAAGTATTCAAACACCGCACGGGCATTGCCACCGATGGAGCGGTGGGCTTCGTCGGAGATGACGAGGTCAAAGTCGGTCGGTGAAAACTGCTTGTATTTGGCGTTGAACAACAGGCTTTGCACGGTGGTGACCACGATTTCGGCCTTGCGCCAATCGTCGCGGTTTTCCTTGTAGATGCTGCTCTTGTAGTCGTTCTTCAGCAAGGCCACGAATGCCTTGTTGGCCTGGTCTTCCAGCTCCAGCCGGTCCACCAGAAATAGCACGCGGCGTGCGTTGCCGGTGCGCAGAAAGAGTTTGATGACGGCGGCGGAGGTGAGTGTCTTGCCAGTGCCGGTGGCCATTTCAAACAGGAAGCGGGTTTTGCCCTCTTTGACCGCAGCCTGAATGGCCTGGGCGGCACGCTGCTGGTAGAGGCGCATGAAACGCAGGCGATTCTTCTGGACAAAATCGTGGCGCAGGGCCTCGTCGTTCCAGCCCGCTTCCAGGCCGTAGCCCGGCATCTGGGTACGGGCAATGTAGTCCAGTGGTACATCTTCACTGACAAGGCGTGCGGGGTCGGGGTTGAATTGGCTGTAGCCCCTGATGGAGTCCGGCGCCGGGAATGAAGTGATGACTTGCGGGTTGCCTTGCTGCAAATCCCACAGGTAGTGGAGGTTGCCGTTGCTCAAGATGACGAAACGGCAGTTTTGCGCTTTGGCGTACTTGCGGGCCTGCTCCTTGCCAATGAGCGGGTTCTTGCTTTCGGCCTTGGCTTCGAGCACGACCAGTGGAAAGCCTTTTTCGTCGAGCAGCAGAAAGTCGATAAAGCCGTTGCTGGTGGCTTCGAAGTCGTTGCCCATGGCATCGACCTGCGCCTGTGTGAGCTTGACATTGGGCTCCAGCACCACGTTGGCTTTGCCAGTGGCATCGTCAAAAAAGCGCCACCCCGCAGATTCGAGCAGTTTGTTGATTTTGATGCGGGCTTGTGCCTCTTTGCTCATGGTGTCCATCCCTTTACGGCGATTCTAGATCTTGGCCGCAGGGGCATTACGAATATAAGCAAAATAGGGCTCTAGCCCGCATGAAACGTGCACAAGCAGCTATTAAATTAGGAGTATTCAGGCGCTGGCACGGCGCAGCGTTTCCACCACCGGGCGGCGTAGTACATCGCGTAAGCCCCACCAACCGGCAGCCAGCGCCAGCACAGCACCGGCCAGTGCGCCCAAGAGCAGCACCCACAGCGACACCGTCCATTCAAACTCGAATACATAGTGCGCCAGCGCCCAGCCCACGACCGAGGCCACGATTGACGCCAGAAAGCCCGCCAGCAGCCCCACGCCGGCCAGCTCGGTGCGCTGCACCTGGCGTAGCAGCCTGCTTTGCGCCCCCACGGCGCGCATCACCGCGAACTCCTTGGCCCGCTCCTCGCGGGTGGCCGTCACCGCTGCAAATAGCACCACCAGACCCGCTGCCAGCGTGAACGCGAAAAGAAACTCCACTGCCTGAATGACCTGGTTCAGCACCCGCTGCACCTGGCCAATGGTGCTGGTCATGTCCACATTGGTGATGTTGGGAAACTGGCGCACCAGCGCGTTGTCAAAGCCTCGGGTCTCGGGCGCCTTGAAAGCGCCTATGTAGGTGCTGGGCACATTCTCCAGACGGCTCACTGGGTACATCACAAAGAAATTGGCCCGCATGGAGCCCCAGTCCACCTTGCGCAGCGAGGTAATGCGCGAATCGGTCTGCACGCCCCCCACATCGAAGCGCAGGGTGTCGCCCAATTTGAGGTTGAGGGTTTTGGCAATGCCTTCTTCCACACTGCAGGCGCCCTGCTCTTCTTCGGTCCAGGCGCCGCCCACCAGTATGTTGTTGGGCGGTTTGCTGGCGCTATAAGACAGATTGAACTCGCGGTCGACCAGCCGCTTGGCGCGGTCCTCGGAATAGTCTTCGGGCGAAACGGTTTTGCCATTGACCGCCACCAGACGGCCGCGAATCATGGGGTACCAGTCGTAGCGCTTCACCCCGGCCTGCTCCAGCGCATGTCGAAACGCCGCGGACTGCTCCGGCATCACGTTGATGACAAAGCGGTTGGGCGCGTCGGGCGGCGTGGCTTTGCGCCAGCTGCCAATCAGGTCGGTGCGCAGCAGCACCAGCAACACCAGCGCCAGCAGCCCCACCGAGAGCGCACTCACCTGCACCACGGTGTAAGCGGGCCGGGCCGAGATTTGCCGCGTGGCCAGCACCAGCCAGCGCGGCGCGGTGGTCTCGTTCACACTGCGGCGCAGCAGCTTGACCGCCACCCAGCTCAGGGCGGCAAACACCACGACCGCCCCGGCAAAGCCCCCCACAGCGATCAAGCCCAGCGTGATATCGCTGCTGGCGGCCAGCAAGAGGGCAGCAAAGCCCAGCACCCCCACGGCCAGCACGCCTAGGGAGGCGGGGCGCAGGTTACCCACATCACGGCGAATCACCCGCAGCGGCGGCACCTGGGCCAGTTGCAACACTGGTGGCAGCCCGAAAGCCATCAGCAGCGTCAAGCCCATACCCATGCCCAGCGCCACCGGCCACAGCGTGGCGGAGGGTAAATCGGTAGCCACCAGCCCTGTCAGCAAGGCTACAAACAGGTAATGCACCGCATAGCCGATCAGCACGCCCAGCCCGCTGGCAAAAACACCTACCAAGGCAAACTCAAAGGCATAGCTGGAGGCAATGGTCCTCTGCGAAAGGCCCAGCACGCGCAACATGGCGCAGTCGTCCAGATGGCGGGCCGCAAAAGCACGCGCAGCCAATGCCACCGCCACCGCACTGAGCAGAGCCGCCAGCAGGGCCACCAGACTGAGAAATTTTTCTGCACGGTCCAGGGTCTGACTCATCTCGGGCCGGCCGCTTTGCAGCGACTCGATCCGCACACCACGCACCGCACCGCTCTTCACCTGGGCATCGGCCCAGTCCACAAACTGTTTCACACGGGCGTCGTCTCCCACCAGCGCCAGACGGTAGTTGATGCGGCTGGCCGGCTGGATCAGCCGGGTCGCCGCCACATCGGCCTGGTGAATCATCACCCGTGGCGCGAAATTCATGAATCCCGCGCCACGGTCTGGCTCCACCACAATCACTTTGGCAATGGTCAGCCGGCTGTCGCCCAAGAGCAGCGGATCACCAACCTGAAGGCCCAGCGTTTCCAGCAGGGACGCATCCACCCAGGCCTGTCCGGGCCTGGGAATTTCGCGCGTAGCCTTTTCAGGCGCATCCGGCGCGGAGGCCACCAACAGGCTGCCGCGCAAGGGGTAGCCTGCTTCTACCACCTTGAGCGCCACCAGCTTGGACGCCCCGCCCTGCGCGTCGGGCGCACGCGCCATGGTCGGGAACCCCAGCGTCCCCACCATGGACAGACCCAGTGATCGGGCCTTATCCGTCAGTGCAGGGGGCGCAGGGTTGTCGCTGGACACCACTGCATCACCGCCCAGAAGCTGGCGTGCGTCGCGTTGCAAGCCGCCCTTGAGCCGGTCCGCAAAAAAACCGACCGCCGTAAGGGCCGCCACCGCCAGGGCCACCGCAACGATCACCAGCCGCAAGTCGCCTGAACGCAGATCGCGCCACAGTGTGCGCCAGCCCAATCGCCAAAAAGAAAGATTCATGGCGACACCTTAACGCAAAGGCGAAGTCGCCTGCCCGGCTATGGGCTTTGGGGAAGGCGCGGGATACTCAGGCTGCGGCCTGCAGGCGCGCGCCAGCCAGCTCGGGCTGCAGCACCAGCCGGTGGGCACCGGTAAAGCACAGAAAGCGCTTGTGGGTAGCACGGCCAATGGCACACAGGCCCAGACGCTGCGCCACCATATGGCCCATCTGGGTAATGCCACTGCGCGACACCACCACGGGGATGCCCATTTGCGCGGCCTTGATCACCATCTCACTGGTGAGCCGTCCGGTGGTGTAGAAGAATTTGTCGTGGCTGGGCATACCGCTTTGCAAGGCCATCCAGCCCGCGATCGCGTCAATCGCGTTGTGCCGCCCGACGTCCTCCACAAACAGCAGCATTTCTTCGCCCCGGAAGAGCGCGCAACCATGCACCGAACCGGCCGCCTTGTAGGTGCTTTGCTGCAGGCGGATGGCATTGACCATGCCGTACAGCTGGCCCTGGGTGATGGTGGCCGCAGGCAACTCGATATGCTCCACCGTATCCATCAGGTTGCCAAACATGCTGCCCTGCCCGCAACCGGTGGTGACTGTACGTTTAGCGGTTTTTTTCTGAATGTCGATCACGCCGGTGCGGGTCTTGACCGCTGCTGCGCCCACTTCCCAGTCGACCGTGATGGATTCCACGTCGCGGGCAGACTGGACCAGCCGCTGGTTCAGCAGAAAGCCAAGCACCAGCCACTCCGGCTGCGCCCCCAGCGTCATCAGCGTAACGATCTCGCGCTTGTCCACATAGACGGTGAGTGCACGCTCTGACGGAATGGCGATTTCGACCTGGTCGCCAAACTCGTTGACGACCTGCAATGGGTGCGTCAAAGGCACCCGGGCCTGGGTCAAATACGGGGCAGTCAAGGTTTCTTTTTGTCTTTGGCCGCTGCCATCGCCGCAGGGGCAGCGGGTGCGGCTGCCGGGGCCGACGCAGCACCGGCCGGAACATACGAGAAAGCGCCTGGATCCGTGCAAGGCGCCGTCGCCACCGCGGGGTGGGTTTCCTTGCCGTCAGATTTGGCCGTCTTGTAGTAGTGCGCAGCAGTCTTGTCCTGCGACTTACACAACTGGTAGGCATCCACCTTGCCGGCATAGGCCGTCTTGGCAGCAGCCTCGGCCGCCTTGGCTTTGGCCTCGTCACTGGGCGCGGGGAGCTTGGCCATTGCGGCACAGGCAATCGCAGTGCACGCCAGGAAAACATTGATCGATTTCATGCTTGCCTCTTTGTCATTCAAACCTGTACGCTGGCACCGGCGCCAGACGCACTTTGCACCGAACGCTCTGCTGGAATCTTGCCGGCCTTGATGTCGTCGTACCAGAGCTCATGGTGTTCCTGCGCCCAGCCTTCCGGAACGTAACCGGTTTTCATGGCGGAGTACGCACCGCGCGTGCCGATAGTGCCCATGTAAATGTGGCCAATCAGCAAGGCAATCATCCACAGTGCCAGGGTGGCATGGACCATGTGGGCCACCTGCATGTCGCCACGCAGGATGCCCAAGCCAGGAATCAGCTTGTCAAGAATCAGCCCGGTAGCCACCACAAAAATGCCCGGGATGGTGATGCCCCACCAGAAGAGTCCTTTTTCACCCGCATTGAAACGGTGCGACGGTACTTCATGATCGCCACCCAGCATGCCGCCGGCCTTGGACAACCAGACAAAGTCGGCCTTGTTGGCAATGTTGTCTTTGATAAAGAGGACGACGATAACCGCCAGCGACACTGCAAACAGGGGGCCCACGAAGTTGTGGAGGTTCTTGAGCAAATAGGTCAGCCATCCAAACAGCGTGCCACCGACCACTGGTTGAAGGAAAAACTTGCCAAATGCCATCACCAGACCAGAAACCGCCAATGCCAGGAACGCAAAGGCGTTGGTCCAGTGGGCGGCCCGCTCCAGGGGTGTAAAACGCTCGATCTTGCGGCCGGTATCCGGATGGTCTTTACCCAGCGCACCCTTGGTGAAATACAGGATGGCCAGCGCCAGCGCAGAGATGGCAATCAGCGCGGCACCATAGGGGATGATCCAGTTATTTCGCACCTGCCGCCAGGCCTCGCCACTGCTGGTAACACGTGAACCGGGGTACTGCACCGTTGGCTGGATCAAATTGCCCGCCTCGGGCGCCTGCGTTACCGGCAAGCTGCTGTAGCCGGTAACGCCGCCGCCAACCTGGCGCCACATGGGTGCGTTGTTGCCGGGTTGCACCTTGCCACGCTCCCCGTTGGTCTGCTGCGCATACCCAGGCGCATTGCTCGCGTCGGGCTTTACATCCATGATGCTCTGGGACTGCACACCGGTCAGGGGCACGGCAGGTGCCGGCACCGTCTGTGCCCCAGCGAAAGCAAACCAACCGGATGCTATCAAAAACAGAGCTAACCGAGCACGTTGCATAAGGGCTCCGATCACTTTGTTCTGCTGTATTCGTTCTGGGTATTCAGGGCGCGGGCTTTGAGCGCCTGTTCCCAACTGTTTTTGTCGCCAGCCTTCCAGCCAGAAACAACAAATGCATTTTCTGCGCCCTGGTAGGGCGGCACATCCGTTTTCCCTGCGCCCAGTGTCTGCGGCTTTTCACCACAGGCGGCCAGCGCCACAACGGCCAGAACCAGCGAGATTTTCACAGTCATACGCATCATGACTTTGCTCCTTCTGGTGGCTGACCTGCCTGCTTGGAACCGTAGGCCGTGCCCCAGCCCCATACCTCGGCACCCTTGCCGCGTTGCACCGCGCGGTTGCGGAAGATGTCCGCAATCACATCACCATCACCCGCCAGCAAGGCCTTTGTGGAGCACATTTCCGCACAAGCAGGCAACTTGCCCTCGGCCAGACGGTTGCGGCCGTATTTTTCAAACTCGGCCTGGCTACCGTTGGCTTCTGGGCCACCGGCACAAAAGGTGCACTTGTCCATCTTGCCGCGCACGCCAAAAGTGCCAGCAGCGGGGAACTGCGGCGCACCAAACGGGCAAGCGTACGAGCAGTAGCCGCAACCAATGCAGATGTCCTTGTCGTGCAGCACCACCCCTTCGTCGGTGCGGTAAAAGCAATTTACCGGGCACACCGCCATGCAGGGTGCATCGCTGCAATGCATGCAGGCCACCGAAATGGATTTTTCGCCAGGTACGCCGTCGTTCAAAGTGACCACACGGCGGCGATTCACGCCCCAGGGCACTTCGTGCTCATTCTTACAGGCCGTCACGCATCCGTTGCACTCAATGCAACGCTCTGCGTCACAGACAAATTTCATTCTTGCCATAGTAGTCTCCTGGTCCTGCCGGGGGTCATGCCTTTTCGATGTTGCAAACCGTGGTCTTGGTTTCCTGCATCATCGTCACACTGTCATAGCCATAGGTCGTTGCCGTGTTGACCGCTTCTCCGCGCACAATGGGAGCAGCCCCATTCGGGTAGTAAGCCAGCATGTCGGCGCCTTGCCAGCGGCCCGAGAAGTGGAAGGGCATCCACACCGTATCTGCAGCCACACGCTCGGTCACCATCGCCTGCACATTGAGTCGTGCACCCGTTGGCGAATTCAGCCATACACGTTCACCATTGCGAATGCCGCGCGACAGGGCCGTTGCAGGATTGATCTCGACAAAAGCTTCCTGCTGCAATTCGGCCAGCCAGGGGTTCGAGCGCGTTTCTTCACCACCGCCTTCATACTCGGTCAAACGGCCTGACGTCAAAATCAGTGGGAACTTTTCGTACACCTTGTCTGCCACATTCTTTTGCTGCACGGTTTTGTACAGCGTAGGCAAGCGCCAGAAAGCTTTCTTGTCGTCGTGTGTGGGGTACTTGGCCACCAAGTCCGGACGTGTGCCATACAAGGGCTCGCGGTGCTGGGGAATGGCATCCGGGAAGTTCCACACCACGGCGCGTGCCTTGGCATTGCCAAAGGGGTGGCAACCGTGGTTCTTCATCACCACGCGGATGATGCCGCCCGACGAGTCGGTCTTCCAGTTCTTGCCCTCGGCTGCTTTTTGCTCCGCTTCGGTCAGTTCAGCCCACCAGCCCAGTTTTTTCAGCAGAACATGGTCAAACTCGGGGTAGCCGGTGGTGATATCTGCACCCTTGGAATGCGACCCATCTTCGGCCAGCAAACTCTTGCCGTCGCGCTCCACACCAAAGTTGGCCCGAAAATTGCCACCGCCGTCCATCACGTGTTTGGAGGTGTCATACAGATTGGGGGAACCAGGATGTTTGAGCTCTGCGGTACCCCAGCATGGCCATGGCAGACCAAAATAATCACCACTCATGTCATAGCCGGTTTCCTTGTCCACACCGGACTTGGCGCGCAGGGTCTTGACGTCGAAGAGGTGCATATTACGCATGTGCGCCTTCAGTCGTTCGGGTGTCTGGCCGGTATAGCCAATGGTCCAGACCGAGCGGTTGATTTCGCGCAGGATGTCTTCGGGTACAGGCTCATCCAGGCCCTTGACCTTTTGCATTTTGTAGTTCTTGGACAACTCTTTGCCAAAGCCCAACTTGTCGGCGAACTGCTGCATGATCATGTGGTCCGTGCGGCTTTCCCACAGGGGTTCGATCACTTTTTCGCGCCACTGAATGGAACGGTTGGACGCTGTACACGAACCACTGGTCTCAAACTGCGTCGCAGCAGGAAGCAGGTAAACGGCGCGGTTGGGATTCAGGTCTTCCGGCTTTCCAGGCATTGCCGCCATGGACGCTGTCGCCGATGGATACGGATCCACCACCACCAGCAAGTCCAATTTGTCCATGGCACGTTTCATCTCCAGACCACGGGTCTGCGAATTTGGCGCATGGCCCCAATAAAAGACCCCGCGTAGGTTGGAGTCCTGGTCAATCAGTTCGTTCTTCTCCAGCACACCGTCAATCCAACGCGACACGGTGATACCGGGCTTGCCCATCATGGCAGGGCTGGCGTACCGTCCCTTGATCCATTCAAAATCCACACCCCAGGTCTTGGCAAAGTGTTTCCAGGAACCTTCGAGCAGACCGTAATAACCAGGCAAAGAGTCGGGATTGGGGCCCACATCGGTGGCGCCCTGAACATTGTCATGGCCCCGGAAGATGTTGGTACCGCCACCGGAAACACCCACATTGCCTAACACCAACTGCAGAATGCACGAAGCGCGCACGATGGCATTGCCAGTAGTGTGCTGGGTCTGGCCCATGCACCAGACGATGGTGGAAGGTCGGTTTTTGGCCATCATTTCGGCCGCCATCAACACACGGGCTTCCGGCACACCGCACGCTTCTTCCACCTTCTCGGGCGTCCATTTGGTCAGCGCTTCTTCCCTGATTTTGTCCATGCCATAGACACGGTCGTTGATGTACTTCTTGTCTTCCCATCCGTTCTTGAAGATGTGGTAAATCATGCCGAACAGGAAGGGGATGTCCGAACCGGAGCGGATGCGGATGTACTCGTCAGCCTTGGCGGCGGTACGGGTAAAGCGTGGGTCCACCACAATCATCTTGCAGCCAGTTTCCTTGGCATGCAGCATGTGCAGCAGGCTGACGGGGTGGGCCTCGGCGGCATTGGAACCAATGTACAACGCGCACTTGCTGTTCTGCATGTCGTTGTAGGAGTTGGTCATGGCGCCATAGCCCCAGGTATTGGCCACACCTGCCACCGTGGTGGAGTGGCATATACGCGCCTGGTGGTCGCAGTTATTGCTGCCCCAGAAGCTCATCCATTTGCGCAGCAGGTAGGCCTGCTCGTTATTGTGCTTGGAAGAACCAATCACATACAGCGAATCGGGCCCGCTTTCCTTGCGCAGGGCCAGCATACGGGCAGAGATTTCATCCAGTGCCGTATCCCAGCTGATGCGCTCGTACTTGCCATTGACCAGCTTCATGGGGTAACGCAGGCGGAATTCGCCGTGGCCGTGTTCACGCAGCGCCGCACCTTTAGCGCAGTGGGCACCCAGGTTGATGGGCGAATCGAACACCGGCTCCTGCCGCACCCAGACGCCGTTTTGCACCACGGCGTCCACCGCACAGCCCACCGAGCAGTGGGTACAGATTGTGCGCTTGACTTCAATCTTGCCGCCGGCATCCACTGCAGCAGCCGAAGCGGCCTGCGACTTTTTGACCAGCGTGAGCTGACTGGCCGCCAGACCAACACCCACACCCAGACCAGAGCGGCGCAGAAATACGCGTCGGTCCATGGTGGGCAACGCGGTCGACAAACCGCGCGACAAGCTTTGGACAAAACGGGAGGAACCAGCGCCAGACGCAGTTCCGCCGTGTGCGGCCGGGGATTTTTTCGTGAGCAGCATGTAGCTCTCCGTTCAAGAAAAGAAATTAAACGCGGGTGGTGCCGTAATAGCGCTGGACGTGTTCTGACAGGCTGTAACCACCTCCCCGTTCAGGAATGGGCTTGGGCATTGCCGCCACTGTGTCAGCGGTCGGTGCCACACGCGGCACCACGGTTGCAACCGCAGCCAGGGCGCCCACAGTGCTCGCACCCGCGAACAGGGTACGACGGGAAAGGCGCTTGGGGGCTTCACTCATATTGGGTCTCCAAGATGACGCTATGCAAAGATGTGCATAGCAAAATTCTAAAGCAGGGTAACAAGTCAAAAAGCTTTCTGCAAGTGCTATTTTCCCTATAGCAGAGAACGCGTCCCAGGCTCAGACCAGCATGTCAAAACCCTGGGCCTCTACGGACAGAAAAGCACGGGTGAATTCTGCCAAAGCGGCATAGAAGCGGGCCTCCTTGTGTTGGCCGATGGCATCACACATCGCGGTGGACCAGGGCTGCAGATGTTCGCTGAAAAAAACGGACTGCCGGGTCAGGTTGGCTACCGCCACATCATCCCCGGCAATCAGGTAACGCATGACCTCGCACAGGTAGGCAAAGTGGTCTTCCGTCTCGGGCATGGCCTCATCGCGCTCCAGTCCCAATTCCAGCAGGGTCTCGCGCAGTTGGGCCAAGGGCTTTTCGTTCAAAAAACCGCTGAGGTAATGCGATCCGTACAAATAGACTTCGGGCTTGCCAACACCGCCAAACAGCGTGTCGAACTCGCGGGCCACTGCTGCGTCGTCCTGTTCGCGGGCTGCCGCCACCACGGCTCGCCACGGCTCTTCGAGAAAGCCCCCGGCTGCGGGCGACTCGGTCACCGCAACGCGCAGCTGCGCCAGCAGTTCTGGCGATGGCGGCGCATAGTACAGGCTGGCCAGCAAGCCATAGACCTCGGCACGCGCAGTTTCTTCGTCCAGTGAACTGGTGCTATCGAGGGTGGCAGGCATCGGATTCGTCATGGGGTTTACAGGTCGGTAATTTTGACTTCGGTGGTGTCGGTGTAAAGATCAATCACCCGGCAATCCCCACACATCTTGAGTCGTTCGGCTGCTGCCCCCTGGAACATGGTATGCCCTGCAAGCTTGCCGAGCATGGCCTCGATGGCCTTGACAGTACCGAAGGGCTTGCCACAGCGAATGCAGGCGTAGGGTTTCATTTCGTTGAGCACCACCGCGTCCTTGCGCTGTTCGGTCAGCCGCAATTGCGGCACCAGCGACAGCGATTTCTCAGGACAGGTAGTAACACACAAGCCGCACTGCACACAGTTCTTCTCGATGAATTTGAGCTGTGGCGCATTGGGGTTGTCCTGCAACGCAGACGCCGGACAGGCGTTCACGCAACTCAGGCACAAGGTGCAACTTTCCTTATCGAGCGCAAGCGTTCCCAGCGGCGATCCTGCGGCAGGCAGGGCAATGACCTCTGGCCTGCTGTCTGCCTGGGCCACCAGGTGGTCCAGCGCCAGCTCCAGCGTTGCACGCTTGTCCGCCTGCACCGCAAACCCGGCGGCATGCGCCACACCCTGGGCGGGGGCTGCCTGTAACTGCGCATCCAGATCCGCCAGATCACGCGCATCACGCGCATGCAGGATTCGGAAGTGCTCGCCCTGGTACCCCAGGCCGGTCAAAATGGCCTGCGCCACATCCATCTGCGCACGCACCGCATCCCGGTACTGCGGTGCCTCTTCACCGGTCATCAGAATCCAGACCTGGGAGGCACCGTAGGCCACCGCAGACAACCACAACTCCACGCCGGTCGACGCCGTGTGCCATTGCCCCACCGGCAGTACGCGTGCTGGCACACCCTGAATGGCGGGGTCCAGTCGCGCCGAACGCCCCAGGTCACCCAGCAGCCGCGCACCGGCTTCCTGGCTGTGTAACAGCAGTGCGGCCTGCTTGCCTCCAGCCCTGGCATAGGTAGCCAGCAGGGTTTTGAACTTGACACCCTGCTCACCCGCGCGCGGATAGGCGTACGTCAGCGCTCCGCTGGGACACACCGTGGTGCAGGCGCCGCAGCCCACGCACAGACTCGGGTTGACCTTGATCTGCTGGCGGCTGCGCTCACTGCTGATGGCCGATGCCGAACAGACATCGATACAGGCACTGCATCCGGTCTTCTCGTTGCGGCTGTGGGCACACAGCTTCTGTTTGTAGGCAAAGAACCTGGGCTTCTCGAATTCCCCCACCAGGGTGCGCAGTTGCAGCAGTTTGCGATGGTCCTGCCCGTCCCACTGGAAGTAGCCTTGTGGCAGCGCATGCTGGGTGAACGCGGGTTGGACGCGTAGGTCCAGCACCAGGTCAAAAGTATCGGACTGGCTGTCGGGCTCACGCGTGAAGTCGATTGCGCCCGCTACACCACAAACCTTGACGCAAGCCCTGTGGGACTTGCACAAGCCGCTATCAATTTGATAGTCGAAGCCGATCGCACCTTCGGGGCAGGCAGCAATGCAGGCATTGCAGCGGGTGCACAGGTCCAGATCAATTGGGTTGGTTCGCGTCCAACTGAAGGCAAATGCGCCCAGCCACCCGGTCAGGTTCTGCACACGACCGGAAATGACCGGGTAACGCCGCTCCTGCGTGCCGCCGTCCTGGCCAGCACCGGTGCTGAAGATCGTCACATCCAGCACATCAGCCACGAGGTCCGCAGCCCGCTCTGCTGCGTCCATGGTCCCGATGATCAACAGACGCCCTGCGCTCTTGTAGGTCACGGTGGCAACCGGTTCAGGTTCCGGCAAGTGGGCCAATGCCAGCAGTGCAGCAATCTTGGGACTGGCCTTTGCCGCGTCCTTGCTCCAGCCCCCCATTTCGCGGATGTTCACAAAGCGAACCGGAACCGCTTTGGCGCCTTCGGTCTGATCGGCCAGCGCGTTGAAAAGTCGCGCTTCCTGGGTACAGGCCACCACGACATCGTCCCCGTTGTGCAGCGCCTTTTGAAATGCCCCGGCTTCGCGCCGGCACAGGGTCGAATGCAGTGTCAGATCTTCATGAAGTGCCGTCCCCAGGGCCTGGGGGTTGAGCGGCATGGTCTGGTTGCAGTCGCAGATGAGGGTTGTCATGGGCAGGTGGTGGGGCTTCTGGCGAAAGGGTGGACTGTGCCACGGTTTGCGTTGTGGGGTTATCCGCAGTTTCCCGCGGCGACGCAGCGATGGACGCCTCGGGCGCGTCGTCAAACAGATTCAGAAACTTGGCGCCAACCATCTGGCGCAACATGGATTCGGGTATGGGGTCCGACTTGGTGTAGTCGTCAATATAAATGTCCAGTCCGTCCATCACATTGAAGTGGGGGTCGGCAAAGAGCTTTTTCATCGCGGCATTGCGCACCTCGGGCTGCACCTGCCGGGCCATGAAAGGCTTGAAGTTGGAGTCCTGGGTCAAAGCCTGCGCGTCATCGAGCGTCAATACAGGGGGTACTTGCTCTGGCGCAGCGGCTTGCGCTGGTGGCGATTCCGACGCAGCAGCCACCGTGGGCACCACTACAACCCGGACAGGCGCGGTCTCGGGTTCAGAGTGCTGGGCAGTGCGCACCGGCTCATCGAGCAGCTTGCCCTCGCGGGCTTGCGCCTTGCGCCTGGCCCAGCGGCCAAGGAATCCGGCAGGTTCATCCGCCATGTCGTCCTCCACCACCCTGCTTGTCAGCACTTACGCGCACCGGATTACCAAACCGATCCTGCAGGGACTGAAAGCTCTGCGGGCGCTGGCGGCGTTTGGGCTCGACCACGTGGTGCTGGTCCACATAAGCCCGCAGCCACTGCACGATGGCACCCGGCGCAGGCACCTGCTCCACCGTTTCTTGCGCATCGAGCCAGCGGCCTGCATCGTGGTAGCTCAAGGTCACGGTCTGCGGAACCGCTATGGGCTCATCGGCCAGCGCGGCTTCCTCTTCCATGCGCCACACCACCCAGAAGCAGGGCTGCTCTGTGGTGGCATTGAGGTAGTAGCCTTCTGCATCGCCCGGAAACAGTTCCACCGTAAAGCCCGGGTGCAACCAGAGCTCCTCAGCTTCGTCCTTGCGCAACAGCCTGGGGGCCTGGCCAAAGCCGGCTTCCTGTTGCACCACATCGGCCAGCACCCAGCGCCAGGGCTGCCACTGATTATTGATGTGTTCACGGCGCATGACAACGGCCACTTCTACACTTCGGTGCAGCGTGGCATTCAATACATCGGGAGCGGGAATAACGGGGTCTGCCATGCCCTCAGTGTAGAGGCGCAGGCGCAAACCCCGCAAACCCCGGCAATTGCCCACCGGCACGCACGGCGACCGCGCAATACTTGAACTCGGGAATTTTCCCGAAGGGGTCCAGCGCCGGATTGGTCATCAGGTTGGCCGCGGCTTCGTAATAGGCAAACGGAATGAATACCGCACCCTTGGGGGTCCCGTCATCGCGCCGCACCCGGATGACCACCTGACCACGGCGCGATTGCACCGTCATCACATCACCCGGCTGCATCCCCAGCGTCTGCAAATCGTCACCACATAGGGAAGCTGTGGCCATGGGCTCGATCGCGTCCAGCACCACAGCGCGGCGCGTCATGCTACCGGTATGCCAGTGCTCCAACTGGCGGCCGGTGATCAGCACAAACGGGAAGTCTGCATCCGGTCGCTCGTCGGCAGGAATGATGTCGGCCGGCACCAGATGCACCCGGCCATCGTCGGTGGCAAAACGGTCATGGAACACGATGGGTTCGCCGGGATCGTCTTCGGCGTGGCAGGGGTAGGTGACGCTGGATTCCCGCTCCAGCCGCTTCCAGGTGATGCCGCCGATGGCGGTATGCATGGCCTGGCGCATTTCCTCGTAGACAAGCTCCACGCCGTGGTAGCCCCCGTCCACATTGCACAATTCGCTATCTTTTTCATAGCTCCATGACAAACCCATGCGACTGGCCATTTGCTGGATGATCCACAGATCGGCACGGGCCTGCCCCGGCGGATCAATGGCCTGCTTGCCAAGCTGCACCATGCGGTCGGTGTTGCTCACGGTGCCGGTCTTCTCGGGCCAGGCCGATGCGGGCAGCACCACGTCGGCCAGCCATGCGGTCTCGGTCATGAAGATATCTTGCACCACCAGATGCTCCAGGCTGGCCAGCGCGTGGCGGGTGTGGTTGAGGTTGGGGTCACTCATGGCGGGGTTCTCCCCCATGATGTACATCCCGCGCACCTTGTGCGGATCGGTATCGGGCGCCAGGATCTTGCCCATGATCTCCACCACGGTGTAGCCCGGCTGGTCGTCCAGCGGCATACCCCAGAAGTTCTCGAACCAGTCGTGCGCGGCCTTGTTGGAGACACGCTGGTAGTTGGGGTACATCATGGGGATCAGTCCCGCGTCCGATGCGCCCTGCACATTGTTCTGGCCGCGCAGCGGATGCAGCCCTGAGCCCGGCTTGCCGATCTGTCCCGCCACCGTGGCCAAGGCGATCAGGCAGCGCACGTTGTCCGTGCCATGCACATGCTGGCTCACCCCCATGCCCCACAGAATCATCGCTGCCGGCGCTTTGGCGTAGGCCCGTGCGACTTCGCGCAAGGTCTCGGCCGGAATGCCGCAAATGGGGGCCATGGCCTCGGGGCTGTAGCCCTTGACGTTTTCGCGCAGCGCTTCAAAATTGTTGGCGCGCCGTGCAATGAAGTCCCGATCGGTCAGGCCCTCTTCAATGATGGTGTGGATCAGTGCGTTGAGCATGGCCACATCGGTGTCGGCCTTGAACTGCAGGGTGCGCCAGGCATGCCGCCCGATGTCGGTCCCACGCGGGTCGGCCACCACAATGCGGGCCCCGGCCTTTGCCGCGTTCTTCATCCAGGTCGCAGCCACAGGATGGTTGTTGGTCGGGTTGGAGCCGATCACAAAGATCAGGTCGGAATGGGCCACGTCATTGACCGGGTTGCTCACCGCGCCGGAGCCCACCCCTTCGAGCAGCGCCGCCACGCTGGAAGCATGGCACAGGCGGGTGCAATGGTCCACGTTGTTGCTGCCAAAGCCGGTACGTACCAGTTTCTGGAACAGGTAAGCCTCTTCGTTGCTGCCCTTGGCCGAGCCAAAGCCCGCCAGGGCCTTCTTGCCATGCGTGTCGCGCAAGGTCCGGAGCGCACCCGCCGCCAGATCCAGGGCCTCTTCCCAGGTCGCTTCACGGAACACGTCAGACCAGTCTGCGGTGTCCCGGTTCAGGCGGTTGATGGCTTCCGGGTCTTTGGGCACGCCCGCCCTGCGAATCAACGGCACGGTCAGGCGCTGGGGACTGTTGGCGTAATCAAAACCAAAGCGGCCTTTTACACACAGGCGGTTGTGGTTGGCGGGGCCATCGCGGCCGTCCACGCTCACGATCACGTTGTCCTTGACCTTGTAGGTCAGCAGACAGCCCACGCCGCAAAAGGGGCAGACAGAGTCCACTTTTTTGTCAACAACTTGCGTTCCCACATGCGCCTTGGGCATCAGCGCCCCGGTGGGGCAAGCCTGCACACATTCGCCACAGGCTACGCAACTGCTGTCGCCCATCGGGTCGGCCAGATCGAAGGTGATGGCGCTGTGTGCACCGCGATGGGCGTAGCCAATCACATCGTTGACCTGTTCCTCGCGACACGCCCGCACGCAGCGGTTGCACTGGATACAGGCATCCAGGTTCACCGCCATTGCGGGGTGCGACAGATCACTCTGGGGTTGTTCGCGGCGCAGGGCTTTGAGCTCCGGCCGCGGCACCACGCCCAGGCGGTCGGCCCAGGCACTGAGTTCACCATGCGGACGGGTCGGGTCATCGGCCAGCCACTTGTAGCCCGCCTCCGGCAGGTCGGCCAGCAGCAGTTCGAGCACCATCTCCTGGCTCTTGCGCGCACGCGGGCTGTGGGCCCGCACCTGCATGCCGGGTGTGGGCACCCGGCAGCAACTGGGCGCCAGGGTGCGCTCACCCTGGATCTCGACCACGCAGGCGCGGCAGTTGCCGTCCGGCCGCAGGCCCTCCTGGTGGCACAGATGCGGAATGTCGACCCCATGGCGCCGGGCGGCAGCCCAGATCGTCTCACCCGGGCGGGCATGCACAACGTCGTTATCGAGCTCGAAACGGACTGCGCCTGCGTCCGGATTGTCGTGGGGATATTGCGTGCTCATGTCTTGGCCTGCGGTGGAATGCCGGCGGGCGCATGCCGCTCGGTGCGGGCGCCCTTGCCACGCGGCTTAGGCAGATCACCGGGCCAGGGGCCTTCACCCACCTCGTCCGGAAAGTATTTGTGGATAGAGCGGATCGGATTGGGCGCCGCCTGCCCCAGGCCGCAGATGGACGCATCGCCCATCACCAGGGCCAGGTCGTCCAGCGTCTCGGCATCCCACTGCGGTTCAGCCATGAGTTGCGCCGCCTTGGCCGTTCCCACGCGGCAGGGCGTGCATTGGCCGCAGCTTTCGTCGGCCAGGAAGCGCATGACGTTCAGCGCCGCATCGCGCGCGCGGTCCTGGTGGCCGAGCACGATGATGGCCGCCGAACCAATGAAACAGCCGTAGGGCTGCAACGTGTCAAAGTCCAGCGGCAGGTCGGCCAACCGCGCCGGCAGAATGCCACCACTGGCCCCACCCGGAAAGTAGGCATAGAGCTCGTGCCCCTCGGCCATGCCACCGCAGTACTCGTCAATCAGCTCGCGCAACGTGATGCCGGCCGGCGCCAGCTTCACGCCGGGGTATTTGACCCGGCCACTCACGCTGAATGACCGCAGCCCCTTGCGGCCGTTGCGGCCGAAGCTACTAAACCACGCAGCACCTTTCTCCACAATGTCACGGACCCAGTACAGGGTCTCGAAATTGTGTTCCAGGGTGGGCCGGCCAAACAGGCCCACCTGGGCAATGTAGGGCGGGCGCATGCGGGGCGCACCGCGCTTGCCTTCAATGCTTTCGATCATGGCGGACTCTTCGCCGCAGATGTAGGCGCCGGCACCGCGGCGCAATTCGATATGCGGCAGTTGGCAGGGCGGGTTGGCCTGCAGTTTGGCCAGCTCCGCCTGCAGAATGGCGCGGCAGCCGTGGTATTCGTCGCGCAGGTAAATGTAGACAGCCTCAATGCCGACGACCTGGGCTGCCACCAGCACACCTTCGAGAAAACGGTGCGGGTCGCGCTCCAGGTAAGTGCGGTCCTTGAAGGTGCCCGGTTCGCCTTCGTCGATATTCACCGCCATCAGTTTGGGCGCCGGTTGGTCGCGCACGATACGCCACTTGCGGCCGGCCGGAAAACCAGCGCCACCCAGACCGCGCAGCCCCGAGTCTTCCATGGTCCGTATAAGCGCCTCGCCATCGCGCTGACCCGATGCAACCGCCGTAGCCAGCGCATAGCCCCCATGCGCACAGTAGGTTTCATACCCGGCATAGCCTGGAGCCACCTGCGCTTTGGCAGGCACGGGTGAGACACTGCCACCGGCCAGCTCACTCGCTATAAAATTCGTAGCTGCTTGTGCATATGGATGAAGGGCTGCAGCCGTTTTTACTATTGAATTCACGGCTTCCAGCGTAGCATGGGGTACTGGATTCTGGTGCACCACCGCCACCGGCGCCTGCTCGCAGCGGCCCAGGCAGGGCGCCGGGATGACGCGCACATCGGCCGTGCCCAACAGGGCGGGAAGTCGGGCCAACAAATCTTTTGCGCCGGCCATTTCACAACTTAGCCCGTCACACACCCTTACCGTCAGCCCAGGCGCCTGTGCATCACCCTTCACCACCTCGAAGTGGTGATAGAAAGTGGCCACCTCAAACACCTCGGCCATGGGCAGGTTCATCTCTTTGGCCAGTGCCACCAGATGCCGGTCATGCAGGCAACGGTAGGCATCGTTGAGCTTGTGCAGATGCTCGATCAGCAGATCCCGCCGGTGCCCTTGCGCCGGGCGCGGGCCGATCAACGCCTGCACCTCCTCCAGCGAAACTTCGTCCGCCTGCCGCCCCTTGAGCCGGCTTTTCTTGCGGATGCGCTCGCGCATATCGTCCACACTGCCCAGCGGCACGGATTGGAGTTCAGAGGACTTGGAAGACGGATGCATGGCGAATCAGACCCGGCGGGAATCAGGCAAAAAACTTGGCAACGCTCAGCAAGGTGCGGTACACCCCCCAGGCCAGTGGAAATCCGACTGCAGCCCAGGCAAGCGCCACCACTACGGGGCTCACTGCATCTTCACCCGCACCGTCACCACGCACCACCACGGCGGCAGCCGCCTTTTCATGGGCAAGACGCTTCTCTGCGGCCAATTCGGCGTCGGTCATGAACCACTTGTCGGCCAGAGGACGCACCATCAGATTGCAGACCAGCCCCACCACCAGCATGCCCACCAAGATGTACATGGTCTGGTTATAGACCTGCTCGCGCGGGATGCCAAGACCCAACTGGTATTCGCGCATGTAGTTCACCACCACCGGGCCCAGCACGCCGGCCGTGGCCCAGGCTGTGAGCAGGCGACCATGAATGGCGCCCACCATCTGTGTTCCAAAGATGTCGGCCAGGTAAGCCGGCACCGTGGCAAAGCCACCGCCATACATGCTCAGTATGATGCAGAACGCCGCCACAAAGAGCACGATGCTGCCCGCCGCTGCACTGCCCGGCACGCTGAAATACAGCACGCCCCCCAGCACAAAAAACACAACGTAGGTCAGCTTGCGACCCAGTTTGTCAGACAGGCTGGCCCAGAAAAACCGCCCGCCGATATTGAACAGACTCAACAACGCGGTAAAGCCCGCCGCGACTGTGGCAATCGCGCCGAGTTGCGCCTTGTCCAGTTCGCCAAACTTCTTGGCCACGCCAATCAGCGAGCCGCCGAACACTTCCTGCAGCATGGGCGAGGCCATGCCGATCACGCCAATGCCGGCGCTCACGTTCATGCACAGCACCATCCAGATCAGCCAGAACTGGGGAATGCCCCACACCTTGCTCACATGGACATGGCGCTGGGTGATCATGGCGTTGGCCACATCAGCCTGGGGCGGAGTCCAGCCTTCGGGCTTCCAGCCGGTCACAGGGACACGGTAGCCAAAGGCGCCGGCCACCATGAATACAAAGTAGATCAAGGCCATGACCACAAATGTCTGCATCACACCCACATCGGTCGGGGTGGCAAAGTACTTCATCAGGTCGGCAGCCAGCGGCGAACCAATCATGGCTCCGCCCCCAAAACCCATGATGGCCATACCGGTGGCCATGCCCCGGCGGTCAGGGAACCATTTGATCAGCGTGGACACCGGAGAGATGTAGCCCAGCCCGAGGCCGATGCCACCAATCACGCCCGAGCCCAGAATCATCATCCAGAACTGGTGGGTATAGACCCCCAGTGCCGAGATCATCATCCCGCCGCACCAGCACAGCGCCGACACCACCCCCGCCTTGCGCGGGCCTGCATGTTCCAGCCAACCACCCCAAGTAGCAGCGCTAGAGCCCAACAGTACAAAGAACAGGGTGTACATCCAGCCCAGAGTGGAAATCTGCCAGTCACAACTGGTGGTGAACAGCTGCCCCCAGAAGCCAATATCCGGGCCGCACTTGATCGCCTCCTTGATGCCCAGCGCCTTGCTCAATGGCAGCCAGAACACCGAAAAACCGTACGCCATGCCAATGCACAGATGAATGGCCAAAGCTGCCGGCGGAACCAGCCAGCGGTTAAAGCCGGGGCCGGCAATGATGCGTTCCTTGTCCAGGATTCCTGGTGCTGCCATGGTGTCTCCAATCGTGTGGTTATTGTCTGCCGTCGTCGTTGCGACGCCGCGCGAGTATCCGGGCATCAAGACCCAGCGTCTAATTGAATCGTCGCATGGATCGATTCAAAAACTAAATGTTGCAAGGCAATATTTCAGGCAATCAGGGCGCCGCTGTGCGCTGCCGCATGTTGCAACCACTCCGCGTCCTGCGCCAGAGACAGCGCGGCCTCCAGTGCACGCGATGGCCGGGCCTGGGCATGCGAGATGAAGGCAATGGGCGTGTGCACCTCCGGGCCGGTCAACGGCAATGCCTCCAGAGCTCCATAGCCTCGCACCGTATCCACCAATGATCCAGGGAGCACGCTGCACACATTGCCCGCTACCACGCTGAGCATCATGGTCATGATGGAGTTGGTTTCCATGGCTGCCTGTACTGTCACCCCGGCAGTGCGAAAAGCCGCATCCACGATGGTGCGGTTGTGCATCTCCGGGGTCAGCAGGCACAAGGGGAGGTCCGCCGCCTCGCGCCATGCCATGGGTTCACCAATATGCAGGCCCGATTGGCGCGGCGTGTCCGCGCGGCGCAACAGAAAATAGTGCTCGGTGTACTGCGGCCAGGCCTGCAGACGGCTGTCCTGCACCCGCATACGCTCGCCGTAGCCCAGCGCCATGTCAATCGACAGGTCTTCCAGACCCTGCTCCAGTGCCGCTGAGCTCAATGAAAGAACGATGGGGTGAATGCCGCCATGCCGTGCGTGCAGCATGGCGGCAAAGCGCGCTGCAATCGGGATGGCAGTGGGCACAGCCGCAATGCGCAACGGCCCGCGCGGCAGATGGGTTTCGCTCTTAAGCTCCTGCTGCAGGATGGCATGCTCGTGCAGCATGAGCTGGGCCGATGCCAGCACCCGCTCGCCTTCGGGCGTCAGGCCGACGAAGTTGCGGTCCCGCTTGACGATAACCACACCAAACTCGCCCTCCAGCGCGCGCAGGGCGTTGGAGAGGGCCGGCTGCGTGATGTGACAAGCCTGCGCTGCGCGGCCAAAGTGCTTGTGCTCATTCAACGCCACCAGGTAGCGCAACGAGGACAGCAGGTTCATCGCGTTGCCCTGCTCGCTCAGGTATTCTTGCTGATCGTGATGGTCGGAAACTTGGCGGAAAAATCCTTATTCTTGGCCGCGATGGACACCGCCACCTTGCGCGCTACCGCCTTGTACAGGGCGGCTACCTCGCTGTCAGGATCCGACACTACCGTTGGTTTGCCACTGTCGGCCTGCAAACGGATCTGCATGTTCAGTGGCAGGGCGCCCAGGTAGTCCATGCCATATTCGGCGGCCATCTTTTTGCCGCCATCGGCCCCGAAAATGTGCTCCACGTGGCCGCAGTTGCTGCACACGTGGACCGCCATGTTCTCCACAATGCCCAGAATTGGCACGCCGACCTTCTCAAACATCTTGATGCCTTTCTTGGCATCGAGCAGCGCAATATCCTGCGGAGTGGTCACCACCACAGCACCGGTCATGGGCACGCGCTGGCTCAGGGTCAGCTGAATGTCGCCGGTGCCCGGGGGCATATCGACGATCAGGTAGTCCAGATCTTTCCAGTTGGTCTGGCGCAGCAGCTGCTCCAGCGCCTGGGTGGCCATGGGGCCGCGCCATATCATGGCCTCGTCCTGCGCCACCAGGAAACCGATGGACATGACCTGCACACCATAGTTTTCCAGCGGCTCCATGGTCTGTCCGTCTTCACTGTCCGGCCGGCCGTCAATGCCCATCATCATGGGAACGCTGGGACCGTAGATATCGGCATCCAGAATGCCCACGCTGGCCCCTTCGGCCGCCAGCGCCAGGGCCAGATTGACCGCCGTGGTGCTCTTGCCCACGCCGCCCTTGCCCGAGGCGACGGCCACAATGTTTTTCACCTTGGGCAACAACTGCACGCCACGCTGCACCGCGTGGGCCAACACCCTGGTGGTGATATTGACTGACACATTGCTCACACCGGCCACACCCTTGGCTGCTGCCACCAGGGCTTTGCGAAACTCCGGGATCTGGCTCTTGGCGGGGTAGCCCAGCTCCACATCAAATGACACATCACCATCCGTCACGCTGAGATTGCGCACGGCCTTGCTTGACACAAAGTCCTTGCCGGTATTGGGGTCCACCACGCCCTGCAGGGCGCCCATGATTGCCTGTTCTGTCACTGTCATTAATAACTCCTTTTTGGCCGAGTCTATCGAAACCGGACAAACCCGCTGGCGATGTAAGTGCAATTCTTTGGCAAAAACGCTACGGGTTTACCCGGTTCATCTGACGCTATCTCCTTGCCCTCGGCGTCCCATAATGAACTGCATGACCAGCCCCACAGTCACCCCCCAGCGCACCGGCCTGCTACTGACCGGAGGGGGCGCACGTGCGGCATATCAGGTGGGTGTGCTCGAAGCCATTGCCGACATGCGTCTGGCCTGTGGCGCGGGCAACGAACCCAACCCCTTTCCCATCATTACCGGCACCTCGGCAGGTGCTATCAACGCATCTGCACTGGCCTGCGGTGCCGACGACTTTGATGCCACTGTGCGTCTCATTGCAAAAACCTGGCGCGAGTTCCGGGCGCACCAGGTCTACCGCGCCGACCATCTGAGCATGTTGCGCTCGGGAGCGCGCTGGATGACCCTTCTGTCCGTGGGCTGGATCGTTGCCCGCTTCCGGCGCATCAAGCCCAAGTCCCTGCTGGACAACGAACCCTTGGGTGAACTGCTGCAACGGCTGGTTCCGCTGGAGCGATTACCGGATCTGGTGCGCCAGGGCCATATGCAGGCGCTGGCGGTTACCGCATCAAGCTACAGCTCGGGCGACCACGTGACTTTCTTTGAAGGGGATAAGCGCCTGATGCCCTGGGTGCGCACCCAGCGTCTGGCCGTACGCGACAGAATCACCTATGCACACCTGCTGGCATCGAGTGCGATCCCGTTCGTTTTTCCCGCCACCGAGCTCCATATCAATGGCCACACCGAGTACTTTGGCGATGGCTCCATGCGGCAAAGCGCGCCAATTGCGCCCGCCATTCATCTCGGAGCAGAAAAGATCCTGGTGGTCGGAGCCGGGCGCATGCATGAGCCCAAAGGCGAAGCACATCTGCACACCACAAACACGTATCCCAGTATTGCGCAGATTGCTGGACATGCGCTGTCCAACATTTTTCTTGATGCACTGGCGGTGGACGTGGAGCGGGTGCGACGCATCAACCAGACGATTGGTCTGGTGCCTCCCGAGGCCCGCAAGGCCAGCGCCCTGCGGCCGGTCGACCTGCTGGTGATCGCACCCAGTCAGCGCCTGGACGCTGTGGCATCGCGCCACATTGCCGATCTGCCCCACGCCGTTCGCACCATGCTCGGTGGCGTAGGCGTCTCGTCGGCCAAGGCAGACATGAAAGGTTCAGCACTGGCCAGCTACCTGCTGTTCGAGTCGGGTTACACCAGTGAACTGATGGCACTGGGCTATGCCGATGCGCAAGCCCAACGCGCCGAAGTATGCAGGTTCTTTGGCTGGACTGACCCGCAGTCGACTCCACGCCAGACGGCACTTCAGGTGTTTGTGGAACGCAGAACCGATCCACTGCGCCTGCGCTAACGGACAGCAACGACTTACACGCGGGGCACACCCTCCCCATGGGTGTATTCACCCAGGAAATCCAGAAAGCGTCGCACTGCGGGCACCATGCCGCGCCGGGACGGATAGACGGCATGGAACACGCCAGGCGGTGGCGCCCAGCCCGGCAGCACCGGCACCAGACGGCCTTCGTCGATTTCTTCACGACACATGTAGTCCGGCAGAAAGCTCATGCCCGTGCCCTGCAGCACAGCAAATTTGAGCGTCAGCAAGTCATCGGCCACATAGCGTGGTTGATGCACCAGCGTATAGGCTGCGCCATGGGGACCCTGCAGGACCAGTGAGGCCTTGCCGTCCGTGGCCGACATGGCCACGGTATCCATGCGAGCAAGATCCTGCGGTGTGCCGGGACGCCCCTGCCGCTGTAACTGCGCCGGACTGGCCACCAGAAAGGTCTGCGACATGCCCAGATGCTTGATGACCAGGCTGCCACTGTCCTCCAGACTGCTGCGCACGCGCAGGGCCACATCCACCCCCTCGTCCACCAGATCGACCACCCGGTTGCTCACCTGCATGTCTATCCGTACCTGCGGGTAGCGCTCCAGGAACAAGGCCATGATTGGTCCCAGCGTAGTCTGCGCCAGAGTCACGGGGCAGGCTACACGAACGGTGCCGCGCGGCTCGGTCTGCACCTGTTCCACCGCCTCGGCAGCCGCCTCGGCCGCATCACGAATGGCCAGGCAGTGGCGCAGATAGACCTCGCCCACCTCGGTCAGTGAAAGTTTGCGGGTCGTACGTTGCAGCAGACGCACGCCCAGGCGCGACTCCATTTCAGCCACCCGGCGCGACAGCTTGGACTTGGGCACCCCCAAATGGCGCCCTGCCGCAGCAAAACCACCGCGCTCAACTACCTCGGCAAAGTACAGCATGTCGTTGGTGTCTTGCACAGCGAATCCCTCAATCGTTCTAAATTCAGGACAATCTATCGCAAATTTACCGGCTTATCAAACATTAGCCTCGAAATCACAATAGTTTCATCAACCAACCCGGTTCTCACCCTTTACCAAGGACACCCCATGAAACTCTTGCACATTGACTCCAGCATCCTGAGCGCCAACTCCGTTTCGCGCCAACTGACCAAAGACACCGTCACCCAGTGGGTCAGCACCCACCCCGGAACCACGGTTGAATACCTGGACCTGGCTGTGCACACGCCCAGCCACCTGTCCGCGGAGTCCCTGGGCTTTCGCATGCCGGCCGGTTCTGCAGACCTGAGCGACGCCCAGAAGCGCGAAAACGCCGTCTCCGAAGCCCTGGTGAGCCAATTCCTGGCCGCCGACGTGATCGTGGTGGGTGCACCGCTGTACAACTTCAGCATCCCCAGCCAACTCAAGGCCTGGATCGACCGCATTGCCCAGGTGGGCCGCACCTTCAAATACACCGAAACCGGCCCGCAAGGCCTGGCGGGCGGCAAGACCGTGATCGTGGCCTCCACCCGCGGTGGCGTGTACTCCACCAGCGAAGGTGGCCGTGCCATGGAACACCAGGAGAGCTATTTGCAAACCGTGTTTGGCTTCTTCGGTATCACCGACGTGCGCTTTGTGCGTGCCGAAGGTGTGGCCATGGGCGAAGTCAAAAAGGCCGAAGCCATGACCGAAGCTGCAAACAGCATCGCCAAGCTGGCTGCCTAACTGCCAAATACAACTGTTCGCGGGGAGCACTTGGCTGCGCCCGCAGCTGGGTGGGCGTTTTGCGCAGGTGAAGGAGGAGCCTGCGCAGCGGGCGGGGGACACGGAGCAAAGCGTCCAGCCCGCCTGATCCCGCGGACAACAGGGGGAAGACTAAAATCGCGGGCTGTCCGTAGAAAGTCGTTTCCATGTCCCGCCAACTCTTCGTCACCACCGCCCTGCCCTACGCCAACGGAAATTTCCATATCGGCCACATCATGGAATACATCCAGGCCGATATCTGGGTGCGGTTCCAGCGCATGCAGGGCAACACGGTGGACTTCTGCGGTGCGGACGATACCCACGGCGCGCCCATCATGATCGCGGCCGAGAAGGCTGGCAAAACGCCCCAGCAGTTCGTGGCCGACATTGCAGCAGGACGCAAACAGTATCTGGACGGTTTTCACATCAGCTTTGACAACTGGCACAGCACCGACGCGCCGGAGAACCACGAACTCGCCCAGCAGATCTACCGCGACCTGCGCGACAACAAGGATGGTTCGCTGATCGAAACCCGCACCATCGAGCAGTTCTTCGACCCCGAGAAGAACATGTTCCTGCCGGACCGCTACATCAAGGGCGAGTGCCCCAAATGCCATGCCAAGGACCAGTACGGCGACAACTGCGAGGTCTGTGGTGCGGTGTATGCGCCAACGGATCTGATCAACCCGTTCTCGGCCCTGTCGGGCGCGACCCCGGTGTTGAAAAACTCTGAGCACTTTTTCTTCAAGCTCTCCGATCCGCGTTGCGTGGCGTTTCTGGAACAGTGGACACAGGACGGCAAGCTGCAGCCCGAAGTGGCCAACAAGATCATGGAATGGTTCACCGTCCGCACCAACCCCGACGGCAGCAAGAGCGAAGGCCTGGGCGACTGGGACATCAGCCGCGATGCGCCCTACTTCGGCATCGAGATTCCCGACGCGCCAGGCAAATACTTCTACGTGTGGCTGGACGCGCCTATTGGCTACCTGGCGTCGCTCAAAAATTTGCTGGAAAAACGCGGCCAGGACTACGCCGCCTACATGGCCAACCCGGCGCTGGAACAGTACCACTTCATCGGCAAGGACATCGTCACCTTCCACACCCTGTTCTGGCCCGCGACGCTGCACTTCAGCGGCCGCAAGACGCCCGACAACGTGTTTGTGCACGGCTTTTTGACTGTGAACAACGGCGAGAAGATGAGCAAGAGCCGTGGCACCGGACTGGACCCGCTCAAGTACCTGAGTCTGGGCATGAACGCCGAATGGCTGCGCTACTACCTGGCGGCCAAACTGTCGGCGCGCAACGAGGACATCGACTTCAATGCCGATGACTTCATGGCGCGCGTGAACAGCGATCTGATTGGCAAGTATGTGAACATTGCGTCACGTGCCGCAGGCTTTTTGACCAAGCGCTTCGAGGGCAAGCTCACCAGCCACTTTGGCGCTGCCGGCACTGCACTGCTGGCCGAGGTACGCGGCGCCAGCGATGCCCTAGGCCAGATGTACGAGGCACGCGAATACGGCAAGGCCACACGCGAAATCATGCTGCTAGCCGACAAGGTCAACGCCTATGTGGACCAGAACAAACCCTGGGATCTGGCCAAAGACCCTGCCAACAACGAAGCCCTGCACCAGGTGTGCTCGGTGCTGATCAACACCTTTGCCGTGCTGACCCGTTACCTCGCGCCGGTATTGCCCCGGCTGGCGCAGGCAGTCCAGGGCTTTGTGGGCAGTGACATGCAGCACTGGGATGTGGTCGGCGATGTGCAGGCCATCACCCCCTACCAACACCTGATGCAACGCGTGACCCCAGAGCAGCTTGATGCATTGTTTGAGCCGCCAGCCCCCGTGGAATCTGCACAAGATGCTACGGAAAATGTAGCAAAAATCCCCGGTGGCGAGGAAATCGCCCCCACCATCGGAATCGACGACTTCGCCAAGATCGACCTGCGCATTGCGAAGATTGTCAATTGCGAAGCCGTAGAAGGCTCGACCAAGCTGCTGCGCCTGACGCTGGATGCTGGTGAAGGCAGGATGCGCAATGTCTTCAGCGGCATCGCCAGCATGTACAAGCCCGAAGACCTGATCGGCCAGCTCACCGTGCTGGTAGCCAACCTGGCACCGCGCAAGATGAAGTTTGGCATCAGTGAGGGCATGGTCATGGCGGCCAGCCACGGTGATGAGAAGGCCGACCCGGGCATCTACATCCTCAATCCCTGGCCCGGTGCTCAGCCCGGCATGCGCATCCATTGAAAACCTCGACGCTTCCAGCCGCTGAACCACCTCGTCCGCGCTGGTGGGCGGACATCTACCGCAACGCAGATGCCAACCTGCGGCTGGGCTGCACGCTGGCGGGCATTGCCGGCGCGACCAACGCGGGTGGTTTTTTGGCGGTTGGCCAGTACACCTCGCACATGTCCGGCATCCTGTCGTCGATTGCAGACAACCTGGCGCTCGGCCAGCTCCAGTTGGCGCTGGCCAGCGCGGCGCTGATCATTGCCTTTTTGGGTGGCTCCATGACCACGGCGTGGATCGTCAATTGGGCCCAGCGCCGGCAGATGCGCAGCGCCTTTGCGCGTCCCCTGTTTGTCGAGGCGATTTTGCTGCTGGTCTTTGGAATCTTCGGGGCGGCCATCAGTGCCTTTGCGGGACTGTTTGTCCCCTTGACGGTGCTACTGCTGTGCTACATCATGGGCCTGCAAAACGCCGTTATCACCAAAGTGTCCCATTCGGAAATCCGCACCACCCACGTTACCGGTCTGTTGACCGACCTGGGCATTGAATTGGGCAAGGTGTTTTATTTCAATCGCTCCAACCTCCCGCAAAAGGTGGTTGCCAACCGGCGCAAGCTGCGCATCCACGGCCTGCTGGTGGTCAGTTTTTTTGGTGGTGCGCTGGCCGGAGCGCTGGGTTTCAAATCCGTGGGCTATATCGCAACGCTGCCGCTGGCGATGGTGCTGCTAGCCCTGAGCTGGGGGCCTATTTTGGACGACATGCGCCACGGCAAGTTTGCTTCGGACCCGCAAGCAGCGCCATGATCCAGTTTCGCCCCCGACTTCTTGACACACTGCAGGGCTATTCCCGGGGCCGTCTGATCAAGGATGTCGGCGCGGGCCTCACCGTAGGCGTGGTCGCCCTGCCACTGGCCATGGCGTTTGCCATCGCCAGTGGCCTCAAACCTGAAGCGGGCCTGTTTACTGCCATCATCGCAGGCTTGCTGATTTCGGTGCTGGGTGGCAGTCAGGTGCAGATTGGTGGTCCGGCGGGCGCGTTCATCGTAATCGTCTACGGCATTGTGGAACGCTACGGCCTGGCCAATCTGGTCATTGCTACCGCCATGTCCGGTGTCATGCTGTTTGCCATGGGCCTGTTCAAGCTGGGCACCCTGATCCGCTTCATTCCCGTTGCCGTGGTGATTGGTTTTACCAACGGTATTGCGGTGCTGGTGGCGCTATCCCAGGTGAAGGATTTTTTGGGTCTGACAGTGGTCAGCATGCCTGCCAATTTTTTCGGCATGGTTTCCACGTTGGGCCATGCGCTACCCACGTTCAATCACCACGCCACGCTGCTGGCACTGTCCTGCCTGGCGCTGATGATTGCCTGGCAGGTGCTGGTACCACATTGGGGACGCACCCGATCCTGGGCCGGGCGCCTGGCACTGGTACCGGGATCGGTCATTGTGCTGGTGGTGTCCACCGCCGTAGTCGCCTGGTGGAAGCTGCCGGTGGAAACCATTGGCAGCCGCTTTGGCGGCATTCCGTCGAACCTGCCATCGCTGCAATGGCCCGCCTTCTCTTGGGACACCGTGCGCTTTTTGTTCATTCCAGCCACCACCCTGGCACTGCTGGGAGCCATTGAATCACTGCTGTGCGCCCGCGTGGCCGACGGCATGATCGATGACCGCCACGATGCCAACCAGGAGTTGATGGCCCAAGGCATCGCCAACTTTGTAGCGCCCTTTTTTGGTGGCATGCCTGCCACCGGCACGATTGCCCGCACGGTCACCAACGTCAAGAGCGGTGCCAGCAGCCCGGTTGCCGGCATCGTGCACGCGTTCACTTTGCTGCTGGTGATGCTGCTGGCAGCACCACTGGCCACGGACATTCCCCTGGCGACGATGGCGGCCATCCTCATGTTTGTAGCTTGGAATATGGGCGAGTGGCGCGAATTTTCCCATCTGCGCCAGTTCCGCATGCCTTACCGCATCACCCTGCTGTCGGTGTTTTTTCTGACGGTCGTCTTCGATCTGACCGTCGCGGTGGAGGTCGGACTGGTGGCCGCGTGTATCACCTTCATTTACCGTATCTCTAGCCTGTCGCGGTCCGAGCAGGTCAGCGCACAGGACTACCCGGTGCTGACCGGCATGGACAAGCAGGTGGTTGCACACCGGGTGTACGGCGCACTCTTCTTTGGCGCTGTCAAACTCATCGAAACCATGGAGGACCACCTGCCCGCACGGGTGCTGGTGCTGGACTTCAAGAATGTGATCTATATCGACTCGTCCGGCGCAGACACCGTGCGCGACTTGATGCGCACCTGCCACAAGCGAGGTGTGCGCCTGATAGCGTGCGGCCTGGATTTCCAGCCCAAGGACATTTTGCTGCGCGCAGGTGTCCTGGAAGCCCTTGGGTCCGACAACGTGTGCGCCCGTCTGCCACAAGCACTGGAACTGGCGGTGCAAAGCGCACGTGCCTGACCCGCGAAGGCGGGCACAGCGTGCATCACAGGTCTTCAAAACGCATGGAAAAATCGATGGCTTTGACGTCCTTGGTCAGTGCAGCTATGGAGATGCGGTCCACGCCGGTGGCGGCAATGCCACGCACCGTATCCAGATTCACGTCGCCCGACACTTCCAGTATGGCACGGCCCGCATTGAGGGCGACGGCCTGGCGCATCTGCTCCAGGGTCATGTTGTCCAGCAGTACCATGCGGGCGCCGGTGTCCAGCGCCTCGCGCAACTGCTCCAGGGTTTCAACTTCGATTTCAATGAACTTGGCTACCTGTGCGGCCTGGCTGGCGCGCTGCAAGATGGCGGTCACACCGCCGGCCGCAGCAATGTGGTTTTCCTTGATCAGCACGGCGTCATGCAGGCCAATGCGGTGATTGGTGCCACCACCCATGCGCACCGCATATTTCTGCGCCATACGCAGACCCGGAATCGTCTTGCGGGTGTCCACAATCGCCGCGCGCTTACCTTGTACAGCCGGCACGCTGGCCACAGCGTCCACAAACGCGGCGGTTTTGCCGGCCACAGCGCTCAGCAACTGTAGAAAGTTCAGGGCCGTGCGCTCGGCCGTCAGCAGGGCTTGCGCATTGCCTTCAATCTCCACCACCACCTGCTCGGCCTGGCAGCGCTGGCCTTCGCGCACATGCCAGATGATGGCGGCGCTGGGGTCCAGCGTACGCACGGCGGCTGTGACCCACGGCTCGCCGCAGATGACGGCGGCTTCGCGGGACAGGATGCGCGCGCGGACACGGCGGTGCGGGTCAATCAGGGCGGCCGTCAGGTCGCCGGCGCCCACGTCTTCGGCGAGGGCACGCGCCACATCGGCCTGTGCCAGAGCAGCAATATCGGTGGGGGAAAGGTCGGAATGTGTCATAGGGCCGCAAGCATACTGGGATTGGCCGGGGGCTTGGGTGGCGGGCGGTAAAATGGCTGCCAACAAGGATCTCTCCATGAACATTTTCCGCCGCCCCGACTACAAGTCTGAAGCCACCCAATTTATCGACCAGCTCAAGGCTGCCAAGCCCGCACTGGAAGAGGGCCAGCGTGAAGGCCGCGCCCTGCTGTGGGACAAGACCATCGACCGCAGTGCCGTAAAGGCCTATGGAGAAGCCCGCGTGCCGCAAAAGCCCTACGTCTACCAGACCAACGCAAAATAAGCATCAAAATGGGCTCCAGCCCTCATCAATAGTGCACAAGCAGCTATTGAATTGGTAGCAATCCATGAACGCAACTTTGGCCAAAAACGGCGCTGAGGTGGTTGTTCTGCCCGGAACCCCCGAGGTAGTTGACCATGTGGCCGTGGCACGTCTGTATGGCGAACCCCTGTTTGCCATGCCGCAGGATCTGTACATCCCACCCGATGCGTTGGAAGTGTTTCTGGAAGCCTTTGAAGGCCCGCTGGACCTGTTGCTGTACCTGATCCGCAAGCAGAATTTCAATATTCTGGACATCCCGATGCTCAGCGTGACCAAGCAGTACCTGGTCTACGTGGACCAGATCCGCAAGCGCAATCTGGAGCTGGCGGCCGAATACCTGTTGATGGCGGCCATGCTGATCGAGATCAAATCGCGCATGCTGCTGCCGCCCAAGAAAGTGGCTGAAGGCGAAGAAGCCGAAGACCCGCGTGCTGAACTCGTGCGCCGCCTGCTGGAATACGAGCAGATGAAGCTGGCTGCGGCACGCCTCAATGCCATCCCCCAATTCGGGCGCGACTTCCTCAAGGCGGAGGTCTATATCGAGCAGGCCCTGCAACCGCGTTTTCCGGATGTGCATCTGGTGGACCTGCAGGAAGCCTGGCGCGACATCCTCAAACGGGCCAAGCTGGTGCAGCACCACAAGATCAGCCGCGAGGAGCTCTCGGTGCGCGAGCACATGAGCATCGTTCTCAAAAAGCTGCAGGGCCGCCGTTTTGTTGGCTTTGAAGATCTGTTCGACCCGGTGCAGGGCACACCGGTACTGGTAGTAACCTTCATCGCCCTGCTGGAGCTGGCCAAGGAAACGCTGATCGAAATTACGCAGGCCGAGGCCTTTGCCCCTATCTACGTACGTCTGGCGTACTCGCCCACCTGATCCGGGTATCCACTTAGCGGTTAGTATTCGGCCCGGTTCCCGCATTCAACCCGTTTCAGGAGTCCCCACCATGGCCCAAGAATCTGCTGGCAGCGCTTCTGCAGCCGCCGCATCGCCTTACGGTACCCTGCCACCGGCGTCCCCCCTGGCCAGCCGCAAACCCATCAGCCTGCCACGCATCCAGGAAATGCATACCCGTGGCGAGAAGATCACCATGCTGACCGCCTACGACGCGACCTTCGCCGCCATAGCCGATGCGGCTGGCGTGGAGTGCATTCTGGTGGGCGACTCGCTGGGCATGGTGTGCCAGGGCCTGCACAGCACCGTGGGCGTATCGCTGGACGATATGGCCTACCACACCGCCAGCGTGGCCCGTGGTTTGCGCCGCGCCCAGGGCACTGCCTGGCTGATTGGCGACCTGCCCTTTGGCACCTACCAGGAAAGCAGGGAGCAGGCATTTCGCAGTGCCTCCGTCCTGATGCAGGCTGGCGCCCACATGGTCAAGCTCGAAGGCGGTGGCTGGACCGCCGAAGTGGTGCGTTTTCTGGTGGAACGCGGCATTCCGGTCTGCGCCCACTTGGGCCTGACGCCGCAAACCGTGCATGCACTGGGTGGCTACCGCGTGCAGGGCCGGGGCGATGCGGCCGCGGAAATCATGAGAATACAGGCGCATGAACTGGAAGATGCCGGTGCGTCTATGGTCGTGCTGGAAATGGTGCCCGCGCCCCTGTCACGCGAACTGACCACGGAGCTGTCCCACTGCGCCACCATTGGCATTGGCGCCGGCAAAGGCACTGCGGGCCAAGTGCTGGTGCTGCACGACATGCTGGGCGTGAACCTGGGAAAAAATCCTAAGTTCGTTCGCAACTTCATGCTGGATGCCACCAGCATTCGCGGCGCCATGGAAGCCTATGTGGCCGCCGTGAAGAATGGCACTTTCCCGGACGACGCCCTTCACGCCTGGTGAAAACACCCTCATGAAACTCGTTCACACCCTGAAACACCTGCGCCAGCATCTGGACGCCTACCGCCATCCTGCCGTGGTGCCCACCATGGGCAATCTGCATGATGGGCACATTGCGCTGGTGCGCCAGGCCAAACCGCTGGGCGACGTCACTGTGGCCACCATCTTCGTGAACCGTCTGCAGTTTGCGCCACATGAAGACTTTGATACCTACCCCCGCACGCTGGAAGCCGATTGCGCACGCCTGGAAGCGGCCGGCTGCGATGTGGTGTTTGCGCCGTTAGAGGCCGAACTGTATCCGCAGCCCCAGACCTTCAAAGTGCACCCACCGGCAGTGCTGGCAGACATTCTGGAAGGCCACTTCCGCCCCGGTTTTTTTGTGGGGGTATGCACTATCGTAATGAAGCTGCTGAGTTGCACTCAGGCCCGCACCGCGCTGTTTGGCAAGAAGGACTACCAGCAGCTCATGGTCATCCGCAACATGGTCCAGCAATTCGCCCTGCCGGTCACCATCGTGGGCGGTGAAACACAGCGTGCCGACGATGGCTTGGCGCTGTCCAGCCGCAACGGCTACCTGAGCGCAGACGAACGCCAGCAAGCGGTGCAACTCTCCGCCACCCTGCGTTCGGTAGCCGAATCCCTGCGCGCAGGCGCTACCAATTTTGAAGCACTTGGTGCATATTCCATGAGGGATCTGGCCGAGAAAGGCTGGAAACCCGACTACGTTGAAGTACGCCGCCAGTCCGACCTTCAGCCCCCGCAGGCGGGCGACAAACTTGTGGTGCTGGCGGCGGCACGCCTGGGCACTACGCGCCTGATCGACAACCTGGAAGTGTGAAGCCTCACATCACCACATCGGCCGGTGCGCCCTTGGACGGCTGACGCCGCGCGGTAACCGAACTGCCGGCCGCGGCCAGCATGGTGCAGACAATGGCCATCCATTGCAAACCGGTCAGGTGCTCATCGAGCACGAACAGACCCAACAGTGCTGCAACGGCGGGTTCCATGCTGGTCAGGATGCCAAAGGCTTCCTCCGGCAAGCGCTTCAAAGCCACCATCTCCAGGGAAATCGGAATGGCACTGGAGATCGCTGCCACACCCAATCCGTAAAGCAGGATGGATGGACTCAACAAGGCGCTGCCCGCCTGCCAGACGCCAAATGGAACCACTGCAATGGCCGCCACGGTGAGCCCCAGCGCCACCGATTGGCCGGCATGCAGATGGCCTACACGCTTGCCAAACACGATGTAAGCCCCCCAGCACACGGCCGCCGCCAGCGCGTACGCCACGCCCTCGGGGTCCAGCGCTGCGGCGCTCTGGTTCAGGGGCAGTAGCAGGCCCAGGCCCACTACCGCCAGTGCCAGCCAGAGGAAGTCGACGGGTCTGCGCGATGACAGCATCGCCAACGTGAGCGGCCCCGCAAATTCAATGGCGACCGCCACACCAAACGGGATGGTGCGCAGCGACATGTAGAACAGCAGATTCATGAAGCCCAGCGCCACACCGTAGCGCAGGATGGAAGCCCGGTCGGTAACGGACAGTGACCAGCGCCAGGGTCGCCACAAGGCCAGCAACAGCAGTGCCGAGAAGCCCACGCGCAAAGCAGTAGTCCCGAGTGAACCGACGTGTGGAAAAAGGTGTTTGGCAAACGATGTGCCGATGCCCAGTGCCGTCACAGAGCCCAGCACCGCTAGCGCAGGCAGCGCCGCTGCCAACCGGTGGGTGTGCATGCGCCTACATGAAACGGTCAAGAATCCTCTTGCTGTTGGCATCCAGCGCATACTGATCGCGCACAAAGTACTGAATACCATGCACATCGGCAATCAGCAGGCTGCCTGCCTTGCCGATGCGACGAATGTCTTCGTCGCCACGCAGCACAAAATCGGCTTCACCGCGGTCCGTAGCCACGGTCCACGTGCAGGGCGTCGAGAAGCTCGAAACCGCCACAATCCGGTCAATGACGGGCATGAATTCGCGGGTGGTCAGTTCCTGGCGAATCAGGTCTTGCGCCGGCTCGGGCACTGCGTCAAGGCGATCCACCCAGCCTACTTCGTGGCCTTCCAGGCTAACCAGGGCAATGCCGTCTTCCGGCGACTGAATGGGAAACGCACGCACAGGCACAACGCCTTCAAAGCGCTCACCCTGCGCATTGATCAGTATCAGCTTGCCAAAGGCATTGCGCTCCAGCGAAAAGCTGCTTGCGGTAACAGTGTTCAGGGCGCTCATTGTGCATCGTCCATATCAATGTCCATATTGCGGGCCTGCGCCTGGTACAGGGCGTGGTACGCACCCTCTTTGGCCATCAACGCATCGTGCGTGCCTTCTTCCACCACCCTGCCACGGTCCAGCACCACCAGGCGGTCGGCCCGGTGCAAGGTGGACAGGCGGTGCGCAATGGCGATGGTGGTGCGCCCCTGCACCAGGTTTTCCAGTGCTTTCTGGATTTCTTTTTCAGTCTCTGAATCCACCGACGACGTTGCCTCATCCAGAATCAGTATGCGCGGGTCAATCAGCAGGGCACGGGCGATGGAAATACGCTGACGCTCACCACCGGATAGGCCTTGTCCACGCTCACCCACCATGGAGTCGTAACCTTGCGGCAGACGCAGGATGAATTCATGGGCATGGGCCGCACGGGCTGCCGCAATGATCTCAGAACGGGTGGCACCCGGTTTGCCATAGGCAATGTTTTCTGCAATGGTGCCAAAAAACAGGAAGGGCTCCTGCAAAACCAGGCCAATGTTCTGCCGGAAGTCGGCAATGGCGTAGGAACGGATGTCCACACCGTCCACCAGAATGGCGCCTTCTGACACGTCGTAAAAGCGACAGATCAGGTTGACCAGCGTACTCTTGCCGGATCCGCTGTGCCCCACCAGTCCAATCATTTCACCGGGGGCGATGTTCAGGTTGATGCCGCGGTTGACCTCACGGTTGCCGTAGCGGAAACCGACTTCGCGCACCTCGATGCGACCTTCCACCTTGTTCATGGGCACCGGGTTGGCCGGCTCTGGTACGCTGGAAACATGGTCCAGGATGTCAAAAATCCGTTTGGCTGCCGACGCCGATTTCTGGGTGACCGAGACAATGCGGCTCATCGAATCCAGCCTGCCATAAAAACGGCTGATGTAGGCAATGAATGCGGTCAACACCCCTACGGTGATTTCACCGCGTGACACCTGCCAGATACCGAAAGCCCAAACCACCAGCAAGCCCAACTCGGTAAGAAACGACACGCTGGGCGAGAACAGCGACCAGACCTTGTTGATGCGGTCATTCACGGCCAAATTGTGCTTGTTGGCTTCGCGGAAACGGTTGGCTTCGCGCTGCTCCTGAGCGAACGCCTTGACCACCCGGATGCCAGGGATGGTATCGGCGAGCACATTCGTCACTTCACCCCACACGCGATCGATTTTCTCGAAGCCGGTACGCAACCGGTCACGAACCACATGGATCATCCAGGCAATAAAAGGCAGGGGAACCAGGGTCACCAATGCCAGCCAGGGATTGATGGAAAACAGGATCACCGCTGTCATGGTGATCATCAACACGTCCGTAGCAAAATCTAGCAGATGCAGCGAGAGGAACACGCAGATACGATCGCTCTCACTGCCAATGCGTGACATCAGGTCACCCGTCCGCTTGCCCCCAAAGTATTCCAGCGACAAGCGCAGAAGATGCTCATAGGTAGTGGTGCGCAGGTCGGCGCCAATACGCTCGGACACCAGCGCCAGAATGTAGGTTTTGGCCCAGGTCAGAATCCACGCAAACAGGGCAGAGCCAAACAGCCCGCCCATGTACAACGCCACCAGCATAGGATCGATCTTCTGCCCGTTCTGAAACGGGATCAGTACCTCATCCATCAGGGGCATGGTCAGGTAGGGTGGCACCAGGTTGGCAGCAGTCCCCAGCAAGGTCAGCAGGAAACCGGCCGCCAACTGCCTCTTGTAAGGTTTGGCAAAGCGCCACAGACGAAAAAGGGTCCAGGTGGAGGGCGGTGTATGAACCACCTTGGCGCAGATGGGGCAAACTTCCTGGTCAGGTTCCAGCGGGGCCTTGCAACTGGGGCAGATATTCTTGAGCGCCTGCACCAGGGGGCGGCCTGACACCGTACTTTCCAACTGCGCGTGAAACTGGTCAACCAGTCGAATGGCCTGCAGATTCTGCCCCAGCGTGAAGCGCCAGGTATTCAGAAGGCCATCGCTGTCCAGGAGGTCCAGATGGCCCACGCCCGCATGGTCGTGCAACTGCACGTCCATGCCGCCCCGCAACGTCCAGTGTTGCCAGGCGGTGTCGCCATCGGCACGGCTGAAGATACGCTGGCTGGTCACGACTACGAGCCCACGGACAAAGTGCAACTGATGATCCAGGTCAACCTCCAGCGCTGCCAGAACGTTTTCTTGCGGGAGAAGCTGCTTTTGCACTTCGTCACGCCAAGCGATGGAAACGTCTCCTGACGGAGCACGGACTGCGGATTCTTCGGTGGTCATTGAAAACAACAGCTAGTATTTACTTGCGAATGGGAAACGTGATAACTCGCCAATAGTACCCGTTGGAGTACCCGCTGGACCGGGAGCCCTGACCGGGGTGTACCCCGGGTGAGAGAGAATACACAACGCGGACAGCACCAGGTCGGTCGACTGCCCAAGCCACAAAGAGCCATGACGAGCAAGAAAAATATCGAAATTCTCCGGGTAACGCATCTGCGTGGCCCCAATATCTGGACCTACCGCCCAGTGATTGAGGCATGGGTAGATATTGGCGAACTCGAAGGTCACCCCTCCAATACCCTGGCCGGCTTTCATGACCGGCTTGTGGGCTTTCTCCCCACCCTGGTTGAGCACCACTGCAGTCCCGGAGTGCGCGGCGGTTTTCTCCAGCGCGTCCAGGAGGGCACCTGGGCCGCGCACATTCTGGAACACGTGACACTGGAATTGCAGAATCTGGCCGGCATGCGCACCGGATTTGGCAAGGCGCGCCAGACGTCGCAGCATGGTGTGTACAAGATTGCATTCCGCACCCGTCAAGAAGATGTGGGGCACGCAGCCCTGCTCGCCGGTCGCGATCTGGTCATGGCGGCCATTAACGGCACACCCTTTGACGTGGCAGCCACGGTAGCCACACTGCGCGATCAGGTGGACTCCCTTTGCCTCGGGCCCAGTACAGCCCACATCGTCGATGCTGCGACCGACCGCCGCATACCCCACATCCGGCTGACCAACGGCAACCTGGTGCAACTGGGTTACGGCGTGGCCCAGCGACGCATCTGGACCGCCGAAACCGACCAGACATCGGCCATAGCCGAGGAAATCGCCAGCGATAAGGACCTTACCAAGTCGCTGCTCAAGTCCTGTGGTGTACCCGTGCCCGAAGGCACACTGGTGCGCAGCGCAGAAAAGGCCTGGGAAGCGGCACAGGACATCGGCGTACCGGTGGTCGTCAAGCCCTATGACGGCAACCACGGACGGGGGGTTTCTCTGGACCTGCGCACCCAGAGTGATGTGGAGGCGGCCTACCAGCTGGCCCACCGCAAGGGTGGCGGCAGCGCCGTCATTGTTGAGAAATATATTCCGGGCAACGAACACCGCCTGCTGGTGGTGGGCCGGCACGTTGTGGCGGCGGCCAGCGGCGAAAGTCTCTCGGTCATTGGCGATGGCGTTTCCACCATTGACCAGCTGGCTGATGCTCAGATCAATACCGACCCACGTCGTGGCGCGACTGAAGATGCACCGCTCAATGTGGTCATTCCCAGCGAAACGGCCGAAGTGATTCTGGAACTGGAACGCGTCGGTCTGACGCCCCAATCGGTGCCCGCCAAAGGTAAAAGTGTGCTGATCCAGCGCAACGGTAATGTGGCATTTGACGTTACCGACAAGGTGCACCCCAGCGTCGCTGCGGCAGCAGCTCTGGCGGCGCGCGTCGTGGGCCTGGACATCGCCGGGGTGGACATGGTGCTCGAAAACATTGGCAGCCCCCTTTCAACCCAGCGCGGCGCTGTGATTGAAGTCAATGCCAGTCCCGGCCTGCTGGCCCACATCAAGCCTGCACAGGGCCAGGGGCGCCCGGTCGGCAAGGCCATCATCGACCACCTGTTTCATGCGGACAGCAACGGACGCATTCCGGTCGTCGGTGTCACGGGCACCCAGAATACTGGGCGCATCGCGCGTCTGGTGGCCTGGCTGGTGCACATCAGTGGCAAGCACGTCGGACTTGCCTGTAGCGAGGGGCTTTACCTCGACGGCCGCCAGGTGGACGCCAGTGACTGCGCCCACTGGGAGGCAGGCCAGCGGCTGCTGATTAACCGCACCGTGCACGCTGCAGTGTTCGAAAACCCCAGCAAAATGATTCTGGGCGAAGGCCTGGCCTACGACAAATGCTCTGTGGGGGTGGTCACCGACGTGGGCTGGGAGCCGCGCCTGGCCGACTTCGACATTCTCGACGCCGAACAAACCTACAAAGTCGCGCGCACCCAGGTGGATGTGGTGTTGCCGACCGGTACAGCGGTACTCAATGCGGCCGACGAACAGGTTGTGGAAATGGCGGAACTGTGCGACGGCAAGATCATTTTCTATGGCATGGATTCCGGCATGCCGGCCATCGCAGAGCACCAGCAGGCAGGCGAGCGCGTGGTGTTTCTGCGCGACGGCGCCATCGTGCTGGCGCAGGGTCCACGGGATGTCGCCACCCTGCCGCTAGCCGGCCTCAAGCCGGCCAAGGCATCTAAGCCCGAAATGGTGATGGCCGCAGTGGCTGCAGCATGGGCTCTGGAGATTCCCATTGAATTGATCGCTGCTGGCTTGCGCACATTCGAGTCCAGCCCGAAGAAAACACCTTACTGAGATCCCCATGGAAGTAACCCGCGTCCGGGCTCTGCGTGGCCCCAACCTGTGGAGCCACCACACAGCCATTCAATCCATCGTGACCTGTTCCGCAGAGGAAACCTGCGTCAACAAAATCGATGGCTTTGAGGCCCGTGTCCGGGCCCGTTTTCCCGAGATCAGTCCGTTCCAGCCCACCGGTCATGATGACTCCATCCCCATGGCCCATGTCCTGGAACTGGCCGCCCTGGGGCTGCAGGCACAGGCCGGATGCCCGGTCACCTTCAGCCGCACCACACCCACTCTGGAAGCCAACGTGTACCAGGTGGTGGTGGAGTACAGCGAGGAAGACGTTGGCCTGCTGGCCCTGGAACTAGCGCAGGTCTTGTGCCAGTCCGCTATGGACAACACCGCCTTCGATCTGGCCAGCGCCTTGGCACAACTCAAGGACCTAGACGAAGATGTGCGTCTGGGGCCAAGCACCGGCTCCATCGTGGACGCCGCTGTGGCGCGTGGCATTCCCTACAGCCGCATGACCGAAGGCAGCATGGTGCGTTTCGGCTGGGGCAGCAAGCAGCGGCGCATCCAGGCCGCCGAAATCGACGCGACCAGCGCCATCGCCGAAGCCATCGCCCAGGACAAGCAGCTCACCAAAAAGCTGCTGGCCGCAGCGGGCGTCCCGGTGCCTGGCGGACGGCCCGTCACCGACCTGGAAGACGCCTGGAAAGCCGCCTGCGAAATCGGACTGCCGGTGGTGGTCAAACCCAATGACGGCAACCAGGGAAAAGGCGTAACCGTCAACATCACTACCAAAGAACAATTGGCCAAAGCCTATGCGGCGGCCTGTGAATTCCGCGATGACATTCTGGTAGAGCGCTACATGCCAGGCAACGACTTCCGTTTGCTCGTGGTAGGCGACAAACTGGTTGCCGCTGCCCGTCGCGATCCACCGAAGGTGGTGGGCGATGGCGTGCACACGATTACCCAATTGGTAGAGCAGGTCAATCAGGACCCAAGGCGTGGCAGCGGCCACTCAACGTCGCTCACCAAGATCCGCTTTGATGATATTGCACTTGCATGTCTGGCAACACAGGGATTTGATGCGGAGGCCATTCCGGTCAAGGGCCAGCGCGTGAACCTGCGCAACAACGCCAACCTGTCAACCGGCGGCTCAGCCACCGACGTCACGGACGATGTACACCCCGATGTCGCGGCACGCGCCGTGGCAGCCGCCCACATGGTCGGTCTGGATATCTGCGGTGTAGACGTGGTATGCGACAGCATCCTGCGCCCCCTGGAAGAGCAGGGCGGTGGCATGGTGGAAGTGAACGCAGCGCCTGGCTTGCGCATGCACCTGGCCCCTTCGTTCGGCAAGGGCCGCGCCGTGGGCGAAGCCATTATTTCCACACTATTCAAACCCGGGCAGAATGGCCGCATTCCGATCGTGGCCGTCACCGGCACCAACGGCAAGACCACCACGGTGCGCCTGATTTCGCACCTGCTGACCCACCATGGAATGTGCGTGGGCATGACCAATACGGATGGCGTCTATGTGGGGGGCACCGTGATCGACACCGGTGACTGCAGCGGCCCCAAGAGCGCGCGCAGCGTGCTGCTGCACCCCGATGTGGATGCTGCCGTTCTGGAGACTGCCCGCGGTGGCGTGTTGCGCGAGGGTTTGGCCTTTGACCGGTGCGATGTGGCAGTGGTTACCAATGTGGGGGCCGGGGACCATCTGGGCCTGAACTACATCACCACCGTGGACGAATTGGCGGTACTCAAGCGCGTGATCGTGCAAAATGTTTCGCCCAAAGGCACGGCAGTACTCAATGCCGCTGACCCCAACGTGGCGTCCATGGCCAGCAAATGCAAGGGCTCTGTCATCTTCTTCACTGCCGACAAGCTGCACCCGGTGATGGCCACCCACCGTGCACAGGGGCAGGCCGTGGTGTATGTGGAAAACGGCTGTGTTGTGGCCTCCAGGGGCGACCTCCAGCACAGCATTCCCCTCTCCGACATACCAGTCACGCTGGGCGGCGCCATTGGCTTCCAGGTCGACAACGTCATGGCCTCGGTGGCAGCCGCCTGGGCACTGGGGCTGGACTGGCGCAGTATCCGTGGCGGCCTGTCATCGTTTTCCAACGACGACAACAACGCAGCGGGTCGCTTCAATATGTTCAAGTACCGCGGGGCCACGGTGATTGCCGACTACGGCCACAATCCCGACGCCATGCATGCACTGGTACAAGCGGTGGAAGCCATGCCGGCCAGCCGGCGTTCGGTAGTAATCAGCGGCGCAGGTGACAGGCGCGACCAGGACATTCGCCAGCAGACCGAGATTCTGGGTGAAGCTTTTGATGAGGTCATTCTTTTTGAAGACCAGTGCCAGCGTGGGCGCAAGGATGGCGAAGTCATCGCACTTCTGCGGGAAGGCCTCGCAAAAGCGAGCCGCACTAAGAGTTCTACCGAGATTCAGGGCGAGTTTCTGGCCATCGACATCGCGATGGAGAAGCTCAAGGATGGCGAGCTGTGTCTGATTCTGGTGGACCAGGTGCAAGAAGCCTTGGCCCATATCGCCGCGCGGGTGGCAACGGGCTAGGAAAGCGTCGAGACCTCATTTTCAACTGCCGGGTCGCGCCCCATGAGCGCTGCGACGGCTTCGGCGGGTCGCATTCGACCATCGAGCAGTTCCACAACGCATTGGGCAATCGGCATGTCCACGCCCAGAGTCTGGGCGCGCTGCACCACGGTGCGGGCGCAGTAGACGCCTTCTGCCACATGGCCCAGTTCGTGGACCGCCTGCTCCAGCGTCTTGCCCTGGGCCAGCGCCAGACCAACACGGCGGTTGCGTGACAGGTCGCCCGTGGCGGTCAACACAAGATCACCCAGACCGCTCAGCCCCATGAAGGTATCGGCCCGCGCCCCCAGGGCCAAGCCCAGGCGGGTGATTTCGGTCAGTCCACGGGTAATCAGTGCTGCACGGGCGTTCAGGCCCAACTGCAGGCCGTCGCAAAGGCCAGTGGCGATGGCCAGCACATTCTTGACAGCACCGCCCACTTCCACACCAACGACATCGTCGTTGGCGTACACCCGCAGGGTGGCGCTGTGAAAACCCTGAACCAGAGCCTCACGCACGGCCGCATGTCTGCTGGCAGCCACCAGCGCAGTGGGTTTGCCCAATGCCACTTCCTGCGCAAAGCTGGGGCCGCTGAGCACCCCGGCCAGCATGTGTGGTGCGACCTGGCTTTGCACTTCGTGGCCCAACAGGCCAAAAGCCCGGTCCCCTGCTGCCTCAAAGCCCTTGCATAGCCACGCTGTCGGTGTTGGGCAATCCTTCAGGCTAGTCAGCAAGCCGCGCAAGCCCAACATCGGCGAGCCCACGATGACCAGATCGTGCGGCCGCAAGCCTTCTACCAGGCCAGCCAGCGGCCCCCTGCCAATGTGCAGCGCATCGGGCAAGACAATGCCCGGCAGGTAGCGCGCGTTTTCGCGCTGCTGGCGCATGGCATCGGCTTGCGTCGCATCGCGTGCCCACAGGGTAACGTGGTGGCCCTGGGGATTCCGGCTGGCGCTGATGGCCAGTGCAGTACCCCAGGCACCGGCTCCCAGCACTATTATTTTCATAGCTGGTTGAGCAATATCCGCGCGGGCTAGAGGCCAAAAATATGAAACTTACTGGGGCAAACTGCCGGCCGCCGCAGCCGCTTCGGCTTGCTGCTGCTCGTACATGGCCTGGAAGTTGATTTCCGACAAATGCACGGGCGGGAAGCCGCCGCGCTGGATCAGATCGGCCACGTTGCCACGCAGGTAGGGATAGACGATTTGCGGGCAGGCAATGCCCATGATCTGGCCGAGTTGCTCCTCGGGCAGGTTGCGGATTTCGAAAATACCGGACTGCTTGGCTTCGACCAGAAACACGGTTTTGTCCTGGATTTTGGTCTGTACGGTGGCCGTCACGCTCACTTCGTAAATCCCATCGGCAACAGGAGCAGCTTCCACGCCCAACTGAATGTCAACGGACGGCTGCTCCTGCTGCAGCAGGATGCCGGGAGAATTGGGCTGCTCCAGCGAAGCCTCCTTGAGGTACACGCGCTGAATCTGGAATACGGGATCTTGGTCTGCCATGGCAACAGTCTTTCAAAGTAAAACAAAGCCCGCCCGGACGCGGCCAGGCGGGCCAATCAAGCAATACGCTTTGGGAGATTATCTCAGGCCGCGTTGAGCAGCGGCACCAGGCCACCTTTGCTGTCCAGCGCCATCAGGTCATCGCAGCCACCGACGTGCGTGGAGCCGATAAAAATCTGCGGCACGGTACGTCGGCCGGTGATTTCCATCATCTTGGCGCGCTCTTCCGGATGGGTGTCCACACGCACTTCCTCGATCTGGGTGACGCCTTTGGACTGGAGCACCCGCTTGGCCTGCACGCAGTAGGGGCAGACGGCGGTGGTGTACATCTTGATAGATTGCATGAATTCAGCCTTTCTCTATCGGGAGATTAGCGCTTTTCCACGCGCCAATACCGCCAGCCAGCGATTGGGCCTGCTCGTAACCGAGTTTTTTGGCAATCGCCACAGCACGGTTGGAACGCGTGCCAGACTGGCAGACCAAAATCACCGGGGTGGCCTTGTTCTTGACCGTACCCGCCAGCTTGGACTCCAGTTGCGCCAGGGGGATGTTCTTCGCCCCCACAATGTGGCCCGCCGCGTGTTCACCCGGCTCACAGACGTCAATCACCACGGCCTTTTCGCGGTTGATCAACTGCACTACGCCGGCAGGGTCCAGCCCGCTGGAAGCAGCTCCCTTGAGCACCGGCCCCAGCAAAAGGGCTCCAGAAATCAGGGCGATAGTGATCAACATCCAGTTGTCGACAATAAATTTCACGTTTTTCCTCGTTGGTTACCCGACCGTCACTGAACGGCAAGTCCGCCATTTTAGAATGACGGGCCGACTCCTGCGCCCGCAAGGGCGCTTATCCCTCTACGTATCTGTCCGACCACCATGTACAAACTCGTTCTTATCCGCCATGGCGAATCCACCTGGAATCTTGAAAACCGTTTCACCGGCTGGACCGATGTCGACCTGACCCCCACCGGCGTTTCGCAGGCCATGTCTGCCGGCAAACTGCTCAAGGCGGAGGGCTACGAATTTGACCTGGCTTACACCAGCGTCCTCAAACGCGCCATCCACACCCTGTGGTACTGCCTGGATGAGATGGATTGCACCTGGCTGCCAGTGGTCAAGAACTGGCGCCTTAACGAACGCCACTACGGCGCCCTTCAGGGGCTGAACAAGGCCGATATGGCCAAACAGTATGGCGATGCGCAGGTGCTGGTGTGGCGTCGCAGCTACGACACCCCGCCTCCTGCCCTGGAGCCAGCGGACCCCCGCAGCGAGCGGGGCGACCGCCGCTACGCCAACCTGCAGGCCGCTGAGGTGCCGCTGACCGAGTGCCTGAAAGACACCGTAGCGCGCGTGCTCCCGTTCTGGAACGAGTCCATGGCGCCCGCCATCAAGGCGGGCAAACGCATTGTGGTCGCTGCGCATGGCAACTCCATCCGCGCACTGGTGAAGTACCTGGACAACATCGCCGATGACGAGATCGTTGGTGTGAACATTCCCAATGGCATTCCGCTGGTCTATGAACTGGATGAACACCTCCAGCCCATCCGCCACTACTACCTGGGCGATGCCGAAGCTGCGACGCGGGCTGCAGCGGCCGTCGCATCGCAAGGTAAAGCCTGAGCAAAGTCCTTGCGTGCCCAGGGAACCGGGCGCGGAAAAACGCCTCCAAGGTGTATATTGGCTAGGCACAGGAACACATATGGGTCACAAATTGAAAATTACGGGTTGGATTGCGCTGGGTGCGCTGGCGGGAGCGTTGGCGACTGTTTCCTTGCAGACGGTGGCGCGCAACACGCTGGCGCCACTGCCCTTGGAGGAGTTGCAGCAGCTGGCAGCCGTCTTTGGCCTGATCAAGAGCGACTATGTGGAGCCCGTGGACGAGAAAAAGCTGATCACCGATGCCATTTCCGGCATGGTCGCCAGCTTGGACCCGCACTCCCAGTACTTTGACAAAAAGTCCTTCAAGGAATTCAAGGAAGGAACATCCGGCAAGTTTGTCGGTGTAGGCATCGAAATCACCCAAGAAGACGGCCTGGTCAAGGTGGTGTCCCCCATTGAGGGTTCGCCCGCATTTCGTGCTGGCCTCAAGCCCAACGATCTGATTACCAAAATTGACGATACCGCCGTCAAGGGCTTGACACTCAATGAAGCGGTCAAACGCATGCGCGGCGAACCCAACACCAAGGTGCTTCTAACCATCTACCGTAAGGACGAAAACCGCACCTTCCCGGTAACCATCATCCGTGAAGAAATCAAGCAGCAGTCGGTGCGCGGCAAGGTGATTGAACCCGGCTACGCCTGGATTCGCGTCAGCCAGTTCCAGGAACGCACGGTAGACGATTTCGCCAAAAAACTCGAAGAGATCTACAAACAGGACCCCAATATTAAGGGGCTGGTGCTGGACCTGCGCAATGACCCCGGTGGCCTGCTCAATGCCGCAGTGGCCATCTCGGCCACCTTCCTGCCCGAAAATGTTACCGTGGTATCCACCAACGGCCAAACGCCCGAAAGCAAACAGACCTTTAAGGCCACCGTGCGCGACTATCAGGGACGTATAGGAGCCGACCCTTTGAAGGGGTTGCCGGCTGGCCTTAAAAATGTGCCTCTAGTGGTGCTGGTCAATGAAGGCTCCGCCTCGGCCAGCGAAATCGTTGCGGGTGCTCTGCAGGACAATAAGCGTGCTACGGTCATGGGCAGCCAGACCTTTGGCAAGGGCTCGGTGCAGACTTTCCGCCCCCTGGGACCGGACACCGGCCTGAAGATCACCACTTCGCGCTACTACACACCCAGCGGCAAGTCGATTCAGGCCAAGGGCATCGTGCCTGACGTCATGGTGGATGAAACCGAGGAAGGCAGCCCCTTTGCCGCCCTGCGCATCCGCGAAGCCGATCTGGAAAAGCACCTGGGCAGCGGCCAGGGGGAAGAAGTGAAAGACCCGGTGCGCGAGAAGGCCCGCGAAGAAGCCGTCAAACGTCTGGAAGAAGAGTCACGCAAGCCAGTGGCTGAGCGCCGCATTCCAGAATTTGGTTCGGACAAGGACTTCCAGTTGATTCAGGCAATCAACCAGCTCAAGGGCAAGCCGGTGATGGTCAGCAAAACCCTTGTAGAGCGCAAGGAAGAAAAGAAAGACAACTGACGCCACCATGCAGGACGACGAACTGCTGCGCTACTCCCGCCACATCCTGCTGGATGATATTGGCATTGAGGGCCAGACTCGCATCCTTCAGGGTCGCGCACTGGTGATTGGTGCGGGCGGCCTGGGCTCCCCGGTGGTCATGTACTTGGCAGTGGCAGGGGTGGGCCATATCACCCTCGTTGACCATGACACCGTGGACCTCACCAATCTGCAGCGGCAGATTGCCCACCACAGCGACAGCGTGGGCCAGCCAAAAGTGCTTTCGGCCAGCCGCACTGTGCACGCGCTCAACGACCGCGTCAGGGTAACTGCCTTGCAGGCCAAAGCCGATGCAGGTCTGCTCGACGAACTGGTGCCGCAAGCCGATGTGGTTCTGGACTGCTGCGACAACTTCAGCACCCGCCAGGCTGTCAACGCCGCCTGTGTCAGCCACGGCAAACCGCTGGTGTCAGGCGCTGCCATCCAGTTTGACGGCCAGATCAGTGTGTATGACCAGCGCGATGCCACATCGCCCTGCTATGCCTGTGCATTCCCGCCAGACGTCACCTTTGAAGAAGCACGCTGCTCCACCATGGGGGTGTTTGCGCCACTGGTGGGCATCATTGGCACCATGCAGGCAGCAGAGGCCCTCAAACTGCTGGCAGGCGTGGGCAGGTCGCTGGCAGGCAGGCTGCTAATGCTCGATGGTCGCGCCATGGAGTGGAACGAAGTGCGCATGCTCCGCAATACCAACTGCCCAGTGTGTTCAGACTACATGCCACCCCGCTTAGCAAGGGCTTCCTGTTAGACTTTCGCCGAACCAGTTCCAGTAGCTAACGTGGCCGCAAACAAACCCGCATCCCTTGTCGATTTGAAACAATTGCGTCTGGACGATGCCCGTGCATTGCTTGGCGAGGATATGGTGAAGGAGTTGCCTGATCAGGAAACGTCCCCTGCGGCCTACCTGCAGGGAATCATTAATGGACTGTCCGAGCTGTCTCTCAAGGACCCCCTGACTGGACTAGCTAACCGCCGTCACTTCCGCACGGTGCTGGACAGAACCATCGACATGGTGGCCCGCTCAGGTGATCCTGCGCTACTCTTGATGCTCGATATCGACCATTTCAAGAAGGTCAACGACACCTACGGACATCCGGCAGGTGACAAAGTACTTCAGGCCGTGGCGCGTACCCTGGCGAAATGTGTGCGCCCCATGGACACGGTGGCCCGCTATGGTGGCGAAGAGTTTGTCGCCGTATTGCCCAATTGCCATGTCCACTACGGCGAGACCGTGGCAGAACGCATCCGCCAGTCCATAGAGAAACTGTCCATCCCGATCGCCCCTGGACTTGAGATCGGCGTCACCATTAGCATCGGTGGTGCCTATGCGCCTGAATGGGTGCGCTCCACCGCCGCGATATGGACTGAACGCGCAGACATGCAACTCTACAACGCCAAGACGGCTGGCCGCAACCGGGTGGCGCTGGACCAGCCTCAGGAAATCTTTGTCAGTGCCGAAGAAAAGAATATGTTGTTCGGACATCTTGCACTGGGCGATCCCGCCTGGATCGAAAGTATTGCCGGTGAATCACTGGATGGCAGCGCCAATGGCAATGCAAAAAGGGTAAATTAATGTCGGAAGAGCTGAAGTCCCCCACAACCGATACAGCGGCTCTCGCTGTTCCATTGACACCCCTGGGCAAGGTCGTGGCGGTCACCAGCGGCAAGGGGGGCGTGGGCAAAACGTTTTTCTCGGCCAACATGGCGGCTGCTCTGGCCAAACGCGGCTTGCGTGTTCTGGTGCTGGACGCCGACCTGGGGCTGGCCAATCTGGACGTGGTCCTCAACCTGTACCCCAAAATCACCCTGCATGATGTTTTCACCGGCAAGGCCAAGCTTGAAGAGGCGGTAATCAAGGCTCCGGGCGGCTTTTCTGTGCTACTGGCAGGCTCCGGCATGGTGGAGTACTCCCGCCTGACGCCCGAAGTACGCGCTGACTTTCTGCGCATCATGAACAGCCTGGTACCGCACTACGACATAGTGATTCTGGACACGGGGGCCGGCATCTCGGATGTGGTGCTGTTTTCGGTATCGCTGGCGTCCGAGGTGATCGTGGTTGCAACACCCGAACCTACCTCGCTCACCGACGCCTATGCCACCATCAAGGTACTGGCCGGTCAGCAGAAGCGGCAAACGGTGCGCATGGTCATCAACCAGACGGCGCGCCTGGGAGATGGCCGCGCCATCACCCTGCAACTGCAGCAGGTGCTGGACCGGTTTGTAGTTAGCGAGCCCGGGAAGTCGGTCCGCATTGTGCATATGGGCGACATCCCCGCCGATCCCCTGGTACGCCAGGCCATCATGCGCCGCCAGTTGCTGATGCAATCCATGCCCGGAAGCCCGGCGGCCATGGCGGTGGCCCAGGTCGCCATCAAGATACAGGAAGCCCTGATGCCACGCGGCGTCTGATCCACTGTGCCCAGCCGCTCAGGCGGTGAGAATCCATCCTTCCAGCGGGTCCATGCCCTGCGGCAGTCCGTAGAGAGGCGCTCCCTGGCAATGCTGTTGCCAGCCCCATGCGACCTGCACCAGGCAAAGCACCGCATCCAGCGCATCGCCCGACGCGTCTTCAATGACCGCTTCGCGCTGGGCGTGGCTCAGCTTGAGGCGCAACTGAAGGCGGGTCTGGCCCATCTCCAGCGCCGTCACCAGATCCTTGCGGGCAATCAGACGGTCTGCGTTCTGCTTGGCGACATCGTCGCTTTTGTAGCTGCGATGCCTCAGCACTTCGCGTGCCAGCAAGCCGGGATAAGCCTCCAGCGCCACCTTGCGCTGCGCCGCACCTGTTGAGGGTTCCGGCTGCAGACCCGGGAAATAGACGCCAGCATCCAGCAAACGGGGCACCCCGGCATGCAGCATGTAGGCCACTGGCGGATTGACCCACTTCATGGAGGGGCTGGAGCCCGCTGGTACATCGGTGGCGCGGTGAGCGAATTTTCCACCCACAGGACGCGCATCACAAAAGGCCGCAAAGCGGTCGCGAATGTCCCGGCGCTCCAGCGCCGCGTAATGGCGCACGCAGGGTTCCCACAACATGGGCCAACCCAGTGCCTGCACCAGTTCACGCGGTAAGCCAAAAGGTAGATCAAACCCACCCACCCAGGAGTGCGGCACATGCAAGCAGGCGCTGAAGGCGTCCAGTGATGCCAGCCCTTGCAGCGCCGTCAGACGCACCCTGCCCTGCTCCAGGGAGCCCCAGGCCAGAACAATCTGCTTACGCTTAGAAGGCGCACTGGAGAAATCACAGCCCACCAGTGCCTGCATATCATTCAGCCCGCGCAACGGTGGAGCGTGGGGGCCAACTCCTTCAGGCGCGGCCGATGATGGACGCGGTGGCCATCAACTCTTCCAGCAAGGCGAGGGACACTTTGCCCGACACCGAGTAGGGATCCAACTCGGGCTTCTCGGCGTACTTCAGCAGGATGCTGGTGTTGATGCGGGACATGTTGACCTGTCCCATGGTCCAGCCTCCAAAGCGGCGTTCAAAAATTTCTTCGTAATGCAGCAGCACTACATCCTTGTGGCGCTTGTCCTTCTGGATATGACCGTACAACTCGCTCACAGGCATCCGTCCACCTTCGATAGCCTGCAGAAAGATGCCCCCCCCATAACAAAGAATTCCAGTAATGCCACAGGCCGGATTGGCATGGCGGGACTGGCTCAGAATGGCCTCGATGGCCTCTTCGCTGCAGTCAACGGCGCGGCTGGCATAGAGCAGGCGTACAAGCATGGCGAACCTTTCGTGGACTGAACGCAATCAGTTGTTGGTTTTCTTGGGAATCAGCGACAGGAATTCGCGGCGCAAATTGGGGTCCTTAAGGAACACCCCGCGCATGACCGAGTTGATCATCTTGCTGTCCATGTCTTTCACGCCACGCCACGACATGCAGAAGTGACTGGCTTCCATCACGATGGCCAGACCATCGGGTTGGGTGCGTTCCTGAATTAGGTCGGCCAACTGTACGACCGCTTCTTCCTGAATTTGCGGGCGTCCCATTATCCACTCGGCCAGACGGGCGTACTTGGACAGGCCAATCACATTGGTGTGTTCGTTGGGCATGACACCAATCCACACCTGCCCGATCACAGGGCAGAAATGGTGGCTGCAGGCACTGCGCACAGTAATGGGTCCCACGATCATCAACTCGTTGAGGTGGCCCACATTGGGAAACTCGGTCAGGGGCGGCGCCTTGACGTAACGGCCACGGAACACCTCGTTGACATACATCTTGGCCACGCGGCGTGCGGTGTCGCCGGTGTTGTGGTCGTTCTCGGTGTCAATCACCATGCTGTCGAGCACGCCCTTCATCTTTACTTCCACTTCGTCGAGCAGCTTTTCCAGTTCGCCGGGCTCGATGAAGTCAGAGATGTTGTCGTTGGCATGAAAGCGCTTGCGCGCAGCGCTCAGGCGTTCCCGAATCTTGACAGAAACAGGCGTTCCTTCGTCAGCGTCAACAGGGTTCATGGTGCTTTGCGGCTTCGTTAACATCAGGGAATGTTACCAGCCTTTGCATAATAGGGTTTTTAACACGCGGCCCGCACCGGACGTACGCAGCAAGCTATCAAATTAGTAGCGTCTCCCGGTGAGGAACAGCATCAGCCGCACCAGCCTGGCAGCCAAACTGTCCAGCAAACGCTGTTTCCAGGGCCTGTGCGCATACGTCTGCGGATCCACCTGCTTGCCGCAGCGCTCGATCACATGCTCCAGCCGTGCATGCAGCGTCCTGGCAAACGCCCGGTTGTCCACTACCACATTGGCTTCGCGGGCCAGCTGCAGGCTCAAGGGGTCCAGATTGGAGGAACCTACCGTGGCCCAGTACCCGTCCACCACCGCCACCTTGGCGTGCAGAAAGCCGGCCTGGTACTCGTAGATCTCAACGCCAGCCGCCATCAATACGCCATACACCTGCCGCGCCGCGTGATACTGCATGAAATATTCATAACGCCCTTGCAGCAACAGACGCACCCGCACGCCGCGCTGGGCCGCGCTGATCAGGGCACGGCGCATCCGGGACCCCGGCACAAAATAGGCATTGGCAATCAGTACTTCATGCCGGGCCGTCGCAATCGCCTTGCGGTAGGCCTGCTCAATGCGGCTGCGATTGATCAAGTTGTCCCGCAGTAGCAGTGCCGCCGCAGCATTTGCAAAAGTATGGTCATGCGGCTTGGCGGGCCTGGGTGGGTCGGCAGAAACCGGTTCCTGTGTGGCCTCCAGAGCAGCCCGTACCCCCTTCAGACTGAAATGCTCCAGCTTGCGTGTCAGTTCCAGACGCACCCAGAATTGCACGACCGCTGCCTGCGCATCGGCAACCAGCGGCCCCTGCACCCGCACCGCGTAATCCAGACGCGCCGATTGCAGCACGCCATAGTTGGGGTCCAGCAGGTCGTCCAGGATGTTGATGCCGCCGCAATACGCCAGGCCAGCATCGATCACACACAGTTTGCGGTGCATGCGCCGCCAGCGACCGGGAATGAACACCCCCAGGCGTCCCAGCGGCAGGAACTGGTGCCACTGCACACCGGCCTGCGTAAAACGCTGCGCCCATTCGGCTGGCACATCTGGCGTGCCTATGCCGTCCATCACCAGAAACACTTCAACACCCCGGTACGCCGCACGTTCCAGCGCCTGCGCCACCTGCAGGCCGGCACCTTCAAAGTGAAAAATGTAAGTCTCTATGCGAACCTCCCGCACGGCACGGTCGATATCCTCGACCAGCGCGGGAAAGTATTCGATGCCACCCTCGAGCAGCTGCACTTGGTGGCCCAAATGCATCAGTGGCGCAGCCATTCTCAGGGCAGCCTGAACTCGGCGATCAGGGGCAAGTGGTCAGACATGCGCCACCAGATACGACCGTGTGGAACCGCCAGGCCCACAGGGGTGAGTCCGCGAGCATAAACATGGTCCAGCTGCACCATCGGCAAGCGCGATGGAAACGTCGCCAGCCGCTCTTTTTCGAAGGCAGTGAGCCCGATAGTCCCCAGAGAGCGACGCACCAGGGTGCCCCATTCATTGAAATCGCCCGCCACCACCACCGGCTCCCCAGCAGGCACCTCACGCGCAATAAACTGCTGTAGCTGGGCCAACTGGCGCACGCGGCTGGAGCGGATCAGGCCCAGATGAACCACCACGACGTGGATCGACTGGCCGTGCACCTTCACTTCAGAATGCAGCAGACCACGTTGCTCGAAGCGGTGATCCGACATGTCTTCGTGCTGGTGCCCCACCACCGGCCAGCGCGACAGCATGGCATTGCCGTGTTCACCGTGTTTGGTATAGGCATTGGTGCGGTACACCGCCTCGTAGCCCTCAGGCGCCAGAAAATCGGCCTGTGGCATGTCCGGCCAACGGGTGAAGTATTCGGCCTCACGGTGGTGGACCTTGCGCACCTCCTGCAGACAGACAATGTCGGCGTCGAGCTGCTCCACCGCATGGCCCAGGTTGTGAATTTCCAGACGGCGGCGTGGCCCCAGGCCCTGCACGCCCTTGTGGATGTTGTAGGTAACGACACGCAGCATAGTCATACCGACATGATGCCAGCGTCAGGACCCACTGGCCGCAAAAACCGGCACATGCAGGATGGCCTCGGCATTCGACGAGGAAAAACACGCGTCCGCCGCTTCGCGCCAGGGCAACCAGCGATACGCCGTATGTTCACGCGGGCTCAGGGTCACTGGCGTCCCCTCTGGCACCCGCAGTCCAAATACCCTTTCGGTGTTCTGCACCACGCCGGGCGCATAGCGATGGCGCCACTGCGGATAGATGGAATAGACATTTTCCAGCGCCCAATCGGTCAGGGTATGGCCAGGGGCATGGGCGTCCATGCCGGTTTCTTCCATCACCTCGCGCACGGCCGTTTCCTCCCAGGCCTCGTCGAGCTGGTTCTTGGACCCGGTAACCGATTGCCAGAATCCCGGCGCGTCCGCGCGCTCCATCAGCATCACATCCAGTGCCGGAGTGTAAATCACCACCAGCACCGATTGCGGAATCTTGTAGTGCCGAGTGTCAGAAACCACTGATTACGGCATCCAGTGCAGCGCCTATATCGCTGGCGCTGTGCGCGACGGACACCACTGGCTTGCGCAGCAAACGTGAAGCTACGGGAGCGGACAGATGCGGCATCAGCGTTAGCGGCTCCCCTTTGATTTCCATCAAAGGGCACAGATTGACAGGCAACTTGGCCTGATCTGCCCCGATGCGCGACAAAGGCATCACCAGACGCGTGGGTAGGCTGTCTACCAAACCACTTTGGACATCCACCACAAAGGGAACCGACTGACGCGAATCCGGGTTGGGATTCACATAGACATCAAACTGCGCCATGACCGGCTACTCCTGCCAGGCCACAAATCCGTCGCACCAGAGCCCGTGTGCCTCAAAGTGCTGGTTCTGCTCGGCAATCCAGTCTTTGTACTTTTCGTTGAATTCCTTGCGGCGCAGCGCCATGGA
>JAGWUS010000061.1 GCA_028868305.1 Burkholderiales bacterium | reverse complement strand
AATGGTGATGCCTGGTGACAACGTCTCCATCACCGTCAAGCTGATCAACCCCATCGCCATGGAAGAAGGCCTGCGCTTCGCCATCCGCGAAGGTGGTCGTACTGTCGGCGCCGGCGTGGTGGCGAAAATCATCGCGTAATTCGCAAAGAACAAAGGAATTACCATGGCTACCAAGCAAAAGATCCGTATCCGCCTGAAGGCGTTTGACTACAAGCTGATTGACCAGTCTGCCGCTGAGATTGTGGACACCGCCAAACGCACTGGCGCGATTGTCAAGGGCCCCGTGCCATTGCCAACCCGCATGAAGCGTTTCGACATCCTGCGTTCTCCCCACGTGAACAAGGCCAGTCGCGATCAGTTTGAAATCCGCACGCACCAGCGTCTGATGGACATTGTCGACCCAACGGACAAAACCGTTGACGCTCTGATGAAGCTCGACCTGCCCGCAGGTGTGGACGTCGAAATCAAGCTGCAATAATTGATAGCCAGGTTCGGGGATCAACCCCGGACTTGCGTCAAACCAGGACGCGGGTTATACTCGCGGGCTCGGGAAGATTCGTCTATGCGGGTTTGCCGGGTTTTATTAACAGTCTCTCACGCAAAAACGTTGTAGCCAATTGAAGTTGCAACGGTGAGAGTTACGGAGAAAACAATGAGTCTTAGCAATCACTTAGGGTTGCTGGGTCGCAAAGTTGGCATGATGCGCCTATTTACCGATGACGGGGATGCAGTTCCTGTTACGGTGGTGGACGTGTCAAACAACCGCGTTACCCAAGTAAAAACCCAAGAGAACGACGGCTACGTTGCCTTGCAGGTAACGTTTGGATCGCGCAAGGCATCGCGCGTGACGAAGCCTATCGCTGGCCACCTTGCAAAAGCAGGTGTTGAAGCCGGTGAAATCATCCAGGAATTCCGTGTTGCCGCTGATACGGCTGCCAAATACGCAACCGGCGCTACTGTGCCTGTTGCCGATGTGTTTGCAGTGGGTCAGAAGGTGGACGTGCAGGGTACTTCCATTGGTAAGGGCTACGCCGGTACCATCAAGCGCCACAACATGAGTTCGCAGCGTGCGTCTCACGGTAACAGTCGTTCGCACAATGTGCCCGGCTCTATCGGTATGGCCCAGGATCCCGGTCGCGTTTTCCCCGGTAAGCGCATGACAGGTCATTTGGGCGATGTCACCAAGACAACCCAGAACCTCGATGTGATCCGCATTGATGAAGCGCGCCAGTTGCTGCTGATCAAGGGAGCTATCCCTGGTGCAGCCGGCGGTTTTGTAACCGTGCGCCCCGCTATCAAGGCGAAGGCCGCAACGAAAGGAGCGAACTGATGCAGCTCGAACTCCTGAATGACCAAGGCCAGGCCACTTCGAAATACGAAGCGCCCGAGACCGTGTTTGGTCGTGAATATAACGAAGATCTGGTTCACCAGGTTGTGGTGGCTTTCCAGGCTAACGCGCGTCAGGGCACCCGTGCCCAAAAAGACCGCGAGCAGGTCAAGCACTCCACCAAGAAGCCGTTCAAGCAAAAGGGAACTGGTCGCGCTCGCGCCGGTATGACTTCTTCGCCACTGTGGCGCGGAGGCGGTCGTATTTTCCCGAATATGCCTGACGAAAACTTCGGTCAGAAGATCAACAAGAAGATGTACCGCGCCGGCATGGCCTCCATCTTGTCCCAACTGGCCCGCGAAGGCCGCCTGGCAGTCGTTGACTCCCTGAAGGTTGACTCTCCCAAGACCAAGCCCCTGGCAGCCAAATTCAAGGCCATGAATCTTGAGTCTGTGCTGGTCATCGCTGATGAGGTTGATGAGAATCTGTACCTGGCATCCCGCAACCTGGTCAACATTCTGGTCGTTGAGCCCCGTTACGCCGATCCGGTGTCTCTGGTGCATTACCGCAAGGTGCTGGTGACCAAGGCTGCCATGGACACACTCAAGGAGATGTTCGCATGAGCGCCCGTATGAACAACACGTCGAAAGTCAAGTACGACGAAGGTCGTTTGATGCAGGTTCTGGTTGCTCCCATCGTGTCTGAAAAGGCAACCATGGTGGCTGAAAAATCCAATGCTGTGACGTTCAAGGTGCTGCAAGACGCTACCAAGCCCGAAATCAAGGCCGCTGTGGAATTGATGTTCAAGGTGGAAGTGCAAGGCGTTTCTGTGGTGAACACAAAAGGCAAGGCCAAGCGCTTTGGCAAATCCAACGGCCGTCGCGACAATGTTCGCAAAGCCTATGTGATGCTCAAGCCAGGCCAAGAGCTGAACCTCGGCGGGGAGGCTGCGTAATTATGGCTGTTATCAAAATGAAACCAACTTCCCCAGGCCGTCGTGGCGTGGTGAAGATTTCGCGTGACCACCTGCACAAGGGTGCGCCTCACGCTGCCTTGCTGGAACCACAATTCCAGCAAGCCGGTCGTAACAACAACGGCCACATTACAACCCGCCACAAGGGCGGTGGACACAAGCACCACTACCGCGTTGTGGACTTCGTCCGCAACAAGGATGGCATTCCCGCCAAGGTCGAGCGTATTGAGTACGACCCCAACCGTTCTGCGCACATCGCTCTGGTGTGTTATGCCGACGGTGAGCGCAAGTACATCATTGCCCCCCGTGGTCTGGAAGTCGGCGCAACCATCATGAATGGCTCCGAAGCTCCCATCCGCGTCGGTAACACATTGCCTATCCGCAATATCCCTGTGGGCTCCATCATCCACTGCGTGGAATTGCAAGTCGGCAAGGGTGCCCAGATCATTCGCTCTGCCGGCACTTCCGCAACGTTGCTGGCCCGTGAAGGCACATACGCTCAGGTCCGCGTGCGCTCTGGTGAGGTTCGCAAAATCCACATCGACTGCCGCGCCACCATCGGCCAGGTGGCCAATGAAGAGCACAGTCTGCGCCGTCTGGGTAAAGCCGGTGTCAAGCGCTGGATGGGTATTCGTCCGACCGTTCGCGGTGTGGTGATGAATCCTGTTGACCACCCCCATGGCGGTGGCGAGGGCAAGACCGGAGAAGGCCGTCACGCAGTCGATCCTTGGGGTAATCTGACCAAGGGTTACCGTACCCGTAACAACAAGCGCACGCAGGTCATGATCGTGTCGCGTCGCAAGAAGTAAGGGGAAGGATAAATGACTCGTTCTCTCAAAAAAGGTCCCTTTGTTGACCACCACCTGGTAGCCAAGACCGAAAAGGCCGTGGCAACCAAGGATAAGAAGCCGATCAAGACTTGGTCGCGTCGCTCCATGATCCTGCCCGAGTTCATCGGTCTGACCATTGCCGTGCACAACGGCAAGCAGCACGTGCCCGTCTATATCACTGACCAAATGGTTGGCCATAAGTTGGGTGAGTTTGCGCTCACACGTACTTTCAAAGGTCACCCTGCGGACAAAAAAGTCCAGAAGAAATAAGGAGTGACCATGGAAACACGTGCAACCCTTCGTGGCGTGCGTTTGTCTGTGGACAAAGGCCGTCTGGTCGCGGATCTGATTCGCGGCAAGAAAGTTGACCAAGCCCTGAATATCTTGCAGTTCACGCAGAAAAAAGCTGCTGTGATCATCAAGAAGGTTCTGGAGTCTGCTATAGCCAACGCCGAGCACAATGACGGTGCTGATATCGACGAACTTAAGGTCAAGACCATCTACGTCGAACAAGGTGCTTCTCTGCGCCGCTTCACGGCCCGCGCCAAAGGTCGCGGCAATCAAATTCGTAAACCCACATGCCACGTGTATGTGACGGTTGGAAACTGAAAGAGGCCAGGAAGATATGGGACAAAAAATCCACCCAACCGGCTTTCGCCTTGCGATCAGCCGTAACTGGAACTCGCGTTGGTATGCCAGCAACCGTGATTTCGCCGGCATGTTGGCCGAAGACATCAAGGTGCGCGAGTACCTCAAAGCCAAACTGAAGAATGCTTCGGTTTCGCGCATTCTGATCGAGCGTCCCGCCAAGAACGCACGTATCACCATTTTCTCGGCACGTCCGGGTGTGGTGATCGGCAAGAAGGGCGAAGACATCGAAAACCTCAAGCGCGATCTCGGCAAAATGCTGAATGTGCCAGTGGCAGTGAATATCGAAGAAGTGCGCAAGCCCGAAATCGATGCCAAGCTGATCGCTGACAGCATCACGCAGCAGCTCGAAAAGCGCATCATGTTCCGCCGTGCCATGAAGCGCGCCATGCAAAACGCCATGCGTTTGGGCGCTTTGGGTATCAAGATCATGTCGTCCGGTCGTCTGAACGGTATTGAAATCGCACGTACCGAGTGGTATCGCGAAGGCCGTGTGCCTTTGCACACGCTGCGCGCCGATATCGACTACGGCACTTCTGAAGCCAAGACCACCTACGGTGTGATCGGCGTCAAGGTGTGGGTTTACAAGGGTGACACGCTGGGTCGTAATGATCTGCCGGCCGCCGTTGAGCCTCGCTCGGAAGAAGAACGTCGTCCTCGCGGTCCCCGTCGTGATGACCGTGGTGCTCGCCCTGGCGCAGCTCCCCGTGGCGCACGCCGTCCCGCAGGCGGCAATGCCGCTCCTGCAGATGGCAGCGACAAACCCGCTGAAGCACTTGGTGCTGACGCTAAACCCGCCGTTAAGCGCGTTCGCAAAGTCGCCGCGCCAGCTGCAGCAGCTGACGGCAAAGGAGAATAACCATGTTGCAACCCGCTCGCCGGAAATACCGCAAAGAGCAAAAGGGCCGTAACACCGGCATCGCGACACGAGGCAGCTCGGTCGCATTCGGTGACTTTGGTCTCAAATGTACTGATCGCGGCCGTCTGACGGCTCGCCAGATCGAAGCTGCACGTCGTGCAATTTCCCGTCACGTGAAGCGTGGTGGCCGTATCTGGATTCGTGTGTTCCCTGACAAGCCAATTTCCCAGAAGCCTGCTGAAGTGCGTATGGGTAACGGTAAAGGTAACCCCGAATACTACGTGGCTGAAATTCAGCCAGGCAAGATCGTTTTTGAAATCGTGGGTGTGCCTGAAGAGTTGGCACGCGAGGCGTTCCGTTTGGCTGCCGCCAAACTGCCTTTGCGTACAACCTTTGTGGCCCGCATGATTGGCCAGTAATTCAGGAGAAATCGATATGACGAAAGCTGCTGAACTGCGCCAAAAAGACGTTGCCGGCCTGAAAGACGAAGTCAAAGCGCTGCAAAAAGCACACTTTGGCCTGCGTATGCAAAAAGCCACGCAACAAATCAACAACACCGCTTCGCTGCGCTCTGCGCGCCGTGATATTGCTCGCGCCAAGACCATTCTTGTCGAGAAGCAAAGCGCCGACAAATCCGCCAAATAAGGAGCGATAAATGACGGAAGCTAAAAAATCCCTCAAGCGCACCTTGATTGGCAAGGTGGTCAGCGACAAGCGTGCAAAGACTGTGACCGTGCTCATCGAGCGCCGCGTCAAGCACGAGCTCTACGGCAAGATCGTTGCCAAATCCAGCAAGTACCACGCCCATGACGAAAAGGGTGAGTACAAGATGGGTGACATCATCGAAATTACCGAGAGCAAGCCAATCTCCAAGACCAAGAACTGGGTTGCGACCCGCTTGGTGGAAAAGGCAGCAGTAGTGTAAGTTTATTGACTAGGATTTCTGCAAGTCTTTCTCAAACGGCCCACAATGTGGGCCGTTTTCATTGGCAACTACACATACGAGGAACAGAGATGATTAAAGTTGGCGACACCCTTCCTGCAGCGACGCTGATGGAGTATTCCGAGGTTGAAGGTGGTGGATGCAGCATTGGCCCCAACCCGGTTGACGTGGCCAAAGCAAGCGCGGGAAAAACCATTGCATTGTTCGCGTTGCCTGGCGCCTATACGCCGACATGTTCAGCCAAACACGTACCTGGCTATGTCGAGTCTGTGGACGCATTCAAAGCAGCCGGCGTGGACGAGATCTGGTGTGTAAGCGTGAACGACGCCTTCGTGATGGGCGCCTGGGCGCGCGATCAGAAGACGCAGGGCAAAGTCCGCATGTTGGCGGATGGCAGCGCCGACTTCACCAAAGCGACAGGACTGACGCTAGACCTGACCTCGCGTGGTATGGGTTTGCGCAGCAACCGCTATTCAATGCTGGTCAGGGACGGCAAGGTTGCGACCCTCAATATCGAAGGACCCGGCAAATTCGAAGTCAGTGACGCAGCAACACTGTTGTCGCAAACCAGGGCCTGATCAAGCGCGATCCCCCGGCTTGCTACAGCGTTGCCATCAGGTAGTGCGCCCCGGGGATGGGGTTGTAGTAATACGGGGGAATTTCCTCAAATCCCAGTTCTGCATACAAGGCACGTGCTGACTCCATGTCATCCAGCGTGTCCAGCAGAATGTGGTCGTAACCCAGCAGTGCAGCAGCTTCCAGAATGGATTCTGTGAGGCGGCGACCCAGCCCCAGCCCCCGGCAGGCTGGCCGCACGAAGAGCCGTTTCATTTCGCATGCGTTGGGGTAGTCGACAGAGTCCAAAGGACGCAGCGCGCAACACCCTGCTGGTTCGCCATTCATGTTTGCCAATAGCAGCGTCCCCCGGGGAGCGCCATAGTCACCCGGCAATGTCGCCAGCTCGGCCTCGAAGCTCTGGAAGCATAGGTCCACACCCAGCGACCGGTCATATTCATTCAACAGCAGGCGTACATCAGCCAGTTCTTGCGCACTGGGGGCCTCCAGGGCCGTGATGGTCACGAGCGGTTCAGTCACGGCGCGAAAGCCTCATGCAGCCCAGCGAAGAAGAGCCGCCACCGCCAGTGCGCACAGGGCCAAAATGACCAGAGCGATCAGCCGTGTTCCGGCCGTATCGCGGGAACTCTGGAACTCGCCGTCGAGCTCCTTGTCACCCAGCAGCATCGGCCGCACCAGATTCTGGTTTTTGCGAAAACGGTACCAGAGGACGGCCCCCACATGCAGGAGTACCAGCACAATCAGGACGATCTTGATGACTTCGGTATGCATGAACGTGGCCAGGCTCACCCAGGCACCGGGAACCTTGCTCACCAATGGTCCGGCGGTTGCGATCTCATCGTCACTCATCAGGCCCGCGGTGACCTGGGCCAGCGGTATCAACAAAAGCGCCAGAACGGACAGAGATCCCAGTGGGTTGTGCCCTACTGCATGCTCAGGCTTGCGTGCACCACGTAAATAGGCGACAAGCGTTCCAGGCGAGACAACGAAATTTCGGAATCGGGACCAGTATCCCCCGATGAACCCCCAGACCAGGCGAAACAGGATGAGTGTCAGCACAGCATACCCAAGGGGGAAGTGCCAGGCCATTGCCTCTCCGCCAATATTCCCGGTAATCACCAAACCCATCACACATGCAACCAATGCCCAGTGAAACAGACGGGTTGGCAAATCCCAAACCCTGATCTTTTGAATCATGCTACGCTTTCAGGAGGTCCATAAACGCCTCGGGGATAACCCTAGCCATAACGATTTGTACGAACTTCTTGTCAAGAACCATACTCTATCGCCAGTCAGTTCTTATCCACCTGTTCTTAGAGGAAAAAAATGAAGAAACTCTCTTTCCTGATTTTTGCCGCTGCGGCGATCACTTTGGCGCTTCCTGCAGCCGCCCAGTTTGCCAAGCCAGAGGATGCAGTGAAGTACCGCAAGAATGCCCTGTTTGTTATGCAGCAGAATTTTGCACGCGTCGCCGCCATGGCCGGTGGAAAAGCGCCGTTTGACGCCAAAGTGGCCGCAGACAGCGCGGCAGTAGCAGATTTTGTCAGCAAGCTGCCTTGGGCAGCATTTGGTGAAGGAACCGACAAGGGCGACACCAAAGCCAAGCCTGAGATCTGGATGGATAAGGCCAAGTTTGACGAATATGCACAAAAAATGCAGGGGGAAATGAGCAAGCTCAACGCCGCGGCGAAAACAGGCAACATTGACAGTATCAAGGCCGCTGTAGGGTCTGTTGGAGGAAGTTGCAAGACCTGCCACGACGCATTCCGAATGTAGGCGAATGTAGGCCGCAGAGGGAGTTGAGGCCCCAAGGACCTCAGCTCTCGCGCAACAGGGTTTCAATGAGTTGGTGTAGTTCCGCAAAATCTGGCTCACCAACGTAGCGCTTCACAATATTGCCTCGTTTGTTGACCAAAAAAGTGGTGGGCGTTAGCGCGATGTCGCCCCATGATTTGGCGACCGCGCCAGTGTTGTCAATTGCAATATCGAACGGTATCTTTCGCGTTTGCACGTAATTGACAACGTAACTTGGCGGATCGTAAGACATGGCCACGCCTATAGTCCCAAAACCCTGGCTTCTGTATTTTTCGAACGTCGAAACCAGTTTGGGCATTTCTGCGACGCAGGTAACGCAACTGGTCGCCCAGAAGTTCACCAGCGTCACCTTTCCTTTGAGGTCTGCGCTTGACTTTGTGGCGCCATCCAGCAGTACAAAGGTAGATGCAGGCGCAGGGGCTACGCTTTCCCCCAGATAATGGCTCGCCACGAAGGCGGCACCAGCTAACATGGCGGCAATGAAAAAATTGCGCTTGAAATGAAAAGAGGTACTCATGAATCGACGCCAGTTTAATTCGGTTTCTGTTTCTGCGGTGGCTCTTATTGCAACAATGGCACTGCAACAAGCCCATGCAATCACACTTGCGGATCTTTCCAATGCGGATGCGACCAAAGGCCTCAAAACGGCACTGGAAAAGGGAGCCCTGTCAGCCGTCAGCATCCTGGGCGTCAAAGATGGATACCTCGGAAACGAAAAAGTTCGCATTCCTTTGCCAGACTACCTAGAAGACGCTGCCAAATGGATGCGCACGTTCGGCCAGGGTGCCCGGGTAGATGAACTGGTAACTTCCATGAACCGCGGAGCCGAGGCGGCCGTGCCGATGGCCAAGGATATTCTCGTCAAGACCGTGCAGACCATGAGCGTGGCAGACGCCAAGGGCATTCTGGCAGGTGGGGATACTGCGGTTACGGAGTTCTTCGCTACCAAGACCCGTCCCGCGCTGGGGGCCAAGTTCCTGCCGGTGGTAGTAAAGGCCACCGAAAAAGTGGGCCTGGCCGACAAATACAACCAGATCGCGGAAAAGGCCTCCGAGCTCGGACTGGTCAAAAAGGAAGACGCCAACATCCAGCAGTACGTGACTGGCAAGGCACTTGACGGACTGTTCCTCATGATTTCGGAAGAGGAAAAGAAGATCCGGCAAAACCCGGTGGGTTATGGAAGCGCGATACTGACCAAAGTCTTTGGTGCCATCCGGTGAGAGGGGTCTGGCCTTCCATCGTTTTGGTCACGGTACTGGCGGCCTGCGTGCCAGCCCTAAACTGGCGGCAGGTTTCACTGGACCGCATCACGGTACTTTTGCCCTGCAAACCCGACCGGGCGCAGCGATCGCTGCGCCTCGGGGAGCGCGATGTGACCATCAGTATGGCGGGATGTGAGGCAGACGGCACGCTGTTTGCGGTCAGCCATATCCACCAGCGCGACTCGGGTGCGGCGGCATCTGTCGCCCGTGAATGGCGTGCGGCCACATTGACCAATATCCACGCAACGTCTACCACAGAGGTTCCTATGAGACCGGTGCCAGGGACTGCTACTACCACCCGACTGTCTGCGCAGGGAGTGCGCCCGGACGCTACCACCCTTCAAGCGCACCTGGCCTGGCTGGTTGCTGGGGATGACGTCTTTCATCTGGCGGTTTATGGAAGCCGGTTGACACCCGAGTTGGCCGATAGCCTTTTTTCGGATATCAAAATTCAATGAAGCCGCTCTCGCAGCGCAAGGCCATCGCCGTCTTTATGGTGTTTGCCTTTGCCTATTTCATTTCCACGCTGATACGTGCGATTACGGCAACGCTGGCGCCCACTTTGGTGACAGAGTTCACATTGAATGCGCGGGACCTCGGCCTACTGGCGGGTGGCTACTTTTTTGGGTTTGCCCTGACGCAGTTACCCTTGGGGAAATTGCTCGATCGCCACGGGCCCAAGCGCGTCATTCTGGGCTTCCTCAGCGTTGCCGTGATGGGCACACTGGCTTTTTCCCAGGCGCCAAATTTCGGGTGGCTGCTGGCTGCGCGTGTGCTCTGCGGTGTGGGTGTAAGTGCCTGCCTCATGGCGCCGCTAACCGGATTTCGCCGCTGGTATGCACCGGCGAACCTGATGCGCGCCAACTCCTGGATGCTCATGGCCGGTGCTATGGGCATGGTGGCGTCCACTTTGCCAGTACAGTGGCTGATTTCAGTCATCGGTTGGCGACCGCTATTCATGGTGTTGGGTGTCATGGTGGTCATGGCCATGGCCATGATTTTCTGGCAGGTACCCGCGTGGCAGGCCGCGCAGTCGTCTGCGGGTGACACACCATCAGCTGTAGCGCCGGGTTACGGAGAGATCTGGCGCGATCCCTATTTCCGCCGTATGGTGCCCTTGGGCTTTTTCAATTACGGTGGCATGGTCGCCATGCAGACATTGTGGGCGGCGCCATGGATGGTCAAAGTGGCGGGCTATACGCCGGCGCAGGCAGCGATGGGGCTCTTCTGGATCAACATCTGCATGTTGCTGGCATTCCTTATCTGGGGCTCACTCAACCCCACCCTTGCACGCAAGGGGTACGGCACCAACCGCATGGTGGCTCTGGGGATACCCGTGACCTTTGTTGTGCTTGCTATTATTATGATAGCTGGCACTGCTCTGTCCACTTGGGCTGGAGCCGCGTGGGTCTTGTATTGTGTTAGCAGCACGGTAGGCGCCCAGATACAGCCGGCGGTGGGCATGGCATTCAGGGCAGAACTGGCGGGACGGGGGCTTTCCGCTTTCAATCTGGTCATATTTGCCGGCGTTTTTTCTGTGCAATGGGGGATTGGGCTGCTGATCGATGGTTTTCGGGCGCTGGGCTGGATGGAGGTGGCCGCCTACCAGGGTGCGCTGGGCGTGTTTGGCCTTTGCTGCGTGGGTGCCTACCTGTATTTCCTGGCGGCAAAGAAGACATAATTGAAACTCACGCTTCCCGAATCATGAAAACCGGCATTCTGATCATCGCCCACGCACCATTGGCCAGCGCACTGCGCGCCAGCGTGCTGCACGTGTTTCCGGAAGTGGCGGGTGCCGTTCTTGCACTGGACGTGCCACCCCATGAGGCGACCGAGCTGACGTCCGTTCATGCCAGGGCGTTGCTGTCTCAATTGGGCACACCAGACTCCCTGGTGCTGACCGATGTCTTTGGTGCCACGCCGTGCAATGTTGCACAGCGGGTGGTGGATGGCATCCATTCGCGCCTGGTTGCCGGAGTGAACCTTCCCATGTTGCTGCGCACCGTCAATTACTGCAATGAGCCTCTGGACGTGCTTGTGGCCCGCGCACTGGCGGGTGGCACGCAAAGCATCATGCAGGTGGCTGTCACGGCCCCCCAGAACCAGCAAAGAAAGAACAATGATCTCCACCACCACGACCATAGTCAATAAGCTCGGCCTGCATGCGCGGGCTTCGGCCAAACTCACCAAGCTTGCGGGCAGTTTTCCCTGCGAGGTGTGGATGTCCCGCGGTGATCGGCGGGTCAACGCCAAGAGCATTATGGGGGTCATGATGCTGGCGGCAGGCCTGGGCTCGGATGTGAAGATCGAAACCGATGGGGAGCGCGAGCAGGAGGCCATGGATGCCCTGTTGGCTTTGATGGCAGACAAGTTCGGAGAAGGTGAATGACCTTCGCCATCCACGGTCTGACAGTATCCAGGGGCGTCGCCATCGGGCGCGCCGTTTTGGTGGCGTCGAGCCGTGTGGACGTGGCGCATTACTTCATCGACGCTGACCAGGTCGAGGCTGAAATTGCGCGGGTTCGCGCCGGGCGGGATGCGGTGGTCGAGGAGATTCACCGTTTGCAGCAGAACATTGCGCATATGGGTCCCAAAGAGGCCCCGCCTGAACTGACGGCCCTGCTCGATGTTCATCTCATGCTCCTGCAGGATGCCGAGCTCATCGGCGGTGTGAAACACTGGATCACAGACCGCCTGTACAACGGCGAGTGGGCCTTGACCACCCAGCTTGAAATCATCGTGCGCCATTTTGACGAAATGGAAGACGCCTATCTGCGGGAACGCAAGGCCGATATGGAGCAGATCTGCGAGCGCATTCTGCGTGCCATGAAGGGCGCGGCTTCGCCCATGGTGGCTCACACGTCGCGTGCGGTGCGCAAGGCGTCGCAACAGGACCTGCTCCTGGACGACACGGTGGATGTGCCGCTGGTGCTGATTGCTCACGACCTGTCGCCTGCCGACATGCTGCAGTTCAAGCAAAGCGTGTTTGCCGGCTTCATTACCGATGTCGGCGGCAAGACTTCGCACACGGCCATTGTTGCCCGCAGCATGGACATCCCTGCCGTGGTGGGCGCGCGCACCTCCAGCCAGTTGGTGCGCCAGGACGATTGGGTCATCATTGACGGCGATGCGGGCGTGGTCATTGTGGACCCCTCCCCGATTATCCTGGCCGAATACGGTTTCAAGCAGCGTCAGGGCGAGCTGGAGCGGGGGCGCTTGCAGCGTCTGCTGCACACGCCAGCGGTCACCATGGACGGTGAAAAAGTCCAGTTGCTGGCCAACATCGAATTGCCGGAAGATGCTCCTGCCGCGCTCAAGGCCGGTGCCCTGGGGGTGGGCCTGTTTCGCAGCGAGTTCCTTTTCATGGGTCGCCAGGGTCGCCTGCCCGATGAGGAAGAGCAGTACCGGGCGTACAGGCGCGCTGTGGAAAGCATGCAGGGATTGCCGGTCACCATCCGCACGGTGGACGTGGGTGCAGACAAACCGCTGGACGACTCCGTGCGCGATGACGCGCACCTGAATCCAGCCCTGGGCCTGCGGGCGATTCGCTGGAGTCTGGCTGACCCGGCCATGTTCCTGACTCAGCTGCGGGCCATTTTGCGGGCTGCAGCCCACGGGCAAGTACATCTGCTGGTACCGATGCTGGCCCATGCCCGCGAGATCCGTCAGACCTTGGCACATATCGACCAGGCACGCGCCATGCTCGATAGCAAAGGCGTGGTGCATGGCCCGGTCAAGATAGGCGCAATGATCGAGATTCCTGCGGCCGCACTGAGCTTGTCGATGTTCCTCAAGCACTTTGATTTCCTGTCCATCGGCACCAACGATCTCATCCAGTACACCCTGGCGATTGACCGAGCGGACGAGTCAGTAGCAGATTTGTATGACCCACTGCATCCGGCCGTGCTTCGCTTGGTGGCCGATACCATTGCTGAATGCCGTGCGCAAGGCAAGCCCGTGAGTGTGTGTGGCGAAATGGCGGGTGACGTCAGCCTCACCAGATTGCTCCTGGGGCTGGGGCTGCGCAGCTTTTCCATGCATCCGGCGCAAATCCTGGCCGTCAAGCAGGAAATTCTGCGTGCCGACACCAGCAAGCTTGCGCCATGGGCACAGCGCGTCCGTACCGCCGAAGATCCGGTGCTGGCCATGGCCAGCGCCTGAGTGCTGATGCCATTGCACCCCTTGCATCACCGTTCTGATCTGGTTCGCATTGCCGTCAGGGCGATGAACGAGCGCGGCCTGGAGCCCGAGTTTTCCCAGCAGGTGCAGGATCAGCTGGCAGGCATCGAAGCACCTGGGCGGGTCCCCTTCGGGCAGGTCAAGGACCTCACGGACCTTCTGTGGTGCTCCATTGACAACGACGATTCGCGCGATCTGGACCAGCTAACAGCATCTGAAGTGCTGGCCCATGGCGCCGTGCGCATCCGGGTCGCCATTGCCGATGTGGATTCCCTGGTGCAACTGGGATCGCCCATAGACGCCCATGCGCGCACCAATACCACCTCGGTGTACACCTCGGCTCGCATTTTTCCGATGCTGCCCGAGAAATTGTCCACCGACCTGACATCACTGAACGAACAGGAAGACCGTCTGGCTGTGGTCACCGAGATGGTGTTCAACCCGGATGGCGGACTGGCCGGTTCCACGGTGTACCGCGCACTGGTACGCAACCGGGCCCGGCTGGCATACGACGCGGTTTCTGCCTGGCTTGACGGGCAGGGGGCGATGCCTGCGGCCATTGCGACCGTGGCGGGCATGGACGAGCAGGTGCGTACCCAGGACGGCGTTGCGCAGCAGTTGCGCGCGCGGCGCCATGGGGAGGGTTCGCTCGAGTTTGAAACCTTCCAGCCACGGGCCGTGTTTGAAGGCGAGAAAGTGGTCGCCATCGAACTGCAGGAACACAACCGTGCGCGCCAGCTCATTGAAGAACTGATGATCGCCACTAATGGCTGCACGGCGCGCTACCTGGCGACCCGTGGTGGCCTGTCTTTGCGGCGTGTGGTGCGCTCGCCCGAGCGCTGGCTGCGCATTGTTGCCGTGGCCAAAGACTATGGAGAAAGCTTGCCTGCGGAGCCAGACTCCAGGGCGCTGAGTGCGTTTCTGGCCAGGCAGCGCCGGCTGGACCCGGTGCGCTTTCCCGATCTGTCGCTGGTCATCGTCAAGCTCATGGGCGCGGGGGAGTATGTGGTGGAGTCCCCCCACGGTGAACCCATCGGGCACTTCGGTCTGGCCCTGCGTGATTACACCCACTCCACGGCGCCCAACCGGCGTTTCCCGGACCTGATTACCTTGCGGCTGATCAAGGCCGCACTGGCCGGAGAGCACCCGCCCTACAGCGATGCCGAGCTGGCCACCCTGGCCCTGCACTGCACCCGGCAGGAGGATGCTTCGCGCAAAGTGGAGCGGCAGCTGCGCAAGTCCGAGGCTGCCCTGCTGCTGGAGTCGCGTATCGGGCAGGTGTTTAACGGCATCGTGACCGGCAGTGCCGCAGAGGGCATCTGGGTGCGCATTTTTTCACCACCCGCTGAAGGCAAGCTCGTGTTGGGCGCACCCGATCTGGCAGTGGGCGACAAGCTGCGGGTGCGGCTGGCATCGGTCAGTGTGGAGCGCGGCTTCATCGACTTCACGCCCATCGACTGACGGCCGTCGCGCAGGCTTACTGCCGCGCGCGAGTGCCCAGCAGGGCTGCGGTCATGATCATGGCGGCGGACAGGGCAATGCTCCAGCTGAACGCGCGCCCCGACACCACCATCAACAGACTGGTCGAGGCCAGGGGGGTGATGTAGCTCAGAATGCCAATCTGCCGCGCATCGCCCAGCTTGAGTGCCTTGTCCCACAGAAAGAAAGCTGCGCCCAGTGGCCCCAGGCCCATCAGTACGAGCAGCAGCCAGTCCTGGCCCGAAAGCATCACCTGCGGCTCCAGCGCCCAGTGGCACAGCAGCGACAGCACGCCAGACACCAGACCAAAGAGACCAACTGCTGCGGTGGGAAATGCCGGTACGCGTTGGGTCCACAGCGAATAGCTGGCCCAGATCAGCGCTGAACCCAACGCAGGCAGATAGCCCCAGGACCAGGTGCCAGAAACGGCCAAGGTGCCTGTGGCGGAGGCGTTTGCGCCCAGAATGGCAACCGCCGCCCCGGCAAACCCCAGCAGCGCTGCCACCACATGCATCCCGCGCAACTGAACATTGCGCAGCAGCAGCGGGGAGAGCACCACCATCAGCAGGGGCCACAGGTAATTCACCAGGTTGGCTTCGACGGGCGGAGCCAGCCGCAGCGCGATAAACAGCAGAAAGTGGTAGCCAAACAATCCGTACACGCCCAGGAGCAGCGTGCGTGCCGGAATGTTCCATTGTTGCCGGTCTCTGACCACAAACGGCAGTGCCAGCGTGCTGCCAACGAGCAACGCCACGCCAGTGAGCAGGAAAGGCGGTACCTGGCGCAACGCCACGCCCAGCGAGGCCAGCGTTACCCAGAGCGCAATGGCGCCCAGTGCATACAGCGTGGCTTGCATCAGGCCGGGCGCTGGTCGGTGGAGGGGCGCTGCCAGAGGTTGATGCCGCCTTCGACTGCGTGCTGGTCAATC
>JAGWUS010000015.1 GCA_028868305.1 Burkholderiales bacterium | reverse complement strand
GTCGTGCTCTTTGGTGGGATCAACGCTATCGACCATCTTGAGCTTTTGCGCGCGGATCATGCCACCGTCACGGCCCGTCAGGCCCACGGCCTTGCCACCGGCCTGGTTGATCAGGCCCACAATGTCCTGCTGCACTTCGCCCGCCAGCACCCACTCCACCACTTCCATGGTTTCCGGGTCGGTGACGCGCATGCCCTGGATGAACTCGCCCTTTTTGCCCAGACGCTTGAGCAGACCTTCGATCTGCGGACCGCCGCCGTGCACCACCACCGGGTTGATACCCACCAGCTTGAGCAGCACCACGTCTTCGGCGAAGGCTTTTTGCAGGGCCGGATCGGTCATGGCGTTTCCGCCGTACTTGATGACCATGGTCTTGCCATGGAACTTGCGGATATACGGAAGGGCCTGGGCCAGAATCTGGGCCTTGTCGCCGGGGGGGATGGTGCTGGATTCAGTCATGGTGTGTCTGCCCAATAGTCTTGGGCAAGATTGTGCCGCAAGCGCGACCCTGTCGAATCACTGACCGAGCAACTGGGTCTCTTCGCCGTAGCCGTGCACGCAACGCGTCAGCACCGTCTTGATAGCCTGCACATCGTCGGCCCGCGTGGCCTGCTGCAAGGCCTGCAACTGCTCCTCCAGATCAGGCCAGGCCAAGTAATCTTCGTGGGCCTTCATGATGCGCGGATGGGCGGTCGGCGTGGGGTTGTCGCCAATCAGCAGTTCTTCGTACAGCTTCTCGCCCGGACGCAAGCCCGTGACCTTGATGGCAATATCGCCTTCGGGGTGCTCCGCATCGCGCACCTTTAGCCCTGAGAGCTCCACCATGCGCCGGGCCAGATCCAGTATTTTCACTGGCTCCCCCATGTCGAGCACAAACACCTCACCCCCAGTAGCCATGGCACCCGCCTGCAGCACCAGTTGCGCAGCTTCGGGAATGGTCATGAAATAGCGGGTGACTTCGGGGTGCGTCACCGTCAGCGGACCGCCTGCGGCCAGTTGCTGGCGAAACAGGGGCACCACACTGCCGCTGGAGCCCAGCACATTACCAAAGCGCACCATGCTGAAACAGGTGGCAGTGGATTCGGTTTGCGCCGCTGCTATGGCTTGCAGCACCAGCTCGGCCATGCGCTTGCTGGCGCCCATGACATTGGTAGGACGCACCGCCTTGTCGGTGGAAATCAGTACAAAGCTGGCCACACCATGCTCCAGGGCAGCCTGGGCCAGATTGAGCGTTCCAAACACATTGTTGGCAATGCCCTGCGCCGGGTTGGACTCCACCAGCGGCACGTGCTTGTAGGCTGCCGCGTGGTACACGGTATGGGGGCCATAGGCCTTGCAAATATCCCGCAGGCGCTCCAAGCTACTCACGCTGCCCAGCAGCGGCACCAGTTCCACGGCCAGTTTCCGCAACTCCAGCAAACCCTGCAACTCCTGGTGAATGGTGTAGAGCCCGTACTCGTTGTGGTCCAGCAATAACAGGCGGGATGGGTGCTCCGCCAGGATCTGGCGGCACAACTCGCTGCCAATACTGCCACCAGCCCCAGTGACCAGCACCACCTTGCCCGCCAGGTTACGCGTCAGCAATTCGGTATTGGGTGGCACCGGATCACGGCCCAGCAGGTCTTCAATGTCAAGTTCCTTGAAGTCCTGCACCGTCACACGGCCGCTAGCCAGATCCGCCCAGTCGGGCAGCGTTCGGATATGGACCGGCAGGAACCGCAGACTTTCGATGATGGCCTTGCGCCGACTTCGCGAGGCGCTGGGCAGTGCCAGCAGAATATCGGTCACCCCCGATTCGGCCACCAGGCGTTCCACGCTGGAGGGGCCAAATACCAGAGCGCCATTCACGCTGCGGCCGACTTTGGCGGCATCGTCATCGACAAACCCCACCAGTTCGAATTGCCCGGAGATGCCCATGGCCGAGGCTGTTTGCACACCGGCCGTACCCGCGCCAAAAATCAGGAACCGCCCTTTGGAAGCCTCGCCCACACCACCCAAACCCGCCAGCCAGAAGCGCGCAAAAGCGCGACTGGAACCCACCAGCAGCAGAAAAATCATGGGTTGCAACACACCGAGGGTACGCGGCACCCCGATCCATTTCTGCCACAGCAGAATGGCCGTGAGCAGCACACAGTACACGCCCACCGCTTTAGCGGTAGCAATCAGCGCCGCCTGCCCGGTATACCGAAAGATGGCGCGGTACAGGCCAAAACGGATGAATATGGGTATGAATAGCACCGCCGTGATGCCGTAAACCCCCCATTGGGCACCGGTGGGGCGGTGCAATGCATCCAGACGCAGAGTAAATGCCAGCCAGGTTGCCACCAGAGAGAGGCAAACATCCAGGCCGACCACGACAAAACGCTTGGCCGAACGCGGCCAAGCCAGAACAGCACTCTGCATTCAGTTCCTGCGGTGAAGATCAGGCTGGGATATCAGGCCGAGTATTACGCGGTAATAGCGAACTCTTCTTTGGTCCGCCCCTGCGCCACCAGTGCTGACAGCCACTTGGGCGTCAGGCCGCGACCGCTCCAGGTTTCTCCATTGGGGCCACGGAATTTGGCAGCTACAACCGCGCCAGCCTTTTTTGACGCTTTGGCGGTCTTTGCAGGCTTCACAAATGCCACTTTGCCTTTGCCCCGACCGGACTTGGCTAACTTGCCAGGTTTGGCAGTCTGCAAATCCTTGATGGTGATGCCAAAAGCCTGCATTTTGGCAAGGATGTCCTGCACCGTATTGGCAAACTCCTTGGAACGAATATCCTGCGCCTGCTTCTGCAGTTTCTCGATCTGGCTTTGAATTTCAATCAAATTACTCATGCTTATCTCCAAGTTATGGTTAGCCCAACGAAGCTTTATTTTATATTAATGCACGATGCCATCACGGCGAATCACTTTCATAGCTGTCATGAATATGATGTAAATATCAAAAATCATAGAGCAACGATGCAGATACTCCACATCCAGAGCCACTTTCTGGGGAATGGGGAGTTCGTCCCGGCCATTGATCTGGGCCCAGCCGGTCAAACCAGGCGTTAATGCGTGCACACCGGCTTTTGTACGCAATTCAATCAGATCCTGCTGATTGAACAATGCCGGCCTTGGCCCTACAAAACTCATGTCGCCTTTGAGTATGTTCCAGAGTTGCGGCAATTCATCCAGACTGCTTTTGCGCAGAAAATTGCCGATCGGCGTTAAGTAAGTATCCGGGTTGGTCAACAAATGCGTGGCCACAGCCGGCGTGCCTACCTGCATGCTGCGGAACTTTGGCATTCTGAATATCTGGTTGTTGCGACCCACTCGGTCGGACCAGTAAAGCGCCGGACCTCTTGAGGTCAGTTTGACCAGCAGCGCCGTCACCACCAGTGGTAACAACAAAATCAGACCGGCAATCATCGCCAGAACCATATCAAAAATGCGCTTCATTATTTTGGCCACTGCACCGTCGCACGTCGAAGGCCTTCGTCCACGCTGATGGGTGGTTTCCAGCCAAGCACTGCTTTTGTTTTAGAAATATCCACCTGCAGGTATCCACACAAACGCTGGATGGCATCAGATTTTCCCGTCAGTTTGCCGAGCAAACGCAAAAACCAGACGGGCATGTCAAAAAGCCTTGCAGGTTTACCCATCGCTTGGGCCATACGCCGAATCAAACCCGGTGTCGACAGATCTTCGCCATCGCTCACCATAAATGTCTGGCCAGACGCTTTCGGGTGGTCAACACAGCAAGCGATTAAATCGACCAGATTATCCAGCGCCACCAGACTGCGCCGATTTTGGAGGGCACCAAACGGAAGCGGCACACCGCGCGCAACGACACGCAGGAGGGCTCCGAAATTGGCACGCACCCCTGGGCCATAGACCAAGGGGGGACGAATGATGACGACTTCCATTCCCGTCTGCACCGCAAGAGAGCGCAATGCCTGCTCGGCCTCCATTTTGGAAACCCCATAGGGATCCTGAGGTCGGGGCGTGTCCTCGGCAGTAAACGGTCGATCTGCCGCCGTCTCTTCGCCATTAACTTTGACCGAACTGATAAAAATGAAACGACGGACCCCGGCCTGTGCGGCCTGCTGCGCCAGAAGGATCGTCAAATCCACATTGGCTGCCCGAAACTCCGCCAGAGGATCCAGCACCCCATCATTCATGACGTGCACACGCGCCGCCAGATGCACCACGCAATCCTGCGCTACCAGTAAGGGCGCACCGTCCTCGTAACGTTTCACCTGAAGCCAAGTTTCCTCCGGGACCGTTGGTGCATGGCGAGACAAGGCCGTCACAAGATACCCGTCCGCACGCAAACGCCGGGACAGCGCCTGGCCCAGAAAACCGCTGGCGCCAGTCACCAGAACCCGCGTGGGCTTCTTGGGCATTACTTCATCGCGCACGGCGCCACATCACCTTCACAAAAACCATGGATGTAAAAAAGCGGAGCATGCTGCGAATATGCATGAAGGAATAGGCAGCACTGTTATGACTACTCCGTCTGGCCAGATGCGTTGCCTGCACGCCCGGAGTCATTACCACACGCAATCCCTTCAAACGCATTCTTGCGCACAAGTCCACATCTTCGTAGTACAAAAAGAATTTCTGGTCAAACCCGCCCAGCAAGGCATAAGTATCCCGGCGAAATACCATGAACATTCCCCCCACCCAATCCGGCTCCAGTGATGTGCTGCCAATCGGGTAATCCTGTCCCCTGCATCCACCAAACACCTTGCAGAGTATCTTGAAGGGCGTTGGGAATTTGCGCGCACTGTCTTCCATTGCGCCCGCCCCATTCACAATCAATGGGGCAATCACCCCGCACGAAGGGTCTTGCAGACCGTCCATCAAGCACGGGAAAGTATTCGAGGCGAGACGAATATCTGGGTTGATAACACAAAAATAAGGTGCTTTTGCGTGTTTGAACGCGCGGTTGTGATTCTCTCCGAAACCCAGGGGGGATTCATTGCGCAATATTAAAACCGGATATGGAAGCTGATCCAGCGAAGCCGGCAAGTCTTCCGGAACATTCAGGGTCAGTATGACTTCCAGCGACGTTTGCTGGCAATTCGCCGCTATATCCTGCAGAAGCGCTGCAATCATGGCCATCTGTCCATGGCTGACGACGGACAGGGTAATTTCCGCCTGATTCATCTTCTCCGGATCCAGAAACTACCACCGCCACCCACTTCTGGGTAGCGAGGAAATACCTCCTGTACCGCCTTTGTATGTCGCGTGCTCATGAAATGGGCTGCCCAGACAACCTCCCAATCTGCGTTGTATTGCAAAAACGCCCGCAGTAGATATTGCTCATTCCAGTTGCGCCCCTGATTAATGACCCATGCCTTGGGATACTCGTCCGGCAGGAAAATATCATGAATATGAACATAAACGCCCTGGCGCAACCGCGGCAGAACTTCAAAAAACAGGTAGTTCACATCACTACCGGTCTTAGACACGTGCGATGAATCAATAAAAAGAATGTCCCCCGCATGCAGACAATCAAAGAACTCCAGTTCAACCACTTCCACCTTCTTCTGAACCAACCTGTTAATGCCAGGAACACCATCGGTCAAAAATTTTCGTGGATAGGGCTCAATACAGATGAAGTCCAGTGCCCCTTTAAAAATATGTTGGTTGACATGGGCCGTAATCAACGAAGAGAAGCCGCTGCCAATCTCAACCATTGTTTTGGGCAAGAGATGGCACAGCATGGCATGTAGAAACTCCGCATCCAGGGCAGGAAACTGGTCATTGCTATAAAAGTAGCCTATGCCGACTGGTGGCTTGTCTTTCGGGTAATCGATGGACGCCGTATATACAGCCAACTGCTTCAGTAATTCCAATTGCGCCTGCGGTCGCAAATCAACTCCCGCCATTTCATCCTGGTTCTTCCATAAATGGGCTGCGCGCGACCTCGCATCCTCAGGATGCACGATTGGCGAATAGAAATGTCCAATCCGGTACAGCAGCGGAATGGCGGTGAAGAAATGACCTTGCAGAAAGGAGCGCAGTGGCGCTGAATTGCGCAGCTTTTGTATCAATTTGGGAATCATGGCCTAGTACTTGCTTCTTCCGCGAATGAACAGTCTGCCCTTGACGATGACCATCCGTCGGCAGAATTTGAGCCACGAGTATCCCTTAAGCACCAGCGCAAAAACCACCGAGAGGTACCCAGCCTGCTGCATGAGACTGTAGTTCTCCAGTTCCGCGCTTTGCATACGCACCAGATCGGCGCTCAAACCTGATTCGCCGAAAATCGACTTGAAAATATAGGCCAGTGGAGTGTGCGCTTTTGCAATCCTGAGCCCCGCAGCGGACACCTGCATCAAGAAGAAATGGTCTTCCATAAATCGCCTGCCGGACGGGAACCGGTTTTCAAGGCTCCTGCGCACCATGAAGGACGGCGTTACAAACGGGTTTTTCAAGAGTACATACAGAGGCGAGACGTCTTCAAAATTCACACCATCAATATCCGCCGTGGTACCCGGAATGGATTCAACCTGCCTATGCCCGTGACCAGAGATCGCAACGCCGGAATGCGAGTCCATGAATTTGACCTGTAGCTCGATCTTGCGCGGGTGCCATGCATCATCTGCATCCAGAAAGGCGACGTATTCCCCCCGCGCCTGGTCCCAGCCTGCATTGCGTGCACTAGCTGCCCCAGCGTTGGTATCCAATAGTACTAGCCTGATCCAACCCGACTGGTATCTGTTTTGCAGTTGCGTCATCAGAACCCGTGTTTCGTCACCGCTGCCATCATCGACCAGGATCAGTTCCTGCGGCAATACGGTTTGCCCGGCAACCGAGGCGACCGCGCGCTCCAGCGTCCGGACGCACCGGAAACAGGGAATCACTGCGGAGACGGAAGCGGTTGCGGTCATGCGGCGGGTGTCTTCAGTGGTCTTTCGGTCTTCGGCTTGTAACGCAAAGCCCAGCTTTCGACCAGATGCCAGGAGGCGTAGGCCAGCAGGGTCGTCCCAAGCATCGACAGGCAAAAATGCAGGCCCCAACTCCAGTTCTGCCCACGGCCCCAGTACACCACCATTTGTTGCACCGGGAAAGCAAAAATATACATGCCGTAAGAAAGATCTCCCACGCGATCTGTCAGCCTGGCTCCCACTGAAACCCTGCACGCGATGTGCACCAGACAGGCTGCGCATGCCAGCATAGCCGCCCGGTCAAAGCTGCGCTCCCCCACAAACGCAAAAAACAGAAAAGCCAACATGGCCAGGGACAACGCCATCTTGTTATCTGGCGTCATTCGCCACGGTGCTAGCATGCAATAACCGTACAGGACTCCCCACCAAAAGACCGCAATCATTTCAAAATGCGGCGAAAAGCGCGCGCCAGTGAGCAGCGGCCCCCAGGAAGCCAGCAGCACCAAAATGAGCAGATTCACTGCAATCGTTACACCTTTGGGAGCCCGCCTGAGGCTGCCCACCATCGCTACCGAGACGTAACACAAAAACTCTACCGGGAGCGTCCATAGCGAGCCATTGACCACCCGCGGGTAGAAATTCTCCGTAAACACTCCTGGCAAGTTGTGCTGATTGATGAACGCTGCCGTTGTGAAATAGCGCCAAGTTTCCATCGTTCCAAAGTACTGCTGCCAAGGCAAGGTGGAAACAAGCGGCCCCAGTAGCAAAACAGTCAGTGCCACTGCCACCCATAGCGCCGGAAAAATCCGCAGGGAGCGCCGGTAAAAAAAACGACCCCAGTCCGGGTCTCGGTCCCAACTGGACCAGACCAGCATGCCACTCAGAAAGAAGAATATGGTTACCCCTGCGCCACCAAAGGTGTTCCAGCCAAAGAAAGACGGGTCCGGTGCCCCGAGTAGCGCAAACTGGTGGCTGTAAAGCACCAGTGTGGCGGCCACAAGCCTCAGCAAATCGAGCGAATTTTTTTTTGTGCGCTTCACGGAACTAGATGCGTTCACGTCCGCGTCCAGTACGCGGGCTTACCCAAAACCTTGCGACCGAAATCGAGCACCAGCCTGGTAAAACGCTCTCCCATCACACTCCACAAGATCCAGCGAACAGAGGCCCGCAGCCTGGCGAGGGTCAAGGGCACACCGGACCAGCGGATTCCGTGCTTGCGCTGAATACGCCGGAGCTCTTGCAGTGACTTGAGAACATTCGCTGGCTTGCTGCTGATACCCCCCTGCCGCATTCCGGCAACTATCACGCCAGGAACAAAGCGCGCAGGGGCGCGCTGCAGTTCGCGCAGCAGCAACTCGGTATCGCCTGCAATCCGGAAGCTCTCATCAAAGCCGCCACGCTCCTCAAACACTGCTCGGCGATGCATCAAACCAGGGTGCGGCGGCATGCCCATAACGTCAACACGCTGCCCTGCCTTGATGTTATAGGGCTCGCCGACCAAGTACAGCGGCGCATCGTCCAACCCCAGCAACATGACCTGTCCATAGGCGATTTGCGTCTCTGGGGGCAAAGTCTTTAACACCTCGGCCATCCTGGCCATTGCATCGTTGCTCCAGAGGTAATCGTCCGCACCCAGGAAGCAGACCCACTCGCCATTGGTATGGCGCAGAGCTTTGTTCCATGCGTTGTAAATGCCTTTGTCGGGCTCGGATACCCAATAGCCCAGCTTCGAGGCGTTGGTAACCAGCAGGTCGACAGTGCCGTCGGTTGAACCACCGTCAATGACAATCAACTCAACGTCTTGATATGTTTGTGAGACTACGCTGTCAATGCACTGCTGCAGCGTAGCGGCACCGTTATATACGGCAACGATGACACTAATTAAGGACTTTGGGCGGCCGAAATTCATTGGAATGCGTGGATTACGTCTTGGTCCAATACGCTGGCTTTCCCTTGAAGACTCTGCGAGCAAAATCCAACAGTCTTCTGGATTGCCTATCTCCCAAAAAATCCCACAAAACCGCCCGGAAGTAAATGCTCATAACCGCCATGAGCCAGTACCTCCCTGGAAATAGCCTGCCGTGAACCCGAGCGGCACGCCTCGTTTCCCGCATTACCCGAATACCATTAGACGGATCGCTTCCGACTCCTCCAACTCGCATAGCTGCAACAATATTGTTCTCAATAAAAGAAGCGTCCGCCTGCTTCAGTTCCCGCAACAAAAACTCGTAGTCACCAGCAATACGATATGAGCTATCGAAATTACCATGTTGGTCGAACAAAGTACGATGATGCAGTGTCCCCGTGTGCGGAATACACATGACTTGCCTGAATCTCTTTTTTATCGTATGCCAAGGAGCCCCGATAGCATAGAGGGCATGTCCAGTCTTGTTCACGATCAACACTTGGCCATAAGCAATACGAATATTGCTCGGCAGCGTCTCTAAATGCGGAACCATCGACTCCAAAACGCGTTCGTCATAAAGATAATCATCTGAGCCTAGAAAAAGAATCCAGTCTCCGGTGGCGTGCTGCAATCCTTTATTCCAGGCGTCATAGATTCCCTTGTCTGGCTCGGATATCCAATAACTCAATTTCGAGGCATTGGCAACTAGCAGGCCTACAGTGCCGTCGGTTGAACCCCCATCGACCACGATTAACTCAATGTCACGAAATGTTTGTGAAGCGACGCTGTCGATGCACTGCTTTAGCGTCGCGGCACCGTTATACACCGCGACGATCACGGTAACAAAAGGAACCTCACGTGAAGAAATATCCGCAGAGTTTTTATACATTTTAGAGCTGCACTGAATACATCAACTACAAAATGAAAAAGCTTTTATTATCCACTTCATGTGAAATGGTGTGCAAATTGATTACAGGCTTCAGACCTCGAGTTCCTCCAAAACACCACACGGAGCTCACGTGACCAATCAAATTTATAGCAGAGGCATATTTAATTTCTATCAATCGCTTGCTCAGCGATATCAACCAATACATCACCGCAAAGCCGTCTACGACGAATTCCTGCCATCCAAAGTGACTCCACGTCCATCTCTAAAATCCCCATCCTATCTTGGTCGACAAATGCCTCAAACAAATGTTGGTCATCTCCGGCTCTAAAAAAAGTAACATCGCCACAATTCATTTCCAAATTCACAGGAATGTCGGAAGCAATAACTGGAACACCCAGTGCAATGGCGTCGTACGATGCACCGCCGCCGGGCCCCCCCTCAAAAAGGGTCGGCTGGACGACAGAACGCGCTTTTTTAATCAAGGCAATTTGCTCTATTTTCGGTATATGCCCAAGAATTCTGACCTTATCCGAAATCCGCAATTCATTTATAAGCCCCATGAGTTCACCATAATACTCAGGGAATCGATAGTCCTTCGTACCACCCGTGCAGACTAGTAATGCGTCACCACCTGCCAGAATGTAACGTGCATAAGCACGGAAAACAGTAGCATGGTCTTTGTGTTTCCAAAACTGATTGCTTACCAAATAGTATGGCTTGACAAGCCCAAACTTACTCCGAACATCCAGATTGGACTCAAGCCAAGACTGCTGTGGACACGGACTAAATGGTAGCACGTGAACCTTTGCTGAGTGGGCTGGAAAGAAATCATTAGCGTCATTTGCAACTGATTGCGAATTTACAATTATGTGTCTTGCTGTACCCAACATGAGAGCGAAATCGTCATCGCGTCTTTTCACCTCATTCTCATCAAATAAATAGGTCAAATATTTATGTTGAAAATCGTACAGATATCCAATCCAGGGCAACGGGAACCCGGGAGCGGGCGGAACCATACAGGGCAAGACCACATTCATTTTATAGTTGCAGGCCAAATCCAGTTGAGATTTATAGCTAGACCCACAATATATCAAATCAAAGCTCTCAGAAAAATCAGAAAAAATTTCTCTAAAATTTCTCTCTGAATATCCAGGATATTTCTGAAAAACTGGCGACGCCCCTTTCATCGCACTCATCAGAGCCGAGCGCATCGGATAGATTATTTTTTTAAAGTTGAACAAAAAATCATCGCCTGGCAGGAAGAGAGCTTTACCTTCAAGGCTCTTCGATTGAGTATCCGTCAGCGCTGACGCCACATAGCGAACAAAATCGACCCCCCCCCCCCAGCCAGTAAAACCGTAACTGAGAAGCCCGACTCTCATCGAGATTCCTTCTGCTTCGCAGGGATACCAATATAAACTCCCAGCTCACTGATATTTGATACAACTACCGCACCCGCACCAATTACCGCACCAGAAGCTACAGTAATCCTCTCAATGGCAACAGACCCTGTACCAAAAAATACGCATTCGCCAATTTCCACATTGCCAGAGATATTAACGCCAGGTGAAAGCGTTGAAAATGCACCAATTCGAGTATCGTGCCCAACCGTACAATTAGTGTAGATCAATGAAAATTCGCCAACAACTACATCCGTAGTAACTACGGCGCCCGAACAAATTATTGCCCCATCCTTAACAAGGACTGTCCCACCCTCTATATCCACTACTGCGTAAGGATCAATTAGTGAGGGAAAGGCTGTTGCAGGGTTCCAGGCTTTGATCTTTTTAACGATTTTCTGCTTGAGTGATGGTGCGCCTACGGCTACATAGGCCTCAATCTCTTCTTTCTTATATCGAGCAAAGAAATCCGATTCTGAAATTACAGGTATCCCGCGTATTTTTCCAACATTAGCTATCTCTTGATCGGCGCAAACAAAGCATTCAATGCTAACATCTTTAGCAAATAGCCGCGTGAGGATTATGTAAACCTCTCTTGCAAATCCGGAAGCTCCGAAGATCACCCTCATAGTCACCTTAGAGAAAGTCTTTAATCACAGCTGATATTCTGACAATGTCTGAATCTGAAAGCCCGGGCCAGCTAGGTAAATTCACCCCCCGCCAACCAAGATCTTCAGCTACAGGGTGACGTTGAAATTTCTCGCTATACATCGGCATTGTATGAACCGGATAGAAAAGAGGGCGAGTTTCAATTCCATTTCTATCCAAATGCTGCATTAAAGCATCTCGTTTAGTCGCATTATCTACCAAAATAGAAACCATCCAGTAAGAATTATATACATCGCCATATTCGCCTTGAATATCTAGAGGGCAGCCTACCAGTTCTTCGCGATATCTGTTCGCGACCCTTCTTTTTTGTTTCAAGAATTCGTCTGCTTGCTCGAGTTGCGCCAAGCCAATTGCAGCACATATATTTGTCATTCGATAGTTATATCCAATTACATCATGCCAGTATTGGCGGTGAGTAGCGAGTCCCTGACCTTTGAAGTGTACCGCGCGTTCAAACAAGGTTTGGTCGTTTGTTGCTACCATGCCGCCCTCACCAGTTGTTATTGTTTTATTTCCGAAGAAACTAAAGGTGGATATGTGCCCTATGCCACCTACCGGCCTTCCCTTGTAAAGTGAGCCGAAGGCCTCTGCACAGTCCTCCACTACGAATAATCCATATTCCTCAGCGATTTTCATAATCGCATCCATATCGCACGGGTGTCCATATAAATGGACGACCATTATCGCTCTTGTTTTTTTTGTTATTTTTTTACGGATATCATCTGGATCAATTTGCCACGTCGTTCGCAAAGAATCAACGAATACGGGTTTTGCACCTGTATATGCAATGGCATTGACTGAGGCAATGTAAGTTAATGTTGGAACGATTACCTCATCTTCGGGACCTATGCCCAAAGCAACCAAGGCCAAGTGCAGCGCAACGGTACCATTACTCACAGAGGTGGCATGCTTTACCCTTATTTTTTCAGCAAAGCTCTGCTCAAAACGATTAATATAACTACCCTTTGAAGATATCCAAGTGGAATCAAGGCAGTCAAGAACATACTCTTTTTCTCTTCCAGACAGAGATGGTTGATATACTGGAATTTTTTCCATAAGTTCACCTAGTAAAAATTGGTCGGCATCACTCTATTTTGACTCCGGCAAGTCTTCGTCCCATTTACCTCTCAAATCCATCATTACCAGAAATATTACCCCGCAGTATGGTGAACCGCATTCTTAAATACTTTCAGATAGGCTTCCGCAGTTTGCTCCCAAGTTAGACGCCCTAACGCTTCGAGAGAAGACGCGGCGTCCGCCCGAGCCCGCTCTGGATTGTCGAGAATACTCGCGATCTTGTCAGCTATGTCTTCGGGGCTGCGTGGATCAAATACTTTAGCCTTTACACCAGATACGTGAATATGCTCTAAAAATGCCGGTATGTTGGACATTGCCACAGGAATTCCCCTTCCCCAACCATCCAATCCAGGCCCATTTCCAGCTTCATAAAGTGACGAACTCACCATCACCGCAGCACATTGAATGAGGCAATCCATTTGATGGTTTGTAACGTACCCGAGTCCGCGTACTTCTCCGCACTGTTTGTCCAGGCGTACTCCAAACGCGTTTGCATACCCTCTAACTTCATCGGTGCCAGCTCCCGTCAACACCAAGGCGAGCTCCCGCCCCTGCTGGCGGAGAAGGGCAAATGCGGCAATTAGCGGTCCAATATTTTTATGGCTGCAAAGATGAGTAGGGTACAGCAAATACTGCGTTGTTATTCCAAATTGGCGGACTGCCTCTCTAGCTTGCGTACGATCAACTTGATTAACACTCAAAGGAGCCAAATGCACGACATGCGGGGGACGAGTTACCGTTGGGTAAAAAGACTGAAGCTCTGTCGCCATAAATTTTGTTGATACTACAGGTATCGATCTTTCTAGCCATGCAGGCATTTCCTCCTCCAACTGCGCTCTCTGACTAGGAGAAAATACAAAGGACCCGCCAAAATAATATTTATAATTAAAGTCATGAAAAAGCCCCACAGAGGGGCAACTGAGTTCTGGAAATTTCAACAGGAACGGCCACGGATAGAACGCTATGTCATATCCTTTAACACGACAACTAATCTCCCGAGTAACGTTGCCAGAAAGACGAACTGGCAGCCAGGGAAACTTGGAAAATAGTTGAGTTTGAATTAACTCTATCGCGCGTTTTAAATATCCCGATCCTAATATAGGACTATTTCTTAGTCGCAATGAGTCAAGAGCAAGTACACGGATTCCTGCTGCTGCAAACTCACTCTCAATCCCCTCACGCCGTATGGCAGCAGGATTTCCGTAATAAGTCATCTCCAATTCTGGATCCAACTTCATCAACGCAGGTAACAGCAAACGAACCACCCGGCTCCCACCGCCATGATTTCCAACGTGATCGATGACCGCAATTTTCATGGCTTTACAAACTCAAAGGCGACAACACCTAGTCCCGGCATGCTATCCGTATTTTCAAAATATCTGTATTGACGGGCCATCGTCCACGATTCACGCCAAAAAGGATAACTAGCATCGGATAGCTGACGCTCTCTATTCGATGCAAAAGTACCAGCGACTTTTTCACCAAAATAGGCACTTCGAACTGGCTTACCGACGATTGAATATATGCATTCCTCAACCATCTCTCTGTCATAGAAGCGTTGGCCAAACACGAACCCATCGCTCCCAGTAGTGAGCAGTCCATACTCATTAAAATCTGTATATTCTTCAAATCCTTTTCGCGCGCATGGGACCGACAAGAGAAGACGCCCCCCCGATCGCAGAAGCTCCCACATAGTTTGCAGAGCGGCCATCGCAGCTTCCTGCGGAATATGCTCCAAAACTGATATGCATGCAACTGTATCAAATGAAGCCGGGGGCTCAAATAGCTCACTGACCAGAACACACCTTAGCTCGCAAAACTTCCTTAACCCCGCAGCCTCTAAGAGCTGAGCGGTTGCAGCCAAGTCCTTGCCATCTGGATTTAATAGAACTGCACTTCGGGTCTTCTCGCTGGTTAAAACACGCCAATTAAAGAGTCGAGGGGAAGATACATCCAAATAATCCCCGATTGAAACACTTTTATTAATAGTTCGCCAAAAAAAATCAAACTCAAAATAGCGAAAGGTATCCATTGGTGCAGCCATAAGGCTATAGATCTGTGAAGCACTCAACCCCTTTCCAAAAAGCAATGTCGACCTCATTACCATTGTCGCGTGAAATGCAACTCCTGGTCCACCTACCAGTGTCGACCGGATCAAGTTAAAAAATGACAGTATTAAATGGTAAGTAGCTCTTAACAACGAGTTGCGCCCACCCGATGACCTAACTGCAGGCAAATGCACATAGACCCTCTCTATCTCACTCATTGCGACACCACACTTGCGTGAAAGGAGAAGCCATTAGATTTGCGTTTAATTTGACTCATTTGAGTAAAACTTTCGATTGAGACGCTTTGAAGACCAAATGATTGGAAAGACGGTGGACGCAGTCATCGCAACAAATACACCAACCACACCCAAAATAGGCACAAGAAACCATATTAGAGACAAAACTATAGTAGCTGACAGGAATACCACTCCAATTTGAGCCCAAATGTCATCCAGACTACTCAAAGTCTCGCTCAACAATGAGCTAACTGAAGAAAAGACTAGCAATGTAGCTACACAACTCCAGCCATATATGCCGATATTTACTGCCATTGTTGCACCCATCCATCGTTGCACGATCAAATCCCCAAAGGGAACCATTACTAGCACGAAAGGTAATAGCGATAACAGTCGTATGGCGACACTCCGTTGAATTGCTTTTGCTATCCAGGGGATATCGCGACGTTCGAAAGATTCGCGAATCGCAGCATAAAATGGGCTGGTGAGGGCGGCTGCTATTGAGAATACAAATAAATAGATACGTAAAATCACGTTGTAATCAGCAACAAGAGCCAGGTTTTCAATATGTGCAATCAATATATTAACGAGTTGATTTACTAACAATGCGCCGCATTGAAAAAAGAAAAGCGGCAAACTGGAATTAGCTACTCGTGATATTGCTTTTCGACTGACGTTTCTCAAATTTAATCGCAAATATGGGTCTAACTTGGGTAAAAAACAGCAGAGTAATAAGTTAGCCAACACGGGGACAAATGCAGATATTGCAACGAGCAATAGCAACCCTCCTCCACGCTCGATTACATACCACATGGAAATAAACGAAAAAACCGAAGCGCTCGCTTGGAAATTCATCGGGACAAAGCTTCGTTGATAAGCAATATAGGCTCGCCCCGCTAGAGATAGTGGAATGTTAATTACAAAGGCAAGTCCGACTACCAGCAGAGCATCACTTGCCAGCACAACAAGAGCCGGGTCAGAGATATTTAGGATTGATCCCCAAGGTGCCGCGATATAGAGAATTGCAATTATGGGCATGCAGCCCAATGCAATCAGAAATGTCATCGCAAAAGCAGATGACATGTATCCACTTGCGGCTTTTGAGTCGTCGCGGCCATGGGCCTCAGTCAGGGCATTTGTCAACCCATTTGCAATACCAAAGTCAGCAAGCTGCATCCAAACGACCAAGGAGCTAACCAACATCCATAAACCAAACTGCTCCTTACCTACATGATGGACAACCATGGGTACAGATGCCAATCCCACTATTGCCGACACAACTCTGGAAAAAATTGCAGCAACTCCTGAAAATGCTATGAGACGATAACGTTCACGAGAACGCCGAATCTTGTCAGCTAAGCTAGGTGTCATCGCTATAAGCCAGCTCCATTTAAAAAATAAACTTAGACATCTTGATATCTTCGACAACGCATTTGACCTGTACATCTATGCGCAAAAACATTGTGTCCGCGCGGCGCTTCACGGGGCCCAGTTCTGCGAATTCCTATGGCCGCCGAATCACCGACAGATAGTCCGCGTAAGCCTTCTGCAGCCCCGCCAACAACGTCTCTTGAGGTCGCCAGCCGAACTTTCGGAGACAAGTGCTGTCCATCCACTTCCGTGGCGCACCATCAAGCTTGGTTGAATCAAATGCAATCTTGCCTCCATAACCCACAACGCCACCTATCGCATGCGCAAGCTCGTCGATGGTTACATCTGACCCAAATCCGACATTTATATGACTTTGCATCGGTTGTGTGTGGACTTGATAAGTATTTAGTGATAGCTGCATCACGAACACACACGCCTCCGCCATATCGTCCACATACAAGAACTCTCGCCTTGGCGTGCCCGTTCCCCAAATTACCACCTCTGGAACCCCATTGATCTTGGCCTCGTGAAACCGACGAATCAGCGCAGGAATGACGTGGCTGTTTTCGGGGTGGTAGTTATCGCCCGGGCCATACAGATTCGTAGGCATGACGCTTCGGTAGTCACGTCCATACTGCCGGTTGTAGCTCTCGCACAGTTTGATGCCCGCGATCTTGGCGATGGCGTAGGGCTCATTGGTCGGCTCCAGCGGGCCGGTCAACAAGGCGTCTTCGGCCATGGGCTGCGGCGCCAGCTTAGGGTAAATGCAACTTGAGCCCAGAAACAGAAGCTTCTGCACCCCATGGGTGTGTGCAGCATGGATCACGTTGGCCTGCACCATCAAATTGTCATAGATGAATTCTGCTGGGTAGGTGTTATTGGCATGAATGCCCCCCACCTTTGCAGCGGCCAGATAAACCTGCGTGGGGCGTTCCATTGCAAAAAAGTCCTGCACTGCCTGCTGATTACAAAGGTCCAACTCAGCGTGAGTGCGTGCGATGATGGCGCTTGGCGGCACCCCTTGCGCCAACAGGGTGCGAACGATGGCCGACCCCACCATTCCACGGTGGCCGGCCACGTAGATGCGTTCAGCCGTCATTCCACACTCACACTCACTGCATAACCATGCTTCTTGAGCAGGGCATGCTGTTTGGCCTGTGCCAGGTCGTTCTCCACCATTTCTTTGCACATTTCCTGTGCTGTAATTTCGGGAATCCAGCCCAGTTCCACCTTGGCCTTTGAAGGGTCCCCCAGCAGGGTTTCGACTTCGGTGGGACGGAAATAGCGCGGATCCACCTTCACGATGATCTGCCCCACCTTGAGTGCTGGTGAACCGTCCCCTGTCAGAGAGGTAACCACGGCTTGCTCGTCCACTCCCTTGCCTTCAAACCGAACCGATACACCCAAGGCTGCAGCAGTCCAGGTGATGAAGTCGCGCACGCTGTATTGCACGCCGGTAGCAATGACAAAGTCTTGTGGCTGGTCCTGCTGCAGCATCATCCATTGCATGCGCACATAGTCTTTGGCATGGCCCCAATCGCGCAGGGCGTCCATATTGCCCATGTAGAGGCAGTCTTCCAGCCCCTGGGCGATATTGGCCAGACCACGGGTGATTTTGCGGGTGACGAAGGTTTCGCCACGACGCGGGCTCTCATGATTGAAAAGGATGCCGTTACAGGCATACATGCCATAGGCCTCGCGGTAGTTCACCGTAATCCAGTAGGCATAGAGCTTGGCTACCGCATAGGGGCTGCGTGGATAAAACGGTGTACTTTCCTTTTGAGGAATCTCTTGTACCAGACCATATAGCTCGCTGGTAGAGGCTTGGTAGAAGCGGGTTTTCTTTTCCAGCCCAAGGATACGAATGGCTTCAAGAATTCGCAGCGTTCCCATGCCGTCTACATCAGCCGTGTATTCAGGACTCTCAAAGCTGACAGCAACGTGGCTCTGGGCGCCCAGGTTGTAAACCTCGTCCGGCTGCACTTGCTGAATGATGCGCGTCAGGTTACTGGTGTCGCTCAAATCACCGTAGTGCAGCTTGAATCGGGCGTTGTCGACATGCGGGTCTTGGTAGATGTGGTCCACCCGACTGGTGTTGAATGAACTGGCCCGGCGCTTGATACCGTGCACCACATAGCCCTTTTCCAGCAACAACTCGGCCAGATAGGAACCATCTTGTCCGGTAATGCCAGTAATAAGCGCAACTTTCGGCGCGGAAGAATGCGGTGCTGCTGGGCTCATGGGTAGTGGGTGTGTACGCCTGTTAAGAAGTGGATTATCGCTGACCCATAAATAGGATAGGCAACCTACAACTTCCCTTGGTAGCCGGGTACAGTGGTACCGTTTGATATATCCCATTTGAATAGAGGAGTGCTCCATGGTCACCAAACTTCACAAAAGCAAGACTTCTTCGTCAAGCGCAGGTACGCACCTGTCTGGGTCCGTCAAGGATTCGGCCCAGCAGATCTGGCAAGCCGGCTTGGGCGCTTTTACACGCGCGCAGGCAGAAGGTTCCAAGGCATTTGAAGCCCTCGTAAAGGAGGGCGTGCACATCCAGCGCAAGACGCAGGCGGCTGCCGAAGAAAAGATTACAGAAGCCACAGCCAAGATGTCCAATATGGCCACCGATATTTCCAGCAAGGCTTCGGGCCAGTGGGACAAACTGGAAAACATTTTTGAAGAGCGTGTTGCCAAGGCTTTGAACAAGCTGGGCGTACCTTCCGCCAAGGATGTAAACGCACTCATTGCCCGCATTGAAGAATTGAACAAGGCGGTGCAAAAGCTGTCTCCCAAGGCGCCAGCCACGAAGGTTGCCGCCACCAAGCCGGCAAGCAAAGCACCCGTAAGCAGAGCGGTTGCATCCAAAACCGTGGCAAAAAAACCAGCAGCGAAGGCGAAATCCAGCCAATAGGTGGTTCCTGACCATGCCCAGTCTTGAAAGCAGGTCTGGTAACCAACAGTTAAGGGGCGCACAGGCGCCCCTTTATCTTGCTGCAACGCAACAACACGGCAACTCCGCGGCATCTACACTTTGCCTATATGAACGCTGAACCCAACAAGTCTCCCAAAATCGCGCTGGCTTTGGCGGGCGGAGGCCCTTTGGGCGCGATTTACGAAATTGGTGCCATGTGTGCGCTGGAGGAGTCCCTTGTCGGCCTTGACTTCACCAAACTGGAACACTACGTGGGCGTGTCGGCCGGAGGATTCATTGTTGCCGCCCTGGCCAACGGGATGACGCCGCGCGAACTGTGCGCCTCGTTCATTGAGAACGACACTGAAAAGTCCGAGACTTTTGACCCATCCTGGCTCATGGAGCCCGCCTACGGCGAGTTTGCACGCCGCGGCATCATGCTACCGGGTCTGATGCTATCGGCCTTCTGGGGCATGACGCTGGGCCGCAAATCGTTCATCACAGCACTGGAGCGCCTGGCTCCGGGGCTGCCCACTGGCGCATTCTCCAACCGGCAGGTGGATACACAGTTGGCCCGCCTGTTCAGCCAGAAAGGCCGCACCAACGATTTTCGCAAGCTCAAGACCAAGCTGACCCTGGTCGCCACCAATCTTGACAGTGCCGAACCGGCGCCTTTCGGCCGACCCGGCTGGGACCATGTGCCCATCTCGCAGGCGGTTCAGGCAAGCTCCGCGTTGCCAGGGCTGTTCCCGCCCGTGGAGATTGACGACCAGTATTACGTGGACGGCGCGCTCAAGAAAACCATGCACGCCTCGGTTGCGCTGGAAGATGGTGTTGACCTTCTCTTGTGCCTGAATCCCCTGGTGCCATTTGATGCAACATCCCCGCAGGTCGCCAAGGTGATGCAGCGTGGCCTGCCATCGGAAAAGCGAAAGATCCCGCGCATTGTCGACGGGGGCCTGCCTGCGGTGTTGAGCCAGACCTTCCGCTCCATGATCCACTCGCGCATGGAGCTTGGCATGCGCCAGTATGAGCATGCCTACCCCCACACCGACATCATCCTGATTGAGCCAGACCACCGCGATCCGGAACTGTACCTGGCCAACACCTTCAGCTACGCCCAGCGCAGGCACCTGGCAGAGCACGCCTACCAGCAGACACGCCAGATGCTGCGCTCGCGCAAGACCGGGCTCTCGGCCAAGCTGGCGCGTCATGGCATCAGCCTGAACCACGACGTGCTGGATGACATGCACCGCCACCTGAGCAAGACCACCAAGCCCCCCACACGCGTGGGCCGGGCCATCGCCACCCTGCAGGAGGTGATGGACGATCTGGATGAAGTCGTCGCGGCATCCAGGCACCACACAACACACTGAGCAGGCAGGTACATGGTCAAAAAAGCCCCCCGCCGGACGGCAGAGCGCATTCTTGAAGTCACGCTGGACTTGTTTAACCGCTTTGGGGAACCCAACGTTTCGACCACCCTTATCAGTGCCGAGATGGGTATCAGCCCCGGCAATTTGTATTACCACTATCCGGCCAAGGATGAGCTGATCAATTCCCTGTTTGACCGTTATGAGCGCTCCCTCAATGAATTGCTGAATGCCAGTGACAACGTACGTGACGTGGAGGATGCCTGGTTCTTCATGCATTCCCTGTTCGAGCTGATCTGGCAATACAGGTTTCTGTACCGCGACCTCAACGATTTGCTGAGCAAGAACCGTCGACTGGAAACGCACTTTCAGTTCGTGCTGAAGAACAAGACCCGATCGGTCAAGGCCATGCTTGACAGCATGAGCCGCTCAGGTGCCGTGCGCGTAGACTCCCGCGAAATTGAACCCACGGCCACCAGCATGGTCGTGGTGTTGACCTACTGGTTGAGTTACGAGTACGTGCGCGACCCGCGCAAGGCGCTGGAGCCCGAAAGCGCGCAGGCCGCCCTGATGCGGGGCGCACACCATGTGCTGAACCTGCTGATCCCCTACCTGGAACAGGGCCAGCGCGAACACCTGCTCAGCCTGGTAAGCGCCTACCAGGGCGCAGCCGGCGTCTGAATGTACGCACAATGGCCCAGTGGACGCCCTTTCCCACAACTGGCGAATTCGAGTTCGATGCCGCAGGCGTCAAGAGGCAGTGGGCACGCCTGCACGCAGGCGACAGGGAACCGTTGCCGGAGCACCCCAGGGTGCTGGCTGCCTGGGTGCACTACCACAACGGCGACTATCAAAAAGCCTATGACGCCGGCCTGAAAAGCGGCCCACACGGGCTGGTGGTGGCGCACAAGGCAGCGTGTGTCTACGCAACCTACCTGGAGTCCAGCGAAAAATCACGGCAGGCGTTGTATCTGGAGGTGGCAGAACGTGCCTCAGCCCAGGCCAAAGCGCACCCTGAAGTTGTCGGCGCCCACTATTGGCAGGCCTATTCGCTGGGGCGCTACAGCCAGAGCATCAGCGTCGCCAGGGCATTGGCACAGGGCATTGGCAGCAGGATCAAGGCTGCCCTGGAAACTGCCATACAGCTGGAGCCCCGCCATGCGGATGCGCTGTTTGCGCTGGGCATGTTTCATGCTGAAGTCATTGACAAGGTGGGCCTGTTGATCGGTAACATGACTTACGGCGTCAAAAAGGACACCAGTCTGAAGCTGTTCCAGCAAGGATTGCTGCTGACCCCCAAGGCGCCCAATGCCATCATGGAGTACGCCAATGCGCTGGTCATGCTGGAAGGTGACAAGCACGCCGAACAGGCCACACGCCTCTATGAGAAGGCCGCAGCGATCAAGCCCATTGACGCCAAGGAGCGTCTGGAGGTCGACCTGGCGCGGGCCGAACTGGCGGACTGATTACTCCCCCCAGGGCAGCATCAGGGTCACCACGGCCAGCTTGGCAAACTCGGGCTCAAACAGGTCAATGATGTGCTGTGGATCCGGGCACAAGGTGGCATCGGACACCACGCCAAACTGTACGCCACCGCCATAGCTCAGTATCGAGACGCCCAGCCCCACCGTGCCGCTCTGCGGTACCCAGAACAGGGACTCCTCAATGGTTGAGCCGCAGAGCTTGAGCTTCTCACGCGGACCGGGCACATTGGTCATGACTGCGGTAGTCTTCCTGGAAAACAGGCTGAGCAGGGCGTCCTGCGCGGGCTTCACAAGCAGTCCAGCCACCGCCAGCAAGCCATATGCCAGCAAGGGCTGCATGCTGCCCTTGAGTTCGCCCATGCGGCGACGAACCTCGTAGACACGCTCCACCGGGTTATCCAGACCGATGGGTAGCACCACGGGCGCCAACCCGAACTGGTTACCCAGCTTGTAAGCCTCCTCCAGAGGTCGCAGATTCACAGGAACCATGGCCCGAATGTCTTTTCCTTGAACTGGCTCACCCTTGGCCTTCAGGTATTCCCCGATAGCGCCGGCAACACAACTCAGCAGCACATCATTGATAGAGCAATTCAGTGCCTTGCCCACGGCCTTGACTTCCGACAGTGGCAACGGCGGGCACCACGCAACGCGCTTGCTCAGCCCGGGCACCCCCTTGAGGCTGGTGTGCGAATCATCCGGCATGAGCGCCAGCGCCGCCAGATCACTCACCGCCTGAATCGCCAGTTTGGCGGCATCGACGGAGCCATGCAGACCTTTTTCCACCCCTTTCTGCGGGTCCACCATCATGTCAAAAGAGCGCACCGCACCCTCGCCGGCAGCGCCCAGCGCCTTGACCGCCAAACTGGTCAGCGGCTTAAGCATGGCGTGTTCAAACCAGTCCTCCGCGGCGTCTAGCCCTCCCTGGGGGTGCAGTCGTTTTGGCCGGACTGGCGGCAGCTTCCCGCCATCCATCAGCGAATTGGTCACCGCAATCAGGGCAATACCATCTGCAATGCAATGGTGGATGCGCACCATGAGCGCCGAGCCCCCCTTGTAGTGTTCGACCAGGTGAAACTGCCACAGAGGACGGTTGCGGTCCAGGGGCTCCATGCACAGCGCTGCCAACCTGTCCTGCAGCGCCTTTTGCTGATCCTTTGCCGCTGTTCTGGGCAGCTTTTCCCGTATCAGATGGTGCGCCATGTTGAAGTTCAGATCCTTGACCCAGGTGGCCCCGGCCGCATCTTCAATGGCGCACTGCCCAAAACGGCGGTAACGCAGCAAGCGGTCTTGCAGACGTTCGGACAGCTCGTCGTAGCGGATTCCGGGCTTGATGACCCAGACGCCCACAATCATCATCAGGTTGGCGGGAGAATCCATGCGCAGCCAGGCTGTGTCGACCTTGCTCATGCGCTCGCCTTGCAGCCCCAGTGAGCCAACCACCGCGTCCGCCAGACTCTTTGGTACCCCCTGTGCTGCACTGCGCGCTTTTGCGGGGACCTTTTTGGCAGTGACTCGCGTGACCATAGATGCTCCAGGAATGTGGGCTCTCTATTCTGCCGGCAAAACCCACCGTAAGATACTGACCAACCTTAAACCCGATGGAGAAACCCATGGCCACTCTGAAATCCAAGTTTGAAGCAGCTGTTGCGAACTCGAAATCGCTGACTGAACGTCCGGACAACGGCACACTGCTCAAGATCTATGCGCTCTACAAGCAGGCCACGGTAGGAGACAACACCGAAAAGAAACCCGGCTTCACCGACATGGTGGGCCGCGCCAAATGGGATGCCTGGAATGGTTTCCAGGGCACGGATTCCAAAGACGCGATGCAGCAGTACATTGAACTGATCGAGTCTTTAAGCTAAATCAGGCTGTAGCCCGCATGCGATCTGCACCAACAGCTACGAAAAACGTAGCAGTTGCAGTGTCAGCTTTTCTTGCGGGGGGCTTTTTGGGCAGGTGACAGCAGGCTATCCAGGTTCTTGACGATCTCGGCTTCAATGCGGTGCTTGAAGGCACCCAGCAGGAATCCCAGCTTGGCGTCCAGTTCAAAGCGGTCTTTTGTGACATGCAGCGTACCATGCACCCCTTTGCGCTCGAAGGAAACCATGTCCCCGGTTTTCCCTTCTTCAATGGTGCACTGCATGTCAAACTCGCCTTCCACCTGCTCGGCCCACTGAAGTGCAACCTTGCGGGCAGCAGCAAGTCCCAGTGTGTGTTCCCGCAATATGTGAAGATCAGCCACCGTCCTACTCCTTCAAAGTTCCATGTACAAATTCAAATCGCGCGCCGCTGGCGACCTCATCATGCTGGAACCCAACGGGCGGCAGATTCTGACCATTATTGGAAAATACCACGGCCCGGCTGACAGCAAAGGTATTTTGCTGCCAGAACAGATGCCGGCAGCCATTGCCGCGCTGGAAGCTGCCGTAGCCCAGGATGAAGCGCGACAGGCTGAACTGGCCCGGGATGCGAAAGCCGAAGGCAAAGAGCCCCCAAAGTCTGAGGGCATATCCCTGCGTCAACGTGCATTGCCATTCATCGAAATGATCCGGCGCTGCCAAAAGGCGGAAATGGAAATTGTCTGGGGCGTCTAGCACCCCAGACCGGATCGAGCAATCAGTCCGCGTAAACGCCAGCGGCCTTGATAAGCGGGCCCCACTTGACGATTTCGGCTGCCACGAATTTCTTGTGCTCTGCCGGCTCCACGCGCTTGTCAGTCACCACCACGGCTCCCAGTGCTTCTTGCTTCTTGATGAAATCAGGGTCTTTCAAAGCCACTTTCAAGGCCGCATTGAGTTTGGATGTGACATCTGCAGGCGTGCCCTTGGGGGCGTACAGGCCGTGCCAGATGGAGACTTCAAAATCTTTCAGACCAAGGCTCTGTAACGTAGGCAAATCCTTCAATGCAGGTGTATGCAGCGGCTTGCTGCTGGTCACTGCATAGGCAATCACTTTTTTACCTTCAATCTGCTGCGTGGTGTTGGTGGTCTGGTCGCACATCAGGTCAATCTGTCCGCCCATCAGGTCGGTCATGGCTGGAGCGGTACCTTTGTAGGGAACAGTGGTCATGTCCGTCTGCAGGGCAGATTGGAACATCAGTCCGCACAGGTGCGATGCAGCGCCCAGACCCGCGTTGCCCAGATTGATCTTGCCTTTGTTCTGACCGATCCAGGTCACCAGTTCCTTGTAATTCTTGGCAGGCAGTGTGGGGCGACCAATGAGGGTCATCGGCACATCGTTGATCAAGCCCAGGTACTCGAAATCACTTTCCACCTTAAACGGAAGTGTCCGGTACAGCGCGGGCATGGTTGCCATACCGATGTGGTGCAGGAGCAGGGTGTACCCATCCGGCGTTGCGCGAGCCACTTTGGCCGCGCCAATGGAGCCGCCGGCACCCGCCACGTTATCGATGATGATGCTCACGCCACCCAACGGCTTGCGTATGGCTTCAGCCAGGTCACGTGCCACGCGGTCGGTGGGCCCACCCGCCGCAAACGGCACCACGATGGAAATCGGTTTGGAGGGATAGGTCTGGGCCTGGACGCACATGGCCAGGACGGCAGAAGCGATAACGAGCAGTCTTTTCATGGATAGATCCTCCAGTTTATGAATGCGCAGAGTCTACCCCCCTACCCCATCATTTGCCACCCGGGAAACACCTAGTCCCATAGGGCAAAAGGACGTCCCTATTTGTAGCTGCGGGCGTCTTCAATCACCTTGCCATCGTTAGGCAGGCTGCCATGTGCCACCAGTTCCACGTTGCCGCGCAATTTGGTGACATCGCGAATCGTTTCACCAATGCGCGCTACCAAACCCTCCTGCGCGGAAAGCGCTTCTACCTTGAGCGTCATGACGTCGTTGGCCATTTCACCCGTCACCACCAGGCGTGCCCGGTTGACCTCAGGAAAGCGCTTGACGATTTCATCCACCTGCTTGGCATGCACAAACATGCCGCGAATCTTGGTGGTCTGATCGGCCCGGCCCATCCAGCCTTTGATACGGGTGTTGGTGCGCCCGGTAGGACAGGTGCCAGGCAGCACCGCGGAAAGGTCACCGGTGCCAAAGCGGATCAAGGGGTAGCCCTCGCTGAGCGTGGTCACTACCAGTTCCCCCACCTCACCTTCAGCCACCGGATCTCCGGTGCCGGGTCGCACGATTTCGACAATCACGCCTTCATCCAGCACCAGACCTTCGCGCGCCTCGGTCTCATAGGCGATCAGTCCCAGATCTGCCGTGGCATAGCACTGGTACCCGACAATTCCGTGCTGCGCAAACCAGTCCCGCAGGCTTGGCGGATAGGCTTCACCACCAAACAGGGCCTTGGTCACACTGGGCAGGGCAACACCCATGTCCAGAGCCTTTTCAACAATGATCTTCAGAAAGCTTGGGGTGCCAATGTAGCCCGCAGGCTTCAGATCACGCATAGCCAGCACCTGCTGCTCGGTCTGGCCGGTCCCCCCGGGGAACACGGAACAGCCCAGTGCGTGGGCACCGGTTTCCATCATGGAGCCGGCCGGCACAAAGTGGTAGCTGAAGCAATTGTGGATGAGCTCGCCCGGACGAAAACCCGCGGCATACATGGAGCGTGCCAGGCGCCAGTAGTCCTTGCCAATGCCCTCGGGCTCGTAAATGGGGCCAGGACTGGCAAAGACGCGCGGCATGACTGTGCCAAATTCCAGGGCGCTGAATCCGCCAAAAACATCGCCACCACTGGCGCGCACCGCCTGCTGACGCTCCTGCAACTCGGACTTGCGGATCACCGGCAGTTGTGCCAGCGCCGCGCGACTGCTCACGTGGTCCGGATTGACATCCTTGAGCAGGACGCCGAATGCCGGCGAAGCCAGTTTGGCATGGGCAATCTGCCCTGGCAAGGCTGCCATGAGGGCGGCTTCGCGCAACTCGGGAGCACGGCACTCCAGGCCATCAAAAAATGAATGCATCATGGTCAATTCACCCTTCACGCCAGCCAGCGCTTGCGACGTTTGTAACTTTTGACATCCTTGAAGCTCTTGCGCTCGCCACCACCCACGCCAAGGTAGAACTCCTTGACGTCTTCGTTGGTCCGCAGGTCTTCAGCGGCGCCGTCCATCACCACCCGGCCGGACTCCATGATGTAGCCGTAGTCAGCGTACTTCAGGGCCATATTGGTGTTTTGTTCAGCCAGCAGGAAGGTCACTTTTTCCTTGGTATTGAGATCACTCACGATCTCGAAAACCTCCTCCACAATCTGTGGTGCCAGCCCCATGGAGGGCTCATCAAGCAGCACCATGCTGGGATTGGCCATCAACGCGCGTCCGATGGCACACATCTGCTGCTCGCCGCCCGAGGTGTAGGCCGCCTGGCTGGTGCGGCGAGTCTTGAGTCGCGGGAAATAGTTGTAGACTTTTTCCAGATTGGCAGCAATTTCTGCCTTGCTCTTGCGGGTGTAACTACCCGTGAGCAGGTTTTCCTCAATGGTCAGGTGGGCAAAGCAGTGGCGTCCTTCCATGACCTGCACCACACCACGCTGCACCAGGTCGGCCGGTGAAAGGTTTTCGATGCGTTCGCCACACAGTTCGATGGAGCCCTTGGTGACCTCACCGCGCTCGCCTGCCAGCAGGTTGGAAATGGCCCGAAGCGTGGTTGTTTTCCCCGCACCGTTACCCCCCAGGATGGCGACAATGCCGCCCTCGGGAACCTGCAGCGAGACGCCCTTGAGGACCAGGATGACGTGGTTGTAAATGACTTCAATGCCATTGACATTGAGAACGATATTTTTGGAGTCACTCATTGTGAAATTTCCATTCAGACCAAATGAAAGAGTGCGCAAGCGCCTCTTTCATTTGGCGGCCCTTGCGGGCCGCACTTGGATTAAGACTGGCAGTCCGCTGACGTGCGGGGTGTCAGCTTTTTCTCCGCTGCATACTTGGCCGCAGTGCTCTTGACCAGCGGTTTAATAATCTGCTCATCTCCCTGCAACCAGTCGGAAGTGAACTTCCATCCCTTGCCATCCCAGGTGTGAATACGAGCCCAGGACGCCCCCATGTGATCCACACACGACGTGCTAATGGGGCGCATCACACCGGCAAAGCCCAGTGCATCCAGTTTGGGCTGAGTCAGGTTCAGGTTTTCCAGGCCCCAACGCACTTGCTCACCTGTCATGACCTTACCTTTGCCAAAGCGCTCTTGCGCTGCACGCACGCCTTCAATGGCGAGCATGGCACTCATTGCACCACGCATGTACAGCACCTGGCCCACTTCTTCCTTCGGTCCCGTGCCATGGCCTTTGTCGTGCACCAAGGCCAATACGTCTTTCACCACCTTGGACTGTGGCTCCGCACCATGCTGCATAGCCACCGCGTTATAGCCTTTGGCACCCTCAGCCACGTCCTTCACATCAGGTTCTGCACCTGCCCACCAGACGCCGTACATCTTTTCGCGGGGGTAACCGGTGGCTTGTGCCTCCTTGATGGCGGTGGAGTTCATCACGCCCCAGCCCCACAGCACCACATAGTCAGGCTTGTTCTGGCGCACTTGCAGCCAGGTGGCCTTCTGCTCAACGCCGGGGGCGGTCACCGGCAGCAGGGTCAGCGTGAAGCCATGCATGGCCGCGCGCTCTTGCAGCAGGGGGATGGGCTCCTTTCCGAACGGGCTGTCGTGGTACACCAGGGAAATTTTCTTGCCCTTGAGCTTGTCAAAGCCACCTTCTTTCTTGGCAATGGCTTGCATGATGGCGTCTGCGGCCACCCAGTAGGTACCTGCCAGCGGGAAGTTCCACTTGAACACGGTGCCATCCGCACTCTCGCTGCGGCCATAGCCCACCGTCACCACGGGGATCTTGTCCGCCGGGGCCTTTTCGGTAATGGCAAATGTGGCGCCGGTCGACAAGGGTTGAACAAACGACGCCCCCTTGCTCTTCAGACGCTCATAGCACTCCACGCTGCGGGCGGTGTCATAGCCGGTTTCACATTCTTCAAAAGAGAACTTAACGCCGTTGATGCCTCCACGGGCATTGGTCAGCTTGATGTAGTCGACGTAGCCATTCGCCCATGGCACACCGTTGGGTGCGTAGGGCCCGGTACGGTAGGACAACACGGGAATGAACTGCTCTTTGGCCTGGGCAAAGGCATTGCCAGCCAAAAACGCAGAGGCACCGGTTGCAACCAGAGCGGATGCGAGTACGATTTTGCGAAGCTTCATTTGTCTCTCCTGTAAATGAATGTTGAAGCACAAGGGAACGCGGAAAACTAGGTCGACACGATCAGTGCGGAAACGGCCACAGACGCAGTTTCTGCTTGGCAACGGACCACAACTTGGCCAGTCCGTGGGGCTCCACAATCAGGAACCACACGATCAGCCCGCCGAAGATCATCAACTCGGCGTGGGACGCAACCGCTGTGGAAATTTCAACACCCAGTACACCCGCCAGCGCAGGAAGAAACTGGTTCAGGAAAATAGGCAGCACCACAATGAAAGCGGCGCCAAAGAAGCTGCCCATGATGGAACCCATGCCACCGATGATGACCATGAACAGCAACTTGAACGACTGGTCTACCGAGAACGCTGCGGGCTCCCAGGCACCCAGGTAGATGAAGGCCCACAGTGCCCCGGCCACGCCCACGATAAAAGAGCTCACGGCAAATGCACTGAGTTTGGCGAACATGGGACGAATGCCAATCACGGCGGCAGCCACATCCATGTCACGAATCGCCATCCACTCGCGGCCCACGGCGCCCCGCACCAGATTCTTGGCCAGCAGCGCAATCACCGCCAGCAGTACCAGACAGAACAGGTACTTGGCCAGTGGGCTTTCCAGCGATAAGCCGAACACCTGCAGGTTGGAAACCGACACCGAGCCGGAAGGCGAATAGTTGGTAAACCACTGGATACGCAGGAACATCCAGTCCGCAAAGAATTGCGCAGCCAGTGTGGCCACCGCAAGATACAAGCCCTTCACCCGCAGGCTCGGCAAGCCGAACACGATGCCAAACAGCATGGAACTCACACCACCCAGTACCAGTGCAATCAGCAGGGGCATGCCCTCGATACGCACAAAAAAATTGTAGGCCGCATAGGCACCCACCGCCATGAAGGCACCGGACCCCAGCGAAATCTGTCCGCAAAATCCGACCAGGATGTTCACGCCCACCGCGGCCAGCGAGAAGATGAGGAAGGGTATGAAGATGGCGCGGAACATGTAGTCACTTGCCAGCGAAGGCACCACGACAAAGGCAAGCACCAGCAGCGCCAGGATGGCCAGACGATCCTGCGCAATCGGGAAGATTTGCTGGTCGGCCCGGTAGGTCGTCTTGAATTGGCCGTTTTCTCTGTAGAACATAGTCTTCTCTCAATGATCTGTCAGGGTTACACCCTGTCGATTATTTTTTCGCCAAACAAGCCCTGGGGACGGATCAGCAGGAAGCCCAGCGCCAGCACGTAGGCAAACCAGATTTCGATCCCACCGCCCACATAGGGACCCAGGTACACCTCGGACAGCTTCTCGCCCACGCCGATGATCAAACCACCCACAATGGCGCCAGGCACTGAAGTCAGCCCCCCCAGAATCACCACCGGCAGCGCACGCAAAGCGACGGTTGTCAACGAGAATTGCACGCCAAGCTTGCTGCCCCAGATCATGCCGGCAACCAGCGCAACAACGCCCGCCACGCACCACACGATCACCCAGATGCGGTTCAGTGGAATGCCGATACTTTGTGCGGCCTGGTGGTCATCGGCCACGGCACGTAATGCACGGCCGGTGGCTGTCTTCTGGAAGAACACGCTGAGCAGGGCGACCAGTGCTGCCGCGATGATGGCGGCGTAGAAGTCCTCCTTGTTGATCAGGATCCCGCCCTCAAACATGCCCTCCAGAATCATCACTGGGTCTTTGGGCATGCCGATGTCAATCTTGTAGATGCTGCTGCCAAAGAGGGTCTGGCCCAGGCCTTCCATGAAGTAGGTGATGCCCAGGGTTGCCATCAGCAGTGTGGTGCCCTCTTGGTTCACCAAGTGACGCAAAACAAGGCGCTCAATCACCCAGGCCACACCAAACATCACAATGCCGGCGCCGATAAAGGCCAGCACATTGCCGGCAATGGGGTTTGCAATACCGAGATACATCGGGACCCACTCGGAAAAGCGGGCCATGGCCAGCGCCGCAAACAGCACCATGGCACCCTGTGCAAAGTTGAAGACGCCAGAGGCCTTGAAGATCAATACAAAGCCCAGTGCCACCAGCGAATACAGCATGCCGGCCATCAGGCCACCCAGCAAAGTTTCCAAAAAGAATGCCATGTCGAATTTCCTTAGTGGCTCGTGCCGAGGTAGGCACTGATCACGTCTTCGTTGTTACGCACTTCGTTGGGGGTGCCGTCGCCGATCTTCTTGCCGTAGTCCAGCACCACCACGCGGTCGGAGATATCCATCACGACCCCCATGTCATGCTCGATCAGCACGACCGTGGTGCCAAACTCGTCGTTCACATCCAGCACAAAGCGGCACATGTCTTGTTTTTCTTCCACGTTCATGCCGGCCATAGGCTCGTCCAGCAGCAGTACCTGCGGTTCCATCGCCAAGGCGCGACCCAGGTCCACACGCTTTTGCAGGCCATAAGGAAGTTGGCCCACAGGCGTCTTGCGGTAGGCCTGGATTTCCAGGAAGTCGATGATGCGCTCCACCGCTTCGCGGTGCATGATTTCTTCGCGTTCGGCCGGGCCAATGCGCAAAGCCTGCATCAGAATGTTGCTCTTGATCTTGAGGTTGCGGCCCGACATGATGTTGTCCAGTACGCTCATGCCCTTGAACAGCGCCAGGTTCTGGAAAGTGCGGCCTATGCCCATGGTGGCCACCTGGTGGCTGTCCATGTGCTTGAACTCTTGGCCACGGAAGGTGATGGAGCCCTGCTGGGGCGTGTACACACCGTTGATGCAGTTCAGCATCGAGCTCTTGCCCGCACCGTTGGGGCCGATGATCGCGCGGATCTCGTGCTCCTTGACGTTGAAGGAAATATCGGTCAGCGCCTTGACGCCACCAAAGCTCAGGGAGATGTTCTTGACGTCAAGAATGACGTCGCCAATTTTCTTTTTAGTCATGATGCTCGCGACATTTTTCAGGCCGCGGCCTTCACCGGGGCAAACGTTTTGGCGTCGTCAATCTTCAGCGTGGCGCTAACGCTACCGGTGCGACCATCTTCAAACTTGACAACCGTCTCGATGAACTGGGAGGCCTTACCGCCATACAGCGCATCCACCAGCGGCTGGTATTTGTCGGCAATGAAACCACGACGCACCTTGTTGGTACGGGTGAGTTCGCCATCGTCGGCATCCAGTTCCTTGTGCAGCACCAGAAAACGGCTGACCTGGCTGCCAGCCAGCAGAGTGTCTTCGGCCAGATCGGCGTTGACCTTTTCCACACACTCCTTGATGAGCTGGTACACCTGCGACTTTTGCGCCAGATCGGTGTAGCCGGCGTAGGGCAAATTGCGACGTTCGGCCCAGTTGCCCACGGCGTCAAAGTCAATATTGATCATGACGCAGACCTGGTCGCGGCCATCGCCGTACGCCACCACTTCCTTGATGTGCTGAAAGAATTTGAGTTTGTTTTCCACGTACTTGGGGGCGAACATGGCGCCATCGTTGGCGCCGCCTTTGATGCGACCCACGTCTTTCACGCGGTCGATGATCTTCAGGTGGCCATGCGCGTCAATGAAGCCGGCATCGCTGGTGTGGTACCAGCCGTCGGCGGTCAGCACTTCGGCCGTGGCGGTGGGGTTTTTGTAGTACTCCTTGAGCAGGCCGGGCGACTTGACCAGAATCTCGCCGTTGTCGGCCACCTTGATCTCCACGCCGGCGCAGGGCACACCCACGGTGTCGGCGCGGGCCTCGTTGTCGGGTTGCAGGCAGACAAACACGGCAGTCTCGGTGGAGCCATACAACTGCTTGATGTTGACACCGATGGATCGGTAAAACGTGAACAGGTCGGGACCAATGGCCTCACCCGCGGTGTAGGCCACACGCACCCGGCTTAGCCCCAAGTTGTTGCGCAGCGGGCCGTACACCAGCACATTGCCCAGTGCATACAGCAGGCGATCCGTAAAGGACACCGCCTTGCCGTCCATCAAGGCCGGTCCAGCCCGCTTGGCCACGCCCATGAAGTAATGGAACATCTTGCGCTTGATGGTGCCAGCGTCTTCCATGCGGATCATCACACTGGTGAGCAGGCCTTCAAATACCCGGGGTGGCGCAAAGTAATAGGTGGGGCCAATCTCCTTGAGGTCGATGGTGGCCGTGGCGCTGGACTCCGGGCAGTTCACCACATAGCCGCACGACAGCCACTGCGCATACGAGAAGATATTCTGGCCAATCCAGGCCGGTGGCAGGTAGGCCAGCACCTCTTCGCTGCTGGTGAGCTTGTCAAACTCGGCACCGGCACGGGCACGGTTCAGGAGTGAATCATGCGTATGCACCACCCCCTTGGGATTGCCCGTGGTACCGGAGGTGAAAAACATGGCAGCCACATCGGTGGGCACAATCTTCGCCACTTCTTCCCTGAAGAAGTCGGTATGGATGGCAGCAAAGGCCTTGCCGGCGGCCTGCAACTCATCCATGGCGGCCAGCCCGGGCTCGTCGTAGTTGCGCAAACCCCGCGGGTCGTCAAAAAAAATGTGTTGCAGCTGCGGGCAGCTATCACGGATTTCCAGCAGCTTGTCGACCTGCTCCTGGTCTTCGGCAAAGGCAAAGCGCACTTCGGCATTGTTGATCGGGAACACGCATTCTGCCGCCACCGCATCCTGGTACAAGGGCACGGGAATCGCTCCCAGGGATTGCACTGCCAGCATGGTCGCGTACAGACGGGGCCGGTTGGCACCCACCACCACCATGTGCTGGCTGCGGCGTAGTCCCGCCTGGTGCAAACCGGCAGCCAATTGCTCCACCATGGTGGCCATATCTGACCAGCTCAGCGATTGCCAGATACCGTATTCCTTCTCGCGCATGGCCGCAGCCGTCGGGCGGCTCGCGGCGTGTTGCAGCAGTAGTTGCGGAAAAGTCGTTTGCATCCCCATACCTCATCGCTTAACCATCACAGGCTTGTGACGTGGGGCGATTATGAAACTGCAGTTTGACGCTATGTTGTCGTTTGGACGACAATTCAGCGCATTCTCACTAGGTGTTTTCCCTTCACTAAACCCCGCCTTACAGAGCCCAAAGACAAGCCCTATGGCACGCGACAACACCCTCTACCAGCGCCGCCGCCCACTCATGCAGGCCGAGCTGGACGCCATTCCCTGGTTCCATCTGCTGGCCCCCGAAGAGCGGCTGCGAGCGGCCGACGACCTGAAGATTGCCGAGGCTGCACCGGGCGATTTTGTGTGCCGCGTGGGACGGCCCGTGACCTACTGGTTTGGCGTGGTAGACGGCCTGCTGAAGATGAGCGCTGACAACGCGCAGGGCCAGACCATGACTTTTACCGGCGTTCCACCCGGTGGCTGGTTTGGCGAGGGGACTGCGCTCAAGCGCGAGGCCTACCGCTACAACATCCAGGCGCTGCGCAAAAGCCTGGTGGCCGGCCTGCACGTGGACACGTTTCACTGGCTGTTGGACCACTCGATTGCCTTCAACCGCTTCATCATGAACCAGCTCAATGAACGTCTGGGACAGTTCATCGCCGCGCGCGAAATCGACCGCATGACCAACCCCGACATCCGGGTGGCCCGCAGCCTGGCCACCCTGTTCAATCCGGCGCTCTACCCCAACGTGGGCCAGGTGCTGCGCATCACCCAGCAGGAACTGGCCTACCTGGTCGGTCTTTCGCGCCAGCGGGTCAACGAAGCCCTGACGACGCTGGCGGACCAGAACGTCATCCGGGTGGAATACGGCGGCCTGCGGGTACTGGACCTTGCGGCGCTGCGTTCCCATATTTTTTCAAGAGAAAGTGGTAGTTAGCCCCCGCGGGTATTTCGGAAACAGCTTTTGTTTTTATAGCAAAACAATTCGCTTGATTTGCTACGCGAATCAAATTTTCAGCCAATGCGTCCATTCTTTTTACGGCTATGGTGGACAGGTAGCGGCAAAACGTTGATCCTATGGCAAAGAGAAGATGTTTTCATATTTTGGCCGATTCATGGCCTGAGGGGCGCACCGGTGCCATCAGTCTCTTGCGACCGAGGAAAATATTGGCCAGCGCCAATGCCGAGAACGCGCGCGTGGCATTTTTTTGTAGGCCGCGGAACGCACCCTGCAAAATCCCCGGAGGTGATTCACTACAACAAAGACATGCACCACGCGTGCACGGTCTTTTGACTTGTTTCAGTTCTTTGGCTGCACTGCCTCATCAATGGTTCCCTGCGCAGCGCGTGCCCTGGTTGATGAAATCTTTGGCGTTGGGTGCCTTGCCAGCAATCAAATCCTTCTGGCTGGCGTAGGCCGAGTCTCCATAGACGCGCCGCTCGTTTCCATGCAGCAAGCCAGGTAATGGATGCTTGTCTTGTACGTGGGCGCTGTCACCACTGCGCCGAGCAACCTGCCGCCCTGTGTGGCTGTTTTTGGCAGACGCCAGCACGACCGGCCTGCTGTGTTTCGGGCTGCTGGTGCGCTATGCGCTTAACGGGTTACAAAGGACTGCCATGCGCGTGTCATCAAGCGTTCATGTGCGGTTGGCACCATGGCGACCGTGTACATCCGTTCAACCCGTCGATCCGGCCCGCCCCCACTACCGCCTGCGTTTTTCGTTGTACTGGCGGTGCAGTTCATCTCCACCATTGCTGACAATGCGTTTCTGATTGTTGCAATAGCACGCCTGGTTGAACTTGCCGAAGCCGACTGGCGCATCCCCCTGCTCAAGATTGGCTTCACCCTGTTCTATGTGGTGCTGGGGCCATTTGTAGGCCCTGTGTCTGATGGTTTTCGCAAGGGGCGGGTCATGCTGATGGCCAATGGACTCAAGACGGTGGCCATGCTGTTGTTGCTGGCAGGCTTCGATCCGCTGCTGGCCATCGTGATAGCGGGTTGGGGGGCGTCCGTCTACGCGCCAGCCAAATACGGGCTGATGACCGAGTTGCTGCCTCCGGCGCACCTGGTGCGTGCCAATGGTTTTTTTGAGGGCGCCACGGTATCGGCCGTGATACTCGGAACTGTTTTGGGTGGCGTCCTGATCAGCCCCGCCATGCCGGTACTGCCTTGGTCTGAAAACCTGAACCTGGCAGACACAGCACCCACCGCGCTCCTCGCAGGCATGCTGGCACTGACGTTACTCAACGCCCTGTCAACAGCGCTGTGTCTGGCAATTGCCGACAGCGGTGCACGTTATACGTTTCACTCCTTCCATCCGGTCGCTCTGGTGCAAAGATTCTGGCGCGAAAACCGTCTGTTGTGGCGCGACCAACTCGGGGGACTTTCGATGGCCGTCACCACGCTTCTGTGGGGAGTGGGGGCGACCCTGCAACTGCTGGTGCTGCGCTGGGCACAGGAGGCATTGGGCCTGCCCCTTGAACAGGCCGCATACCTCCAGGGCATTACGGCAGTCGGTGTGGTCGGCGGCGCCATGCTTGCCAGCCACCTTGTCTCTATTGATAACACTGTACGGGTTCTGCCTCTGGGTGTTCTGCTGGGGCTGATGATTCCCCTCATGCTGTGCGTAGATTCGGTCCCCATGGCGTGCTTCCTGCTGGTTGTGGTTGGCGGCTTTGCCGGTTTCTTTGTGGTGCCCATGAACGCCCTGCTCCAGCATCGCGGCTACATGCTATTGACAGCCGGGCGCTCGATCGCAGTGCAGGGCTTCAATGAAAACGCCGGGATGCTGTTCATGCTGGCGGTGTACGCGGGTGCTATTGCCGTGGATGTTTCCCTGCGCGCCCTGGTGCTGTCGTTTGGAGTGCTGGTGGCAGGAGGTATGGCGTTGGTCGTCGCCGCTTATCGCTTGCAATGCACACGCTCCTGCGCAACTTGATCGACATCAAACCGTCAAGAAACCATCATCACTCTGTTATTTTTGATGCCTACGCTGGAGGTCGTGAAAACCTCCGAAGACATCCTTGTTGAGTCCTATGCATCGCAGCCATCCAGCATGCGCATTGCCATAGTTACCGAAACCTACCCGCCGGAAGTCAATGGTGTGGCCATGACCATGGGGCGCATTGTGGAAGGCTTGCTGCGCAGGGGCCATGCGGTGCAGGTCGTCCGCCCCCGCCAGTCGCGCGAAGCCGTCGCCGCCCCGCCCGAGGGGCTGGACGAAGTGCTCGCCAAGGGGGTTCCACTGCCTGCCTATGGCGAATTGCGTCTGGGATTGCCTTCAACCAACCGGCTGACCAGTTTGTGGCGCGAAAGGCGGCCCGACATCGTGCATGTGGTGACCGAAGGCCCCCTGGGCTGGTCTGCGGTGGTGGCCGCACGTAAGCTGCAGTTGCCAGTGACCAGCTCATTTCACACCAATTTTCAAATCTACTCCCAGCACTACGGCATCAGTTTGCTGAAAATGCCCATCGAAGCCTATCTGCGCAAGCTGCACAACCGCACCCAGGCCACGATGGTGCCGACCAATGCCATGGTGCGCGAATTGCGTGCCCGCGGCTACCAGAACGTCACCCTGCTCTCGCGTGGAGTCGCCACAGAACAGTTCCACCCCGAGCACAGGTCACAGGCCTTGCGGGCGGAATGGGGCGTTGGCCCCGATGATCTGGTGGTACTGCTGGTGGGACGCCTGGCCAAAGAGAAGAACGTCGGGCTGGTGGTCTCGGCTTTTCGGGCCATCCAGACCCAACTCCCTTCGGCCCGACTGGTCTTGGTGGGAGATGGACCTTTGCGAAAAGCACTGGAAGAAAGTTGCCCGGAAGTCCACTTTGCCGGCATCCGCAAGGGCCAGGATCTGGCGGCACACTACGCTTCGGCCGATCTGTTCCTGTTCCCGAGCATGACGGAAACCTTTGGCAACGTGGTCCCAGAAGCCATGGCCAGCGGTCTGGCCCTCGTTTCGTATGACAACGCAGCGGCCGGCGAACTCATTGTCAGCGGTGAGAACGGCCTGCTGGTTCCCAATGGCGACGATCTCGCCTTCGTCAGCGCCGCGGTTGGACTCGCCACCAACCCCGCGCAGATAGCGCAATTTCGGCGCACCGCCACGGCCAGCGTGGCCAACCGCAGTTGGGATACCGTCTACGACAGATTCGCAGAAATCCTGCGCACCGTCCTGCAGGCGCAGGGGTGCATGTTTTCACCGGCGCCGCAGGAGCGGCTGCCCCATCCTCACGCAAGACCCCTCCTTTAATGGCTCTGCCAGGGAGAAGCCTTTAGCAGCCAGCACGATCACGGTGGAACCATGCTGAAACCAGCCCATCTCCTGCCCCCGCTGGAAACTTGCGTCACAGACAACGGTCCGGGAACCTCTGTATTTCAAGTGGAAAAGGACGTCCAGAAAATGCAGACGGATACTGGCAACCAGGACCGCTGCAACCGGCACAAGCGCAACCCGCTGCCCCTGGAGACCCCCCGGACCGTCCAGGCGCATGTCGAGAAATGCACGTTCGTTCTTGCAAAACAGTTTTTCCACACGCCGCAGGGCGATCGGGTTCACATTCCAGGTGTCTCCGGAAAAGTAGCGCACCCGCTCGACGGTGCAGTTGTAGGGCGCATGAAACCGGTGGTACATGCTGGATGTCAGGCGCAGCGTGACAAAGGTGCCATCGCGCCAGGCCTCAATGTCTTCTTCAGGGCCCAGCAAATCCTCCAGTGTGTAGGGAAACCCTTTGGCCTGAAATACACGCGTGCCTTCAATCGGACCGTGCGCTCCCACGATGGCATCCACCGGACTGGTCATGGTGTCGGCGTCCTGACTGATGGGCCTGGCACCGGGCTTGAGTTCCCGTGTGAAGCAGTCATGCATGCTGGTGAATCGCTGCTTTTTCGCCTCGCTCAGGTCCAAGTCGCTGAAAAACTTCCAGATGCCAATGGAGATGTCGCGCACCAGGGGCTGCTCGATCTTGCTGAACCATCCCAGAAAGCGCGTCAGCGCCTGGCGCGGAATTCGGTTGGTCAGCAGGAAATTCAGGTCTTCCTGGGTCAGTATTTTCTGGATTTGCTGGCGAATGGACATGGCAATCAATCTCTGGTTAGGTGCACAAGAAAGGCAACTGGGTATGAAAGAATCGTTTGGAATCGACACGGCTTTGCTGGCCACCGTGGGCAGTGCGGCGCTGTACATCGCCTTCAGGAAAATCAAGTCCCGTGCCGAGCTTTCCCTGGCCAAGCACCGTTCGCTCGCGGGACACCCGCGCATGGCACGGCGCATTGCGGCCCTGCTGCCCAACTACCGCTACGACGAAGCGCAGGTGTTCAGCATTGATGGTGCGCCCCCAGCGATCGTGGCCCAGCGAACACTGGCGTTTCAAACCCTGGTGCAGACGATTTCGCGGCGCTTTCCCGCTACGCTGGGCGCTGGCGCATCGGTAGCCGACGGGCTGTCCGACCTGCAGTTCGTCAGCGCGTACCGTATTCCGTTTCAGTTCCGCGTCCTGGTGGACCAGGGCTTGAAGATCGGTTCGTTCCTGCAGTCCTCTTCGGGAGTCACCGTGACGGACCTGGACGGCAATGAGCTGTACGACCTGACCGGCTCGTATGGGGTGAATCTTCTGGGCAATGATTTCTACAAAACCTGCATCGATGAGGGTGCCGATATGGTGCGCCCCCTGGGGCCGGTGCTTGGTGCCTACCACCCGGTCATGGTCGACAACGTGCGGCGACTCAAGCAGATCTCCGGCATGGACGAGTTGTCGTTCCATATGTCGGGCACCGAAGCGGTAATGCAGGCGGTCCGCCTGGCCCGCTACCACACCGGACGCAACAAGGTGGTGCGTTTCTGCGGCTCGTACCATGGCTGGTGGGGTGATGTGCAACCCGGCATCGGCAATCCGGTCACGGCCAAAGACACCTTCACGCTGTCCGAGATGGGGGAAGGCACTTTGCGTGTGCTGCGCAACCGCACAGATATCGCCTGTGTCCTGGTCAACCCGCTGCAGGCCCTGCATCCGAATATGGCCGCCCCGAGCGACTCGTCCCTGCTCGACGGTTCCCGCAAAGCCCATTTCTCGCGCGAGAAGTACACCCAGTGGCTCCAGACCCTGCGGACCGTGTGCGATGCACGCGGCATTGCGCTGATTTTTGATGAAGTGTTTGTCGGCTTCCGCCTGGCACCGGGTGGCGCACAGGAATACTTTGGCGTCAAAGCGGACCTGGTGACCTACGGCAAGACGCTGGGCGGCGGATTGCCGATTGGCGTGTTGTGCGGCAAGCGGGCCTGGATGCGCCGGTATCGCGATGATGCACCGGCAGACATCTGTTTTGCGCGCGGCACCTTCAACTCGCATCCCTACGTGATGGGCGCCATGAACGCCTTTCTCCGACATCTGGACGACCGGGATGTATCGGCCAAGTACCAGCCTCTGGACACCCTCTGGAACGCCAGGACACAACACCTGAACGAACGCTTGATGGAGGCCGGTGTGCCGGTACAGGTTGCCAACATGTCGTCGATCTGGACCGTGTTGTATACGCAGCCGGGTTGCTACCATTGGTTGTTCCAGCACTATTTACGGCTTGAAGGTTTGGCGTTGAGCTGGGTGGGAACCGGGCGCATCATCTTCAGTCTGAACTACACAGACCAGGATTTCGACGAGGTCAGCCAGCGATTTGTGCGGGCCGCCCAAGCCATGCAGAAGGACGGCTGGTGGTGGGCCGATATCACCCTGACCCACAAATCCATCCGGCGTCGCATCCTGCGGGAAATGCTGGCAGCCAGGTTTTAGCCAGAAAAACCCGGCGGACAGCTTCAGCCGGGTGCGTGGTCCATGTTGCTGCGGGGCTCAATGAGTTCTCCGCGCAGAAGCGCCAGGGGCGCCTTGTGGTATAGCATGATGTCGTGGAAAGGGTCTGTCAGAATTTTGGTCATCCAGACCAGGCCGGCCATCACATCCTTGATGAAAAACAGGTGGACGGTGCGGAACACCAATCCACCGACACCCACGATCAACCACAACTCACCGGTATGGCGCATGAAGCCTTCCCAGTTGGCATGCGGTGTGAAGTAACCCAGCAAAGTCGGATCCAGCCACAGCAGCGCGGGTGCTGCCGCCCAGATGGCAATCAGCACTATTTTGCGACGCAGGTTGTAACCCACCTTGATCGCTTCCTTGTGCTCCTGCGTTGCCTGGTTGACCTCGTCGTAGCCCAGCGGCTCAAAGAAGAAGTGGCCGGATTGCCGCGTCGTCATGGACACGAGCCATCCAATCAGGGCCGCCATGGCCGGGTCCGTGAACAGCAAGGCATAGGCGACTAGGAAGCTGATGGCACTCACAAAGTGCAGCGACTGGTTGATACGGCTGTGGTGGTAGTACCGGTGGTCGTCCCAACGCTGGGTTTTGAGCTGCCTGAGAAATTCTTGCATATCTGAAGACTCCTGAAGGGGAAGTGCCCATGCTACTCAGCCTTGGTTGCAGTGTCGTGACAGTGATCGTGACATTGGCATGAAAACCAGTGACGACCTGCAATCCCGGCATACCTGCAGCACCACAGGGAAGATATTTATCTTCAAATCCACCTCCAGCCCCCGTAAAATATGCACAATTAGCTACAAAAATAATAGCGCATGACAGAATCCAAACCACCCCTCACCCTGCGCCGTGCGCCGCCGCCAGCAGCCAAGGCACAGGGCAACCGGGTCATTCCCACTGGCCAGGCCAACACCGCCGCCCACGGCGCCAACGGCACCGTGCGGCTGAACAAGCGCATGGCAGAACTGGGCCTGGCATCGCGCCGCGAAGCCGACGACTGGATTGCCAAGGGCTGGGTCAAAGTCAATGGCAAGGTGGCCGAAATGGGCATGCAGGTGGCCCCCGATGTGCGCATCGAAATCGACAAGGCCGCCAAGGGCCAGCAGGCCAACCAGGTGACGATTCTGCTGAACAAGCCCCTGGGAATTGTGAGCGGCCAGGCCGAGGACGGCCACGAGCCCGCGATCAAGCTCATCCAGCCCCAAAACCGCTGGGCCGAGGACAACGCCCGTTTTTTCTTTCACGGCAGCCAGCTCAAAAGCCTGGTGCCGGCCGGCCGGCTGGACATCGACTCCACCGGCCTGCTGGTGCTCACCCAGGACGGCCGTGTGGCCCGCCAGCTGATTGGCGAAGACTCGGCCATGGAGAAAGAGTACCTGGTGCGCGTGGCCTATGTCGGCGCCGAGAACCCGGCCGCGGCCACTTCCGCCGCAGCCACGCATGCGCCCCTTCGCGCGCCTGGCAAGCCCACGCAGCTCAGCCGCATTGACGATGACGACCCCGTCACCAGCGATGTGCAATCGGTCTTCCCTGCCGAGCGGCTCCAGCGCCTGCGCCACGGCCTGAGTCTGGACGGCCAGCCGCTCAAGCCCGCCCGGGTGGAGTGGCAAAACCCCGAGCAGCTGCGTTTTGTGCTGACCGAGGGCAAGAAACGCCAGATCCGCCGCATGTGCGAACTCGTCGGCCTCAAAGTGGTGGGCCTCAAGCGCGTGCGCGTCGGCCGGGTCATGCTGGGCAACCTGCCTGTGGGCCAGTGGCGCTATCTGCAACCGCACGAGAAGTTCTGATGGTTAAAGCCCCGAAGCATTTGCGCCCTTCGGATCTGCGCGCAGTGACCCAGCTGGCCACGCAGGCCACCCGTGGCGTCACACGCATTGCCGAAGGGGTACACCAGTCCGTCTGGAACACCATGGGCATCTCGGGACGCGCCACCGAACTGACTGGCGGGCTCACCGGTTTTGTCTACCGCACGGTGCATGACGTGACCGAACTGGTCGGCGAGGGGCTGCAGGCAGCATTTGCAAAGCTCGAACCGCTGCTCGGATCCCTGGTGGATGCACCACCCGAAACGCCAGAACGCGAAGCTGTACTGGCTGCACTCAATGGCGTCATGGGCGACCGCCTGGCCGCAAACCATAACCCGCTGGCCATGCCGATGACACTGCGTTACGCCGGCAAAGCCCTTCAATGGACTGCCATGCCGCCCATGCCGGGGGCAACGGGCAAGGTGCTGGTGCTGATCCACGGCCTGTGCATGAACGATCTGCAGTGGCATTCGCACGCAGAGGACGGCACGCCGGTGGACCACGGCAGCGTACTGGCCGCCGCCTTGGGCTACACACCGGTCTATGTGCGCTACAACACCGGTCTGCATACCTCCGAGAACGGGCACTTGTTCTCGCAACAGCTGGAGCAGCTGGTTGCACACTGGCCCGTGCCGGTAAGCGAAATTACGGTGGTCGCCCACAGCATGGGCGGACTGGTCACCCGTAGCGCGCTGCACAGTGCCCGTGCCGGCGGAAGCCGCCGCTGGCCAGGCTTGCTTAAAAATATCGTTTTCCTGGGTACACCGCACCATGGTGCCCCCCTGGAACGTGCGGGTAACCTGGTCGATCTGGTGCTCGGAAGCACACCGTTCACCAGGCCATTTGCCCGCCTGGGACAACTGCGCAGTGCCGGCATCACCGACTTGCGCTACGGGCACGTGCTGGACACCGATTGGCAAGGACACGACCGATTCCGGCACAAGCCCGATGCACGCACCCCCTTGCCGTTGCCGGAGGGGATTGCCTGCTTCACCGTGGCAGCCACCGTGGCCGGTGCGCGCAGCGCGCTGGCCGAGCGGCTGGTCGGAGATGGCCTGGTCCCGCTGGACAGCGCACTGGGCAGACACGATGACCCGGAACGAACCCTGGTATTTGCCAAACCATCGCAATGGGTGGTCTACCGGGTTAACCATTTGGAACTGCTTAGCAGCCCCCTGGTTTCACAAAAACTGGTGGAGTGGTTAACGCCCGGCCACTAGTTGCCGGAACGGCGCTTGACAGGAGTAACGGGCGCCAGTTCGCTGGGCAAGGTGGCCCCAAAGATGGAATCCCCAGACGGTCGCGTTTCGCTGCCGTCTATCGACTGCACCGAGTCCTGCCACAGGCCCCATGCGGTGTCGGAGTCGCTCTCCACCACATCAGGCACCGGCACCGGGTCGAGCAAATAGTCAGGCACCCTGGCGCTCGGGGATCTTTCTGATTTTGGTTTTTCCGGTTTTTTTGACATTGATACACCTTAACCCTGAACCCACCCAATTCTGCAGCAGCCAGCAAGAACCTTGCCAGTTGTGGGTAGCACTGCCTTCATCATAATGCCGTCCGCCCAAACCGGATAGTGCCATTGATGACCGCCACGCATCAGACCGCGGGCCTTGAAAGCACCAGGTCTCGCCCATAATTAACGGGTTCCCGCGCGCTGGCTTGGTAGCAACGCGGTATTTCATTTTCCGACGACAAAAACCTTCAATTACCTTATGAGCAAGCAAACCTTATCCTTTCAGGCCGAAGTCGCCCAACTGTTGCACCTGGTCACCCACTCGCTGTACTCCAACAAAGAGATTTTTCTGCGCGAGCTGATTTCCAACGCGTCGGACGCCTGCGACAAACTCCGCTTTGAAGCCATCAACGACAGCGGCCTGTACGAGAACGACTCCGAGCTGAAAGTCAAGGTCACCTTGGACAAAGACGCCAAAACGCTGACCATCACCGACAACGGCATCGGCATGAGCGCGCAAGAAGCCATCGATCACCTGGGCACCATCGCCAAGAGTGGCACCAAGGATTTTGTGAGCAAGCTCACCGGTGACCAGAAGGCCGACTCCAACCTCATTGGCCAGTTCGGCGTGGGCTTCTACTCGGGCTTCATCGTGGCCGACAAGATCACGGTCGAATCGCGCCGCGCTGGCATGAAGGAGTCCGAGGGCGTGCGCTGGGTCAGCGGTGGCTCGGGCGACTTCGAGGTGGAAACTATTCACCGCGCCGCACGCGGCACCAGTGTCATCCTGCATCTGCGTGAAGATGCCATGGACTATGCCCAGAGCTGGAAAGTCAAGGGCATCATCAACAAATACTCCGACCACATCAGCCTGCCCATCCAGATGGAAAAGGAGGAGTGGAAAGACGGCGAACTGATCAACCCGAGCGACGAAAAAGGCGGCCGCCAGCCCGGTGGCATGGTCAAGACCGGCGAATGGGAAACCGTCAACAAAGCCAACGCCATCTGGGCGCGCGCCAAGAAGGACATCACGCAAGAGCAGTACGACGACTTCTACAAGCAGATCAGCCACGACTTTGAAGCGCCCCTGGCCCACACGCACAACCGCGTAGAAGGCAGCACCGAATACACCCAGTTGCTGTACATCCCTGGCAAGGCGCCGATGGACCTGTATAACCGCGAGAAGTCCGCCGGCGTCAAGCTGTATGTCAAGCGCGTGTTCATCATGGACGACGCCGAGGCCCTGCTGCCCACCTACCTGCGCTTTGTAAAAGGTGTGGTCGATTCCGCCGACTTGCCGCTGAATGTGAGCCGCGAACTGCTCCAGGAAAGTCGCGACGTCAAAGCCATCCGCGAAGGCTGCACCAAACGCGTGTTGGGTATGCTGGAAGATTTGGCCAAACATGACAAGTTGCCGGAAGCCAGCGCCGATGGTGTGACAGACGTGCTGAGCGCAGAGGACAAGGCAGAAGCTGAGGCTGCAGCAGGCAAGTACACCAAGTTCTACACAGAATTCGGCGCGGTGCTCAAGGAAGGCCTGGGCGAAGACTTTGCCAACAAGGAACGCCTGTCCAAGCTGCTGCGTTTTGCCTCCAGCACCACCGACAGCGTGAGCGTGTCGCTGGCCGACTACAAGGCGCGCATGAAGGAAGGCCAGGAGGCCATTTACTACATTACCGCCGACAACGCGGCCGCCGCCAAGAACAGCCCGCAACTTGAAGTGTTCAAGAAGAAGGGCATTGAAGTCCTGCTGATGACCGACCGCGTGGACGAGTGGGCGCTGAACTACCTGCACGACTTCGACGGCACACCCCTGCAGTCCGTCGCCAAGGGTGCGGTGGATCTGGGCAAGCTGCAGGACGAGGCCGAGAAGAAAGCTGCTGAAGAAGCCGCCGAAGCCTTCAAGCCGCTGCTGGCGAAGCTAAAAGAAGCGCTGAAAGACAAGGCCGAGGACGTGCGCGTCACGACACGCCTGGTGGACAGCCCGGCCTGCCTGGTAGTTCAGGACGACGGCATGAGCACCCAACTGGCCCGCATGCTCAAGCAGGCCGGTCAGCAAGCGCCCGAAGTCAAACCGGTGCTGGAAGTCAACGCCGAGCACGCGCTGGTGAAAAAGCTCGACGGCAGCGTCCACTTCAACGACCTGGCCCACATCCTGTTTGACCAGGCCCTGCTGGCCGAAGGCGGCATGCCTGCGGACCCGGCTGCCTACGTCAAGCGCGTGAACGCCCTGCTGGTGTAAGCCCGCTGCTGGAGCAGCCCCGAAGCTGCAGGCCCGGCCGGCCTGTAGCCCCTTTCCCTTTGAGGTGGACGTTTATTAATCGGCGAGATTGTCGGCCACCAGCTCCAGCAGGCTCTCGGTTGGTGTATTCCAATTCGCATGTTTGGCACCCATTTCGAGCGTGATACGGCATTGCCCGCAGCTGGTGACGAAATGCTTGGCGCCGGTCGCTTCGACCTGCTGCTTTTTCATCTCAAAAACCTTGTGACGCAGAGGCGTGGCGCGCGGGTTCGACACAACCCCGCCGCCGCCGCCGCAGCAAAAGCCGGTCACTCCATGGTCCTTGAGTTCGACCAGGTCGAAGCCAAGCGCCGTAAGCACACGACGTGCCGCTGCTTCAAGCCCGCCACGGCGCACGATCTGACAGGGGTCGTGAAAGGTCGCTGACTCACCTATTTTCTTCACGCGAATACGGTCCGTTGCGATCAACTCGTCCAAGAACTCGGTCATGTGGATGATGCGAACTGGCAGTGCCTCGCCGTACCACTTGGCCGCCTCCCAGCGTGCCGCGCCGTAGGCATGACCGCATTCGGGCAGGAGCACCGTTTTGGCGCCGATCTTCACGGCCGTATCGATCAGGGAGCGGGTGAGCCGCTCCTGCAATTCCAGATCACCATTATTGAAACCAATGTTGGCAGCATCAAAACCACTCTGGTGCATGGTCCATTTGACGCCAATGCGATTGAGAATTTTGGCCGCGTCAGCCAGCGCTTTGGTGTGTTCACCCAGTTCAGCCGGCGCTGCCGTGACCAGGACGTCGGCAGCGACCAGATCACAGGGAATTTCGACCCCATGCTCTTTTGCTGCCTCGGCCAGGATATCGGGCAAGTCTTCGCCAGGCGTAGCGGTGCTGCCCCACTGCCGGGCTGTACGGTCCATCAACGCCAGCCGCTCGGGAACCAGGCCCGCCCTGAACATGCCGTGACGGGCTTCCTTCACCAGCTCAGCGATGTCAATGCCCATCGGACAGGCCACGGTACAGCGGCCGCACATGGTGCAGGAGTCATAGAGCAGTTCCTGCCACTGCTGCAGCTCCGCGATACCCGGCTTTTTGACCAGGCCGAGCGCGCGCACCAAGGGTGCAAACGGGCTGGCTTCGCGCAGATAGGCTCGCCGAAACGGCTCCAGCTTGTAAATCGGCGTGTATTTGGCGTCACCGGTAGCTATATGGAAGTGGCAGGCTTCGGCACACAGACCACAATGCACACAGGATTCCAGATGCAGCGCCGCAGTGACGCCGAACTCGGAGACAAAGCAGCCCATGGCGGCATCTACGCGGGCCTCATCGCTCTGGTCACCCTGTTTGTCAAAGGCAGGTTTTGTGATGGCTGGGCTGTTCATAGTTTGACTCCGCGGTGGCTGAAGCGCACGCCCGTAGCACCGCGCGAGAAGGCGAACAGGAAAGCGTGCATCAGCTTGCCGAACGGGAACCACACCAGCAACAGTTCCAACGAAAGCAGGTGCACGGCCAGTGGGCCGGCATAGATAACATGATCGCGCACAACAGTAACTGCCGAGGACTCGCTGATCACCGCCATGCCCGTAATGAGCGGCAGAAAGGTGATGATCCAGGTGATCATGTCGTCAGCGTTCGATATTTTCCTGAGCACCGGGCTGGTCAGGCGGTAAAACAGTGCCAGCAGCAGAGAAACAATGGTGGCGCCAGCAGCCAGGTACATCACCGCATCAGGCAGGGCCGGCCACGACAGGCCAATGATGCGGTGGATGAACGCGATGTGCGGCGCGTAACCAAAAAACACCAGCGCCAGCCCGATGTGAAAGACGTAGCCATTGAAGGTGGTCACCATGGCCGTCTGGCCGAACTCCTTGCGCGGCCACATTCCGCGCACGATGGCGCTCAGCGCGCCAGACAGGTTCGACGGTGCACCTTCACGTGGCGGTGAGAGATCGCGCAGGCGCGGTCGCCGCAACACTCCAAACAGGCGCCACAGCGTGCCGGACACAAAGACGACCAAGGCGACGGCCAACGCCGGGCCTCGGGCAAAACTCAGTAAATCCATGTTTCAATTCCCCCAAGATTCTCACAGCAGCCGATCTATTTTGGCCCTATTTCGCGTCGTCGGGGGGGTATTTTGCAGCTGCCTTTGCGAAATTCGGTGGCCTGAACCCCATCGTATTGGTCCAGTCCCTCCAGATGCGGGCTGGTTGCCAGGGGCTACCTCAATCTACAAATAAAATAGCCCGCAGCCCTTATCCAGATTGCACAAGCAGCTATTATTTTTATAGTAACTTACAAGAAACGTGCTGTCTGACACCTGCCAGAAATGCAGACGCTTGCGTAGTTAGGCGATACTGTTGGCAAACTTCATTTGCTACCGTGCGCATGCCATTTCTACTGATCTGCCACGGTTTGACCGTTCGCAATGTTCACCGCTGACGAAACCGAAATTGCCTGGCTCAGGCAGCACCGGACTGCGACGCGCTTTATTGCCGGCACGGCAATCCTGCTCTTTGCCTCCTACGGCTTTGTCGACTGGCTCATGGCACCCGAGTTGCTTGAGGACACCCTGCTTTGGCGCGTCGTGGGCGCCTCACCCTGTCTGGCCATCTACGCCGTTGTGGACAGCGAGAAGTGGCTGCCGCGCGTACCGATCTTCATGGCGGCAGCGTGCCTGCTGGTGACTACCGTGGTTTCCATCATTTTTCTGTTTTTGCTAAAAGTGCCAACCATTGCACTGGCAGGACAGATGCAGGTGCTCATCGCGATTGCCATGTTTGCCACCATGCGTACTGCGGTTCGTTCCACGCTGCTGGGAATGTTGGTGTCCTTCAACCTGGGATTGTGGTGGCTGAACGAACCGGTTCGATCGTATGTACTCCACAACTGGTACTTGCTGGGTGGTTCGTTCGTAGTGCTTCTCGTCAGTGAAATTTCCTACGGCACATTCAAAAGCCGCCTGCAACTTGAAGCCACACTGCAGCTGCAGGCCAACATCGTCCAGAGTTCGGATGACGCCATCGTCGGCAGGGCACCGGATGGCACAGTCACCAGCTGGAACCCGGGCGCGCTAAAGTTGTTCGGATACACGGCAGACGAAATGGTCGGACGGCCAATGCAGCGATTGTTTTCACCCGATCGGTCCCTGGAAGAACAGCACAATCTGAAGCGTGTGCTGCAAGGCAACACGGTCCTGCAATTTGAAACGGTGCGCTTCTGCAAAGATGGAGTGCGAAGAGAGCTCTCGGTATCTTCCGCCCCTATCCGCGACGCCAGCGGAAACGTGACAGGCATCTCGGAGATTGCGCGTGACGTAACCGAGCAGAATCGCATTGCACGTGCCTTGCACGACAAGGATGCCCGCTTTCGCGCGGCGATTGAAACGACCACCGACGGTTTCTTGGCGGCGGACCGCTCAGGCAGAATCATTGACACCAACCTGGCCTACTGCCGCCTCTCGGGCTATAGCCGCGAGGAGTTGCAGGAACTGCGCGTCCCGGCCCTGGAAGCACAGGAGGACGCTGCTGCGACCGCCAAACACCTAGAAGACATCATGCGAACCGGCAGTGCAACCTTCGAAACCGTGCACCGGCGAAAGGATGGCTCCACCTGGCCAGTGGAGGTGATCACGACGTTTTCGCCAGCGCTTGACGGACAATTTTTCACCTTCATCAAGGATCTGACAGAACGCAAAAAGGTGGAAACCATGACCTGGCGGCAGGCCAACTATGACCACCTGACAGACCTTCCCAACCGGGCGCTGTTCTTTGACCGGCTCTATCAGGAGTGCATGCTGGCCAGACGCGGTCACACCAGGGTCGCGCTGTTGTTTGCCGATCTGGACGGTTTCAAGACCGTCAATGACCACCATGGTCATCAGGCTGGTGATATCGTCCTGCAGGAAGTTGCGCACCGCTGGCTCGCCACGGTGCGCGAAAGCGACACGGTGGCCCGGCTCGGTGGCGATGAATTCGCTTTCATCATCGATCGTTTTCAGGAGGCTGCCGACCTTGCCACCCTGTCCAAAAAACTCCTAGCAGCACTGACCAGACCGATACAACTTCCGGGTGGAGCAAGCTGCCAGGTCGGTGCGAGCATAGGAATTGCCGTATTCCCCGCAGACGCGATCGATGCCGACATCCTGATTTCCCGCGCTGACTCGGCAATGTATGAGAGCAAGCGCAAGGGAAAAAACACTTACAGCTTCTGCCAGGGCGCCACACCATAGCCCTCCTTGCCTTTCGGATGCAAGAGACAATGCGGTCAATGTTACAACTTGTAAACAAGCGCGGAGATGCCCACAATCCTCTTCTACACTTGCATATCCCATTGAAAAAGAAGCCACCATGTCCCAATTCAAACGTTTAATTGCATCCATCGTCATTTTTGCCACGGCACTCATGGGCCTGCCCATGCAGGCTCAAGCGGCCATCGTTTCTACCGACACTGCTATGCAATCGGCTGAAAGCACTGCCCAGCGTGAGCGTGTGACGGAATTCCTGTTGCGTGGTGATGTCCAGAAAGAGTTGCAAGCCCATGGCCTTGCTGCAGACCAGGCGGTAGAGCGTGTAGCCGCCATGAGCGATGCGGAAGTCGCCCAGCTGGCCGGTCGCATTGACCAGGCACCCGCTGGTGGTGAAATTCTGGGCATTCTGTTCACCATCTTCATCATCTTGCTGATCACCGACATCCTGGGCCTGACCAAGGTATTTCCTTTCACCCGCTCGGTGCGATGAAAGCTCCGGTAGCCCGGCGCCTGTCCCCCGCTCTGGCGGGGGTTTTTGTTTGTGCCGCCCTGTGGCTCACGGGCTGCGCAACGCCCCAGGTGAGCGCGCTGGCAACGCAATGGCCGCAGGAACTGCCTGCACAGGTGCAACTCTCGAATACGCCCTTCTTCGCCCAAAACGATTTTGAATGCGGCCCGGCAGCACTGGCCATGGCTTTTGCAGCCGCTGGCGTGCCGGTAACGCCCGACGCGCTGGTCGAGCAGGTCTACCTTCCCGGGCGCAAGGGCGCGCTGCAGGTCGAGATGCTGGCAAGCACGCGGCGCAATGGTCTGCTGCCCTATGTGCTGGCACCAGAGCTGGACGCCGTGTTGCGTGAAGTGGCTGCCGGACATCCGGTCGTGGTTTTTCAGAACCTGTCATTGCCGGTCTACCCGGTGTGGCACTACGCCGTGGTAATCGGCTTTGAGCGCGAGCGCAATGTTCTTCGCCTGCATTCGGGCACATCTGAAAACACCGAAATATCGCTTTACGCGTTCGAGCGCACCTGGGAACGGGGTGGGTACTGGGCCATGGTGGCGCTACAGCCAGATGCGCTGCCCGCCACCGCCCAACCCGACCCGCTGGCCCAGGCCATCGCGTCCCTGGAGCGGGTCAACCCGCAACGCGCCTCACTGGCCTATGCCACAGCCCTGCGACGGTGGCCAACACACAAGGGCCTGATGCTGGGCGCAGGTAACGCCGCCTATGCCTTGGGCCAGACCATCCAGGCCCAACAGGCGTATGCCCGGCTGGTGCAAATTCACCCCGACTTTGCCGATGGCTGGAACAACCTGGCGCAGTCACTAAAAGACCTGAACCGGCCCGTAGAAGCCCGCACCGCTATTGACCGGGCGGTTGCGCTAGGTGGCCCCCGGCTTTCCGGCTACCTGGAATTGCAGCATTCACTGCCACCGGCCCACTGAAGCACACGGCTCAAGGCGCACCGGCAATTTCAATTACCTTCACCAGTTGCCCCGGCTTGGGCTCGCCACCCGCGTAGTAACCGTTGATCAGGCGCAGCTGCTGCTCCGGACGGGCAATCGGTGATGTTTTGGCCAGCTCGGCAAAACCACCTCTGGGGTACGGAGCAGTGCGGATCACCCATGGCCGCGCAGCGCTGCGGTCTTGCGCCGTCATGGCCCTGAAGCTACCCTCGGCTTCGCGCAGCTGCGCTCTGGCGCGCTGCAAGGCCTGCGCATCCTTGGCGGCATACTGCAACAGATAGGTGTTCTCGCCAGGGCCCGTCACCAGGGTTACCTCGATGGCCTGGCTTTGCCCCTGGGCATTCTGGCGGGAGCCGGCGAAGTGCGTGGCCTGCAGACCATTGATGCTGGTGGCCTCGGCATTCCCCTGCGTGGGTTTGAGCACATTGCGAATAATTTCCGCATGGTTGGCCCCCGTCTTGGGTGGCACCACACGGACGATCAAACCGGCATCCCCAGTGGCATTGAATACGACCAGCTTGTCCGTGCTGTTCTGGATCTGCCATCCGGACGGTGCCGTCAGTGCCAACCCCAATGCGGGGTGGTAAAAATTGCGCCCCCGGGTCAGGCCCTGCTCCACGCTGTCGCCAAACGTCATGCCGGAAAGCAGCTTGAGATAGCGATCCCGCCCCTCTTCCCTGTAAGTGCCCTTGTACTGGCTGGCCAACTGGGTGATGGCTTGCAGGCGCTGGTCGTTGGACGGGTGGGATGCCAGCCAGTCCGCCTGCTTGGGTGCTGGGCGTCCTTCGGCCTGTGCCAGATCAGCGGCAAAACGCTCCTGGTTCTTGAGCACCGTGATCACGTCAATCATGTTGCGCGGGTCATAGGTCGCGCGCGACAGATATTCGGCACCCAGGCCATCGGCCTGCAACTCCTGGTCGCGGCTGTAAGAGGCGATGTAGCCGGCGGCCACTGTCTGCGACACCTGGCTGGCCATCTGGCCCGCACCGGCAACCCCCTGGCTCTCCAGCACCGCTCCAAGAATGGTGGCTGCAAACACGCCCAGACCCGCGTTCTGTTCGCTGGTGGCTCGCTGCGCACCGTGGCGGGCGGTGACGTGGCCAATTTCATGGCCCATGACACCGGCCAGATCGGCCTCGCTCTCCATGTAGGCCATGATGCCCCGCGTCACATACACATAGCCGCCCGGCAGGGCAAAGGCGTTGATCTCCGGGCTGTCCAGCACCGTGAAATGCCACTTCAGCTGCTTGCGGTGCGACTGCGCCGCCAGACGCTGGCCCAGATCATTCACATAGGTCTGCACCGCCTTGTTGTTGTAGACGCCATAGTCCTGCAACACGGTCTGGTGCGCCTTGGCACCCTCGGCCACCTCGGCAGACTCGTCCATGACCGTGCGCTCGGTCTGCCCCGTCACCGGGTTGACCATGGTGGTGCCGCAGGCGGTCAGCAGCAGAGAGGCAAGCAGCAGGCTGGGGAGTTTGAGATTCATGGCGGCTTGTGTTTTTGGCGATGCTGGATTTTAGGGAGGGCTGAGTGCTGGCGGCTTATATTGCCTTCTGTCGCCGCTCCACAATTTCGCGGGCTGCGGGAATGACCAACTTTTCAAGTGCGCCAGTGCCGTGACCTTGGGCCACAACTTTGTTGTCCAAAATAAGTGCAAAAAATGGGGTTCCGTGGCACCTTAGTTGCGCTGCTTCACCATTGGCCCCCTTAGTTGCCAGCGATACAAGTTCAGGCCGTAATGCTGCGCTCAAGTTAGCGGCTCCCCTATAGGAACCCAAGTGCACCTTTTCATATGTCACTTCGGAAAACTCAGGGAATTTCTCGGCCATGAGATTCTTGCGTCCGAAATATTCAGCCTCATACCCTCTGCACGGCGGGCAATCAGATGCCCCTACGTAAAGCAGTGAGATTTGGGAATTCCTTGTGACGCGCAAAGAGGCCAACCGCTTCTGTGTACGATTTGCAGCCCTCATTTCAGCAAGTTCGCTGTTAGGAATTTTCGTCAAACGAACCGGGATCTCTTTTCCACCGGTTGTATTGAGTCGCCCCATGATGGCGGTATCTCCATCTGCGAAAGTACCGCTAATCACCGAGTCTGCGGGGGTCAGAAATTCAATGTCAATTGCATCCCCTTTTGCAACAGCACGCCAACCGTGTAACGGTGCCCCCTTACCATCCAGGTACCCAAAGGTTGCACCGTCAATTTCCAGCCGATCATTTTTCAGCTTCACACCGGAAAGAATTAGAAATCTGTCGCGAAAACCTCCCTCGCCAGAGATCAGCCATGAACCTTCCATCAACCATGCTGGATCTGCGATCTTTCCAGCAAGTGAGAACCTGGTAGCCGCTAACGTGAGCGGCACGAAAGTCGAATAACGCAGGACTGAGCGGCGGAGCATGGTGACCTCCTGTTTGTGCCACAGCAGTGTATCTTTTCTGGAAATTTCATGGCGGGCTTCAGGCGCCCGCTTTCAATGGTCAATTGTGTTGGTCAGTCTGAAACCATATCGCCAACTCGACCCCTACCTTGACGGCGGTTAGTGAGGCTCTTGGCAACGAATTTTTAGACAAAACAGCCTTTAACCCACGCAAAATTTGCACAAGCAGCTATAAAAACAATAGCATCTAGGCGCACCAGCGCCGATAATCGCGGCATGACTGCTTTCTCCTCCCTCCCCCTCCCGCCCGCCGTGCTGGCCAACCTGACCCAGCTGGGCTACGAGTCCATGACACCCATCCAGGCGGCCAGCCTGCCCGTCGCGCTGGCGGGCAAGGACCTGATTGCCCAGGCCAAGACCGGCAGTGGCAAGACCGCTGCGTTTGCGCTGGCGCTGCTGTCCAAACTCAACCCGCGCTGGTTTGCAGTGCAGGCCATGGTGCTGTGCCCCACGCGCGAGCTGGCGGACCAGGTGACGGTGGAGATTCGGCGCCTGGCGCGGGCGCAGGACAACATCAAGGTGGTGACGTTGTGCGGTGGGGTGGCCACGCGCGGCCAGCGCGCCAGCCTGGAAAACGGCGCGCACATTGTGGTCGGCACGCCGGGCCGCATCATGGACCTGCTGGAGCGTGAATACCTCTCGCTGGAAAACCTGAACACCCTGGTGCTGGATGAGGCCGACCGCATGCTGGACATGGGCTTCTTCGACGACATTGCCACCGTGGTCAGGCAAGCCCCCAAGGAGCGCCAGACCCTGCTGTTTTCGGCCACCTACCCCGAGGGGATCGAGAAGCTTGCCACACAGTTCATGCGCGAGCCACAGCAGATTACCGTCAAAGCCGCCGTGGCCGAGAACACCATCGAACAGCGCTTTTACGAGGTGGAGCGCAGCAACCGGCTGGACACGGTGGGCCTGCTGCTCAACCACTTCCGCCCCGTCAGCACCATTGCCTTTTGCAACACCAAGGCCCAGTGCAACGCGCTGGTGACGCAGCTGCAAGGTCAGGGCTTTGTGGCCCAGGCCCTGCATGGCGACCTGGAGCAGCGCGACCGCGACCAGGTGCTGGCGCAGTTTGCCAACCGCAGCTGCTCGGTGCTGGTGGCCACCGATGTGGCCTCACGCGGACTGGACGTGAAAGAGCTGGACCTGGTGATCAATGTGGACATCACACCCGACGCCGAGGTGCATGTGCACCGCATTGGCCGCACCGGCCGCGCAGGTCAATCCGGCCTGGCCGTGAGTCTGGCGTCCATGAACGAAATGGGGTCGGTCGGCAAAATCGAGCAGTACCAGAACGCCCCCTCGGTCTGGTTCAAGCGCGACGAGTTGACACCGACTGGCAGCGGTCGCCTGCTGCCGCCCATGGTGACCGTGCAGATTGCCGGTGGCCGCAAGGAGAAGATCCGCCCTGGCGATGTGCTGGGCGCACTGACCAGCACCGAGGGTGGCCCCGCCTACACGCGTGAGCAGATTGGCAAGATTGCCGTCACGGAGTTTTGCACGTTTGTGGGTGTGGAACGCAGCATTGCTAAAGACGCCTGCGCCAAGCTCAACGCTGGCAAGGTCAAGGGCAAGAGCGTACGGGCCCGCCTCTTGTAGGAAAAAACCTTACACGCTTTACAGCGCGTGTCTGACTCCAGTTTCGCGCAGCCTTGACTACAGTAACTCCAGGCGTCGAAATCCCGACGATGCTTTGTTGGACTGGAGGACGAAGATGAAAAACACTGCTGCTGCCCTGAACCCGTTTAGCCTGATGATGGAACCCGAACTGGTTCTGCAAACCATGGAGCGCTCGCAGCAACTGCGCGGCCTGCGCCGCCACAAGCTGCGCCCGCTGGACAAGCCCCTGATTCCTTACACCCAGGAAGCACTGGCCGCCCGCGCCGCGTTTGACGCGGCCATTGACGCAGAGGACTTTGAAGTGCAGGCGGATGCTTACCTGCTGAACTGATTGCGGCCCGGTGGCCTGCCTACGCATAATGCGTGCATGCGACCCCTTTACCGCGAATTCCAGAACCAGGCGCAGATTGATGCGCAGTACAACCCTTCGCTGGCCTTGCCCGATCCGGCGGCACCCGGCAGGCATTTTGTAGCGCAGTCCGAGCGCGCCCGCAGCCAGTTGCGCTGTGTGCTGGATGTGCCTTACGGCCCCACGCTGGATGAGACGCTGGATATCTTTCCCGCCGAAGCCCCCAACGCACCCGTTTTCATCTTCGTCCACGGCGGCTACTGGCGTGCGCTTTCCAGCAAGGAATTCAGCAGCGTCGCCCTGGGCCTGAAGCCACTGGGCATAACCAGTGTCGTTATCAACTACGCACTGGCACCCCGCGTCAGCATCGACGAGATCACCCGCCAGTGCCGTGCCGCCGCCGCGTGGACTCTGCGCACTATTCAGCACTACGGCGGCGACCCCGCACGGGTGGCCATCGGTGGTCATTCGGCGGGCGGACACCTCACCGCCATGTGCCTGCAAACACCCTGGCAGGACGACTACGGGATCAAACAAGACCCGTTTACCGCCGCGCTGCTGTTCAGCGGCCTGTACGACATTGAACCGTTGCGTTACAGCTACCTGCAACCCCAGATCCAGCTCGATGACGGCATCGTCAGGCGCAACTCGCCCGCATTCATGGCGCGCCCGTGCAACACACCGGCGTGGATTACCTGGGGAGGCAACGAATCCACCGAGTTTGCCCGTCAGGCGTCGATCTTTGATGCGGCCTGGACCGCAGCAGGCAACACCGGAGAACTGCGCCCCATCGCTGGCGCCGACCACTTCACCGTGATCGGGGGGCTGGAAGATCCGGGCAGCGAAGTGGCCCGCTGGCTGGCCGCAAAACTGGGTGCGCCCGGGATCAAATAGCCACGTCACCTCGGGGAAACACCAGCTTCCTGCCGTCAACGGGCGAGCGCAGAATGTCTGCCATGCAAACGCTTCCCCACCCCGCCGACGGACATGAACCCTACCGAGACCGCAAACGGTACGCGTGGCTGTTCTCGCTGCTGGTACCCAGCATCGTGGGCATTGGGCCGGCGCTTGTCCTGGCCACCGGTGACCCGCGCACCCTCTGGATACAGGTAGCTTTCTTTTACCTGGTGCTGCCCCTGCTGGACTTCTTGATGGGCGAAGACAAAAGCAACCCGCCCGAATCTGCCGTTCCGGCGCTGGAAGCCGACCTGTATTACCGCTGGGTCACTTATCTGCTGGTACCCATTTTGTGGGGGGCGTTTATTTTCAGTGCCTGGTTTGTGGCCCGCACGCCTTTGCCCCTGCATGGGCTGATTGCCATGGTGCTGATCACTGGATCGGTCGGCGGCTTCTGTATCAACCTGGGCCATGAGATGGGCCACAAGAACACGCCACTGGAACGCTGGCTGGCCAAGCTGGTGCTCGCGCCCACGGGCTATGGACACTTCTCGGTGGAGCACAACCGGGGGCACCACCGCGATGTGGCCACGCCTGCGGACCCGGCATCGTCCCGCCTGGGCGAGTCGATTTACCGCTTTGTGCTGCGCGAAATGCCAGGTGCTCTGGTCCGCGCCTGGAATCTGGAAAGCACCCGCCTGCGCAACGCGCAACTGCCCGTCTGGTCCCTGCACAACGAAATATTGCAACCCGCACTGATTACTTTGGCCTTGTGGACGGCGCTGGTGGTCTGGCTGGGCGCACAGATTATTCCGTTTCTGCTGATCGCGTCGTTCTGGGCCAACTTCCAGCTCACCTCGGCCAACTACATCGAGCATTACGGTTTGCTGCGGGCAGAGCGGTCACCGGGTAAATACGAGCCCTGCCAGCCCCACCACTCCTGGAATAGCAATCACATTGTGTCCAACTGGGCGCTATTCCATTTGCAGCGCCACTCGGACCACCATGCCCACCCGCTGCGGCGTTACCAGTCGCTGCGGCATTTTGACAATTTGCCCACGTTGCCCAACGGGTATTTCGGCATGTTTCTGGTGGCCTATATTCCCCCGCTGTGGCGCTACGTGATGGACGAGCGTCTGTTCAAGGTGGTGGGCCGGGACGTTCGCCGCATCAACATTGATCCCGGTCAGCGCGAAGCACTGATTCAGCGCTACCAACTCACCAGCACCCACTGAATTGCTATTGTTTCAGTAGCTGCCAGTGGACTATTCATGCGGGCGGGAGGCCAATTTGGCCTACATACCCGATCTTACATATTGCGCCGGTACTGGCCACCCACCTCGAACAGGGCGGCGGTAATCTGTCCGAGTGAGCAGACCCGTACCGCGTCCATCAGCACTTCAAACACGTTCTTGTTTTCGATCACGGCCTGCTGCAGGGTTTTGAGCATGGCCGGGGCCTTATCGGCGTTACGGGCGTGGAAGTCGGCCAGACGTTTGAGCTGGCTCTGCTTTTCATCGTCAGTACTGCGCGCCAGTTCCAGTTTGTCCAGCACGGCATCACCATGCGGGTTGCGGAAGGTGTTGACGCCGATGATGGGCAGCTCACCCGTGTGCTTGAGCATCTCGTAGGTCATGCTCTCGTCCTGGATCTTGCCGCGCTGGTAACCGGTTTCCATCGCGCCCAGCACACCGCCCCGCTCGGCAATGGCTTCAAACTCCTTGAGCACGGCTTCTTCCACCAGCTCGGTGAGCTCTTCGATGATGAAGGCACCCTGGCCGGGGTTCTCGTTCTTGGCCAGGCCCCACTCGCGGTTGATGATGAGCTGGATGGCCATGGCACGGCGCACCGAGTCTTCGGTGGGCGTGGTGATGGCCTCGTCAAACGCGTTGGTGTGCAGGCTGTTGCAGTTGTCGTAAATGGCAATCAGCGCCTGCAGTGTGGTGCGGATGTCGTTGAACTGGATTTCCTGCGCGTGCAGGCTGCGGCCGCTGGTCTGGATGTGGTACTTGAGCTTCTGGCTGCGCTCGTTGGCACCGTATTTTTCTTTCATGGCCACGGCCCAGATGCGGCGGGCCACACGGCCCATCACGGTGTATTCGGGGTCCATGCCATTGCTGAAGAAGAAGCTCAGGTTGGGCGCAAAGTCGTCAATGTGCATGCCGCGCGCCAGGTAGGCTTCGACAAAGGTAAAACCATTGGACAGCGTGAAGGCCAACTGGCTGATCGGGTTGGCCCCGGCTTCGGCGATGTGGTAGCCGCTGATGGACACACTGTAGAAATTGCGCACGTTGTGGTGCACAAAGTAGCTGGCAATGTCACCCATCACCTTAAGGCTGAACTCGGTACTGAAGATGCAGGTGTTCTGGCCCTGGTCTTCTTTCAGAATATCAGCCTGCACCGTGCCGCGCACATTGGCCAGCACCCACTCGCGGATCTTCTCGATCTCGGTGTCGGTGGGTTCACGGCCATTGTCGGTCGCGAACTTCTCGATGTTCTGGTCAATCGCCGTGTTCATGAACATCGCCAGGATGCTGGGCGCCGGACCATTGATGGTCATGGACACGCTGGTGGCTGGGTTGCATAAATCGAAGCCGCCGTACAGCACCTTGAGGTCGTCCAGCGTGGCGATGCTCACGCCGCTATTGCCAACCTTGCCATAGATGTCCGGGCGCGGATCGGGATCACTGCCGTAGAGCGTGACCGAGTCAAACGCGGTGGACAGGCGCTTGGCGTCCATGCCACTGGACAGCAGCTTAAAGCGGCGGTTGGTGCGGAAGGCGTCGCCCTCGCCGGCAAACATGCGGGTGGGGTCCTCGTTCTCGCGTTTGAAGGCAAAAGTACCGGCGGTGTAGGGGTAGCTGCCGGGCACGTTGTCCAGCATCAGCCACTTGAGGACTTCGCCATGGTCTTCGTACTGCGGCAAGGCAACTTTGCGGATGGTGGTGCCGGAGAGCGATTGGGTGGTGAGCGCGGTGCGGATTTCCTTGTCGCGGATCTTGACCACGTATTCATCACCGGCATAGGCCTTCTGCATCTCCGGCCACTGGGCCAGCAGTTTGCGGGCATCGGCATCCTGCCGGTCAGCACGCTGGGAGGCCAGGTCCAGCGCCGCCTCCGCCGCCTTGGCCTTGCCGGGCTTGTCCACTTCCAGCATGGCTGCAGCCGCACGCAGCTGCTGAATTTCGCGGGCCAGACGTGCCTGTGCAAGCGCGCGCTTCTTGTAGCCACGCACCGTGTCGCTGATTTCGGCGAGGTATCGGGTACGCGCAGCAGGAACCACCGGGGTCTGGTTGGAACTGAAACGCACATTCACGCGCGGCAGTTGCCCGGCGTCTGTGGCAG
>JAGWUS010000088.1 GCA_028868305.1 Burkholderiales bacterium | reverse complement strand
GCCATAAGCAAACAAGGTGTGACCTGCCGCCGCCAGCGCGGTGCGGCAACCGCGCTCCCGACTTTGGTTGGTGGAGGATTCAAGATTTCCTGCGAGGTAAGCAATGCGTTGATGGCCATTGGAAATTAGCAAACGCGTTAATGCTGCGGTACCGGCTTCCTGATCGGTTTGTACGGAGTGAAACGCGCGATCGATGCCATCGCCTGCCACACGGTTGAACAGCACCACCGGTATGCCCGCGGCTGTGCAGGCTTTTGCCAACTCAGCATTCAGGGTGGTGGCGGCCAACACGATGCCATCAACTCGGTAGTTGAGCAGTTGCTCCATGAGTTCTGCCTGATGTCGACCATCGGCCACAAACAGCAGAACCTGCATGCCTTGCGCCTGCAGTTTTTCAGTGAGCCCTTGCAAAAACCGCGGATAAAAAAGATTGTCCAAGTGTGCAAGCACAACGCCAACCATTCGACTGCGGCCTGTGATCAGGTTGCGCGCATGCACATTGGGCCTGTAGCCCAGTTCAAGCGCCGCCTTCAGAACACGTTCACGTGTTTTGGCAGCAACGCTGGTACCTGGTGTGAAACATCGAGAGACCGCAGACTGCGACACTTGCGCACGAGCGGCAACATCACGCGAGGTGATGTGCTTGGCGGTCTGAAGCGGCGTCATCGAGTTTGTCAAAATTGCATACGTATGCAAACACTTTATGCAACGACCAAACCTTGAGCTATTGGTGCTTACCCTTGCGCTGCAGAGTTCCCATCAATTGCAGGAAAGAGTTGTCCAAATCCAGACGGCGTTGCCACAAAGAAAAAGGGCCTGGAATAAATTCCAAGCCCTTGTGTGTGGTGGTCCATGGTTCACGGCTCAGGAAGTTTCTATTCGCACTCAATCATGCTAGCGGGTAATAGAGCGTGAATGCAAGGAAGAAATTTTGACCACTCCGAACGGACCACATCCCCCGAATTCTAAAAGCCGGCTTTGCGGCGGGAGCTGTCGGTCAACGCAATCGCTACCGATGACAGCGACCGGCCAGAAGCGGTCGCCGGCATGCTCGTCCTGGAAGTCCGTTCTGGGGCGAACAGCGACTCAAGGCACGGTACTCCTTGCTCAGTGCACGCCTGAGGATCGGCAGATCACCCTAAGGTCAGATCGACCACGATGTTGCCGCGCGTCGCGTTCGAATACGGGCACACCTGGTGCGCTGTATCCACCAAGTCCTGCGCCACCGCACGGTCCAGCCCCGGCAGGTTGATGGTCATCTGCACGGCAATGCCGAAGCCCTGGGAGATCGGGCCGATGTCCACACTGGCTTCAATGCTGGCATCAGCAGGCACGGCTACCTTCTTCATGCCGGCCACATGCTTGAGTGCGCCCATGAAGCAGGCCGAGTAGCCCGCCGCAAACAGCTGCTCGGGGTTGGTCGCGCCGCCCATGCCACCCAGTTCCTTTGGCGGAGCGAGTTTCACATCAAGCAAGCCGTCGTCGGACACGGCGCGGCCATCGCGGCCTCCGGTCGTACGTGCCTTGGCGGTGTAGAGGACTTTGTCGAGTTTCGTGGTCATGTCATTTCTCCATTTCAGGGGTTAAAAAATCAATTCACGCCAGCAGCGCTGGCAAGCTTTTCTGCAAAGCAGTTTTGTTCGTTGTAGCCTGGCCTGCCAGGGCGAATCCCAGCAGAGTGCCATCGTGGCCCACAAAGCGGGCATCCACCCCATCGGTGCTCGTCTCGATCTGCCACTGGCCTGCCACACCCGAGGCCGGTGGCGACACCACCACCGGCAGTGCCGGAGTTTTGACGACCACCGGCATGGCCGGGTAGCGCAGGCTTGCAGCCTGCCCCGCCAGGTGCGCGGCCAGCGTGCGCGCCGCCTGCATGAGCGGCATGACGTAGGGCAGGCTGCGTCCCTCGACTTCGGCCACATCGCCCAAGGCATAAATGTCTGGCTGGCTAGTCTGCAACTGGCGGTTGACGACAATGCCTTGCGCCGTTTGCAGTCCGGCTGCTTGTGCCAGCGCGGTGCGCGGGCGCAGACCCACAGCCGACAGCACCACATTCGTGTCCAGACGCTGGCCGTTTGCCAGTTCAAGCTGCAAGTCTCCGGTCTGCGCATGAACGGCCTGCACTGACGTGCCCCAGTGAAAGCGGACACCTGCGTCGCTCAGTGCACGCTGCAGCAGGTCGCCAGCTTCGGGTGGCAGTAAGCGCCCCAGGGGCTGGGTGCCCGGGTCGACCACGTCCACTTCGTAGCCAGCCGCGACAAGGTCATTGGCGAATTCACAGCCAATCAGGCCAGCGCCGATGACTGTGACGCGGCGAGCACCTTGGAGCCGCTCTCGGAATGCGGCGTAATCCTGCAAATCGTTGACCGAGAGCACCCGATCTGCGGCGTCACCCTGCAAAGGAAGGCGCACCGCGTCCGCCCCCAGGGCCAGCACCAGGCGGCTGTAAGCCACCGTACCCTGACTTGTACTGATGGTGCAGGCCACCGGATCAATCGCCGTCACCTCGGTGTGCGCCATCAACTTGACCCCGTGTTGCTCTGCCATGGCAGCACTCGTGGTGCTGACCAGCTGGGCTGCGGTTTTGCCGCTGCTCAGGGCATTGGACAACATGGGCTTGCTGTAGAAGTCGCCGTTGTCGCGGGTCACGAGGGTGATGGAGGTGTGGGCATCGAGTTTGCGCAACTCGCGCACCACCGTCCAGGCGGCCAGGCCCGAACCCACGATCACCAGGTTTTGAGCGGGTGCAATCATCCAGGGCTCCTGCTCGTTCAGCCAATCTCAACCATTTCGAAGTCGGCCTTGGCCACGCCGCAATCGGGGCATTCCCAGTCTTCGGGAATGTCTTCAAAACGGGTGCCGGCAGCGATGCCGTCTTCAGGGATACCTTGGGCTTCGTCGTAGATGAAACCGCACACAATGCATTGCCAGACTTTCATGGTGTTCTCCAGAATTTAAGAATGTGAAATGAGGTAAAAGAAAGGCTCAGGCCGGGATGGCGTCGAGGGCCTTCTGGTAGTGGTTGGCATGGCGCTCTTCCACCTTGGCCAGTGCGGCAAAGCGCTTGGCAGCTTTTTCGAGCACGGCCTTAAACTGGCCGGCGTGTTCTTTCGACTCGCTGATCTGCTCGTCGATCTCGGCCACGGCCGCAGCGTTGCCTTCTTCGACCGCCGTCTGGCGGAAACCGGGGTACATCTCGCTGTACTCGTAGGTCTCGCCCTCGATGGCGATCTGCAATGCCTTGGCGGGGGTGATGTCGGCCGCGGGGTAGAGCAGGTCAAGGTGACCAAAGGCGTGCATCACTT
>JAGWUS010000014.1 GCA_028868305.1 Burkholderiales bacterium | reverse complement strand
GCAAGGGCCGGCTCGGCGCGGATGCCGGTGACTTCGGCAAAGGCCTTGATCAGCTTGGCCTGCACCCGGTCGGCGTCATCGTGCAGGTGCTCCTGCGACCATCCAGCACTGGCTTGTACGGTCCAGCGTTCTACGGTGCCGCGGCCAGGTTTGCTGGATTCGCGGGCCAGCCAGGCAATGCGGTGGTGGGTACTGCGCGCAGCGCTCCATTGGGGCCCTAGCGTGGTCAGCCCCGGTTGCACGGCCTGCGGGAAGGCCAGCATCAGCGTCCAGCACGGGGCTACGGTTACACCCGCCGTTTTCTTTGCCAGGGCTGCGCCTTTGGGCGTGGATTGCAGCAGTTGTTGCGCTTGTGCATGGGGAATGGCCAGCACCACAGCATCGAAGCCACCAAACACATGTGCGCTGTCACCTTCGCCCCGAGTGCGCAACTGCCATTGGGTCTTGTTCAGCGAATCGGGCTCGATGGCAGTGACTTTGGTCTGCAGCTCTACACGCCCGGTGTCCACCAGGGGTTTTGCCCAGGCGCGCACCAGGGCATTCATGCCGGGCTTGGGCACCCAGTGGGCTTCGCGCGCTGGCAGGCCTGCTGCGGCCACACGTCCGTGGGCGTCCAGCACGCGCACCGTATTGGCGCTCCAGGGACGGCACAGGCCGGGCGTGGTTTGCAGTGCGAGTTCAAAGCGTGCGTCACGCACGGTGAAGTACTGCGCGCCATGGTCAAAGGTGCCAAACGGGCTGTTGCGGGTGGACATGCGTCCACCCATGCCATGGCTCTTCTCAAACACGGTGACGCGGTGGCCTGCCTGCACCAGGGTGCGTGCGCAGGTAATGGCTGCCATGCCGGCACCCACAATGGCGATGTGTCTGGAAGTAGTCATGCGCGGTGTCTCCTGTTGTGTGCGATGTGGCTACTTTATACCTGCTTCAGGTCGCGCCGAATTTCACGCGCTGCGGTGCTGCTCCAGCAGGGCTGCGCGGGTCGTTTGACTCTCCAGCTGGCCCAGCCACCATTGCAGTGCGCGGCCTTGTGAGGCGGCCTTGCCGCCACGCCAGGCGTAGCTGATAGCCACCTGGCGCAGCGTACGTTCGGTTTTTTTTACCACCAGGCGGCCTGTGTCAATGTAGTGGCTGACCATGCACAGCGGCAGGTTGCCGCCGCCCAGGCCACGCATCTGCGCGTCGATCTTGGCGTGCATGCTGGCCACGGTGAACACATCCTGTCCGCCCAGCAAGCCAAACGTCACACCACTGCCGCGTTGAATGGAGTCGGCCACCGCTACCGCCCGGTGCTTCTGAATGGTCTCGTCACTCAGCGGCTCCGGTGCATGCGCCAAGGGGTGGTGCGGTGCTACGGCGTAGACAAAGGGGGAGGTGCCCAGCGGCTTGGCATGGATGCCAGCAGTGTGGGCTGCATCGGGCGGCACACCCAGCGCCAGATCGGCCTGGCCCGAAGTGAGCGCGTCCAGCGTGCCAGATAAAGTTTCGTCGCGCAGGCGGATACGGGTTGGCGGTGACAGGCTGAAGAAGGCTTCGCACAGTTCCATCACGGTCGACCTGGAGATGATGGTGTCCACCGCAATCGTGAGTTGCGACTCCCAGCCGGTGGCCACGCGTTTGACGCGGTTGGCCACGGCGTCAATTTCGGTGAGCAGACGTGCGCCTTCACGCAGCAGTTCCTTGCCGGCTTCGGTGAGCTTGGCCTGGCGCGAGCTGCGGTCAAACAGCAGCACGTCCAGCGCATCCTCAATCTGGCGCACCCGGTAGGTCAGGGCGCTGGGCACCATGCCCATCTCGCGGGCTGCTGCGGCAAAGCTGCCTGCGGCGGAGATGCTTTGCAGCATGGCCAGGGCATCGGGGGTCAGCACATCGCGTGGCGTTTGCATGAATGGCTCGATTTAATTGAAATAATTTGAATGATGCCATCAAAGGCGGAGCAGTGCAAAATCACCCGCAGTCCCTAAAGTAGAGCCCATGCACAAGGAGTTTCCACCATGCTGACATTGCGCAAATCCCAGGACCGTGGCTACGCCGATCACGGCTGGCTCAAGTCGTTCCACAGCTTTTCGTTTGCGGGGTACTACGACCCCAAGCACATGGGCTGGGGAAACCTGCGGGTGATCAACGAGGACCGCATTGCACCGGGCACCGGCTTTGGCACCCATGGCCACCGTGACATGGAAATCATCAGCTACGTTATCTCGGGCAATCTGGCGCACAAGGACAGCATGGGCAATGTCAAGGGCATTCCGCCAGGCGACGTGCAGCGCATGAGCGCTGGCAAGGGCGTGATGCACAGCGAGTTCAACCACGCACCCAACGAGACGACGCATTTCTTCCAGATATGGATTGAACCGAATGTGAAAGGCATTGATCCCGGCTACGAGCAGAAGACCTTTGCCACGCCGGAAAAACAGGGCACGTTGCGGCTGGTGGCGTCACCGGATGCGGCGCGGGGCTCGGTGCTGATCCATGCCGATGCGCGGATGTACAGCGGATTACTCGACGGCGAACAGACGACCACCTTGCCACTGGCTGCTACGCGCAAAGGCTATGTGCACCTGGTGCGGGGCAGCCTGGAAGTCAATGGCACTGTGCTCGCGGGCGGAGACGCTGCGCTGCTGCAGGACGAGTCTGCAATTCGTCTGACGCACGCGCAGGATGCCGAAGTGCTGGTGTTTGATTTGCAGGCGTGATGGTTTTTAAGTATTGATTTAAACAAGGAGCATTCAGATGGCTAAAGTAGCAGTGGTTTTTCATTCGGGTTACGGACACACCCAGCGCATGGCGCAGTCGGTGGCACAGGGTGCGGGGGGTGAACTGATCACCATTGATGCGGACGGCAATGTGCCCGAGTCCGCGTGGGCAAGCCTGGCGGCTGCGGACGCCATTATTTTTGGCTCGCCCACGTACATGGGATCGGTGAGCTGGCAGTTCAAGAAGTTTGCCGATGCTTCCAGCAAGCCCTGGTACACCCAGGCGTGGAAAGACAAGATTTTTGGTGGCTTCACGGCCAGTGCCAACGTGAATGGCGACAAGCACTCCACGCTGCACTACTTCATGACCCTGGCCATGCAGCACGGCGGCATCTGGGCTGGCACCGGCCTGAACTACAACAACACCAAAGCCTCGCAGCGCAGCGATGTGAACTACCTGGCGTCTAGCGCGGGTCCGATGGCGCAGACGCCCGGTGATGCCAGTGGCGATGAGATGAACGCCGGCGACCTGGAAACGGCCCGCCTATTTGGTGCCCGTATCGCGGCACTTGCGGAAAAAAAACAAGCCTGATTGGCCTGTAGCCCGCGTCCGCTGTGCACGGGCAGCTCCTTTTTCAGGAGCAAACGCCTTTAGCCGTTGACGGCTTCCGGGTTGGCGTGGAGGGCAGTATCCACCGCCCGGCGCTCGTCAAACACAAAGCAGCTGCCCTGGTAGTGTGCGCCGTCGGTTTCCTCAAAGTATTTGAGGATGCCGCCTTCGAGCTGGAATACATGGTCCAGCCCCATCTCGTGCATCAGGATGGCGGCTTTCTCGCAGCGGATGCCGCCGGTGCAGAAGCTAACCACCGTCTTGCCTTGCAGCTCGGCCTTGTGGTCCAGCACGGCCTGCGGGAATTCGGTGAATTTGGTGATGCGCCAGTCGATGGCGCCCTCAAAGGTGCCAGCGTCCACCTCAAAGTCATTGCGCGTGTCCAGTGTGACCACCGGGCGCCCTTCGTCGTCGTGCCCCTGGTCCAGCCAGCGTTTGACGGTGGCAGGCGCCACGGCAGGCGCGCGGCCTTCCGCAGGGCGGATGGTGGGGTAGTTCATGCGAATGATTTCGCCTTTCACCTTGACCAGCATCTTTTTGAAGGGCTGTTTTTCGGACCAGCTTTCCTTGGGCGCGATGTCGGCAAAGCGGGCGTCCTGGTGCAACTGGGCAATAAATCCGCGTACATCGTCGGCTGGGCCGGCCAGAAACAGGTTAATGCCTTCTTCAGCCAGCAAGATGGTGCCTTTGAGTGCTAACTCCAAGGCGCGTTGCAACAGTGTTTCCCGCAGTGCTGCCGCGTCGGGCAGATTGACAAATTTATAAGCTGATATGTTGAGGATGGTGTTCACGGAGGCATTTTAAAAGGCCCGGGAAATCTACAATGAGAGCATGTTTGTCCACCTGCGTCTGCACACCGAATTTTCCGTCGTTGACTCGACCTGCCGTATTGACGAGATCGTCAAGGCTGCGGCGAAAGATGGCCAGCCGGCGATGGCCATTACCGATCTGAACAACCTGTTTGGCGCCATCAAGTTTTACAAGGAAGCGCGGGGCAAGGGCGTCAAGCCGGTGATTGGAGCGGAGCTCATGCTGGAAGGCTTAGGCACCGATATAGCGGCCACGTCGCGCGTGGTGCTGCTGGTGCAGAACAAGCAGGGCTACCTGAACCTGTCGGAACTGATTGCCCGCGCCTACACCCAGAACGTGGTGAAAAACCAGGCGGTGGTCAAGCTTGCCTGGCTGAAGGAATTGAACGAAGGACTGCTTGCACTTTCGGGCGCGCAGGCCGGCCCGATTGGCCAGGCGCTGGTGCAGGGCGACACCGCGCGTGCCCATGAGGCGGCACTGCAGTTGGGCAGCCTCTTTCCACACCGCTTTTATCTGGAACTGCAACGCGCCGGGCGCGCAGACGATGAAGCCCATGTGGTGGCCACGGTGCAACTGGCCGCGCGCATCAAGTTGCCGGTCGTGGCCACGCACCCGATTCAGTTCACCGAACCCGATGATTACGAGGCGCACGAAGCCCGCGTGTGCATTGCCGATGGCGACATTCTGAGCAACCCCAAACGGGTGCGGCGTTTTACCCGGGAGCAGTATTTCAAGAGTGCTGCGCAGATGGAGGCGCTGTTCAAGGACATTCCCTCGGCCATCGCCAACACGCTGGAGATTGCCAAGCGCTGCAGCCTGACGCTGGTGCTGGGCAAGCCTCAGTTACCCGAGTTCCCCACGCCGCTGGTCAATGGTGAACGCATGTCGCCGGAAGAGTATTTCCGCTATGCCTCCCATGAAGGTCTGAAGGAGCGCATGGCGCACCTGTACCCGGATGCGGTCAAGCGCGAGGCAGAAATGCCACGCTACCTGGAGCGCCTGGAATTTGAGCTGGCCACCATTTTGAAGATGGGCTTTCCGGGCTACTTCCTGATCGTGGGCGACTTCATCAACTGGGCCAAGAACAACGGCTGCCCGGTGGGCCCGGGCCGGGGCTCGGGTGCCGGCAGCCTGGTGGCCTACGCGCTCAAGATCACCGATCTGGATCCTCTGCAGTACAACCTGCTGTTCGAGCGTTTTCTGAACCCCGAGCGGGTGTCCATGCCCGACTTTGACATCGACTTCTGCCAGACCAACCGCAATCTGGTGATCGATTACGTCAAGGCCAAATACGGTAAGGACGCGGTGAGCCAGATTGCCACTTTCGGCACCATGGCCGCGCGCGGCGTGGTGCGCGACGTGGGCCGCGTGCTGGACATGCCTTACATGTTTTGCGACGGCATCAGCAAGCTCATTCCAAACAAACCAGGCACCAACGTCACGCTGCAACTGCCGCCAACCGATGGCAAGAAGAGTGACAAGTATGTGTATGCGTCGGAGGCCGAGCCGATTCTGGCCGAGCGCGAAGCCAAGGAAGAAGACGTCAAGACCCTGCTGGAACTGGCCCGCAAGCTGGAGGGCATGACCCGCAACATCGGCATGCACGCCGGCGGCGTGCTGATTGCCCCGGGCAAGCTGACCGATTTCTGCCCGCTGTACCAGCAGCCCGGCAGCGACTCCGCGGTGAGCCAGTACGACAAGGACGACGTAGAGGCCATTGGCTTGGTGAAGTTCGATTTTTTGGGCCTGGCCACACTGACCATTCTGGAGATTGCGCGCGAGTTCATCCGCCATCGTCACCCAGGCCAGGAAAACTTTGCCTACGAGAACCTGCCGCTGGACGACAAGAAGGTTTACAAGCTGTTCTCCGATGGCAAGACCGAAGCGGTGTTCCAGTTTGAAAGTCGCGGCATGCAAGGCATGTTACGTGACGCCAAGCCCACGCGCCTGGAAGACCTGATTGCGCTGAACGCGCTGTACCGCCCGGGTCCCATGGACCTGATCCCCAGCTTCGTGGCCCGCAAGCACGGGCGCGAAGAAATCGAGTACCCGCATCCGCTGGTGGCCAATATGCTGTCCGAAACTTACGGCATCATGGTCTACCAGGAGCAGGTGATGCAGACCGCGCAGATTCTGGGCGGCTACTCGCTCGGTGGCGCCGACATGCTACGCCGCGCCATGGGCAAGAAGAAGGCCGAGGAGATGGCTGAACACCGCGCCATCTTCCGCGCGGGCGCTGCCAAGAACAACATTGATGAGTCCAAGGCCGACGAGATCTTCGATTTGATGGAGAAGTTTGCAGGCTACGGCTTCAACAAGTCGCACGCCGCTGCCTACTCGCTGCTGGCCTACCACACGGCCTGGATCAAGGTGCACTACACCGCCGAGTTCTTCTGCGCCAACATGACGGTGGAAATGGACGACACCGACAAGTTGAAGGTGCTGTTTGAAGACGCAGAGAAGATGGGCCTCTCCTTCGAACCACCCAACATCAACCGGGGCTTCTACCGGTTCGAACCGATCTCCAACACCCAGATCCGCTATGGCCTGGGCGCCATCAAAGGCACCGGTGAACAGGCGATTGAGGCCATTGTTGCTGCGCGCGAAGGGCGTGGCCCCACCGCAGAGAGTGGCCCTTTCACCAGCTTGTTTGACTTCGCCCGCCGTGTGGACCGCAGCCGCCTGAACAAGCGCTGCGTGGAAGCGCTGATCAAGGCTGGCGCATTTGACACCCTGCAACTCAACCGCGCCGCGCTGGTGGCCAGCATTGACCGCGCATTTGACTTTGCCGTCGCCAGTGCAGCCAATGCCAACCAACATGGTCTGTTTGACATGGGTGGTGAGGACGACCATGGCTCCAGCACGCAGGAGCCGCAGCTGGTGGACGCGCTGCCCTGGGGTGTGAAAGAGCGACTGACTCAGGAAAAGACGGCAGTGGGCTTCTACCTCTCGGGCCACCTGTTTGATGAGGTAGCCACCGAAGTGCGCCGCTTTGCCAAGCGCCCGATTGAGGAGTTGCTGGACTCCCGCGAGCCGCAGTTGCTGGCGGGCATCGTCACCGATTTCCGGGTGATCAATGGCCAACGCGGCAAGCTGGCGCTGTTCAAGTTGGACGACAAGTCGGCAGTGATTGAAGCGCGTGCGGACGAGGCACTGATCAATGCACATAAGCATCTGCTCAAGGACGATGAACTCATCGTAGTAATGGGCAAGGCGCAGCCGGATCGGTTCTCGGGAGGCATGCAGTTCACCATCCAGCAGATCTGGGACCTGGAGCAGGCGCGCTGCCGCTTTGGCAAATACCTGCGTGTGGCCGTGAATGGCAAGACCCCCGATGTGGCGCGCCTGGTGAAGGAGTTCCCGGCCCGGCGTGAAATGTCCGAGCAGGGCGAACTGGTGCGTGGCCTGGCCGTGCGCCTGCAGGTGCAGCGTGTGGTGGATGCCGCAGCGCAGGACGCAGCGGGTTGCGCCGGCGCGGTGGCCGAACTGCACCTGGGCGAGGATGCACGGTTTTACCCCAGCGATGCCGCTCTGGCTGGCTGGCGCGCCCAGGCTGACCAGGGAAAAGCCGTCATTGCTTACGACTAACCTTGCCTCAATCTAAATGAGATATACTCGCATTTAGATTGAGGATTTGAGCATGCTTTTGTCACAACTGCCCAATGGCGCCCACGCACTGGTGAAGCGTGTCCAGTCGGGCTCCTCTGAAGTGGGTGAATCGACCCTTAGGCGCTTGGGGGAGCTCGGTTTTATTCCGGGAGAGCCGATCCAGATGCTGCGCCGCGGGCCGGGTGGCCGTGAGCCGCTGGCAGTGCAGGTCGGTGAGACCCAGTTTGCCTTGCGCCTGGTCGAGGCCCAGTGCATCCAGGTGCAGACCGACCTGATGGCGAAAGGCTGAACCACCGTGACGAAAACCTCCCTGACGGCAAACCACCACTGCGTGGCTCTGGTGGGTAACCCCAATTGCGGCAAGACAGCACTCTTCAATCTGTTGACCGGCGCGCGCCAGAAGGTTGCCAACTACGCCGGTGTGACGGTGGAACGTAAGGTCGGTACCGCCCGGCTGGCCAACGGCAAAACCTTTTCGGTGGTCGATCTGCCGGGTTCCTACAGCCTGACACCCGCCACACCGGATGAGCAGGTCATGCTCGAAGTAATTGAAGGCCGCCGCGAAGGCGAGGCGGCGCCCGACGCCATCGTGGCGGTGGTGGATGCCACCAATCTGCGCATGAATCTGCGTCTGGTGCTGGAGCTCAAGCGCCTGGGCAAGCCCCTGGTCGTTGCCCTGAACATGGCCGATGTGGCCCGTGCGCAGGGCCTGGCGATTGATGTGGCAGGCCTGTCACGCGAACTGGGTTGCCCGGTGGTGGAAACCGTGGCGATCAAGCACGACGGGCATGCCCGGCTGATGGTCCAGTTGCAAACCCAGCTTGAAGGTCCTGTGGCGTCTTTGCCTGTGGCGCCGGTGCAAGGAGAGCACACCAGCACAGCCAGTTCTGCCGAACTGCAGCGCGAAGTGCGTCGCATTCTGGCGCTGGTGGCGCCGCGCGCCGCCACCGTAGGCCGTTTCCAGCACCGGCTTGATGCTGTGGTGATGCACCCGGTGTGGGGCCTGGTAATACTGTCGGCCGTGCTGTTCATGATTTTTCAGGCGGTGTTCAGCTGGGCCAATCTGCCCATGGATGCGATCAAAGGCGCGATGGCGGCGGTGGGCGAGTGGACACTGGCGAGTATGCCGGTAGGCCCGTTGCGCAGCCTGCTGGTTGACGGCGTGATTGCCGGGGTGGGTGGCGTGCTGGTGTTTTTGCCGCAGATCCTGATCCTGTTTTTCTTCATCCTCCTGCTGGAAGACTCCGGTTACCTGCCGCGTGCCGCATTTCTGCTGGACAACCTGATGGGCAAGGTAGGCCTGTCGGGGCGGGCGTTCATTCCGCTGCTTTCCAGCTTCGCCTGTGCCATTCCCGGCATCATGGCCACGCGCACGATTGCCAATTGGAAAGACCGTCTGGCCACCATCATGGTGGCGCCATTGATGACCTGCTCGGCCCGGTTGCCGGTGTATGCCCTGCTGATCGGGGCTTTTGTGCCTGAGCGCGAAGTGCTTGGTTTGAGCCTGCGCGGCCTGACCCTGTTTGGCCTGTATGTGGCTGGGGTGGTGGGCGCCATGGCGGTGGCCTGGGTGTTCAAACGCGTCTGGATGAAAACCGGCTACCAGCCGCTGATGCTGGAGTTGCCACCCTACCGCGTTCCCAGCCTGCGCAACTTGGGTCTGGGTTTGTGGGAACGTGCCCGCATCTTCCTGCGCCGTGTGGGGGGCATTATTTTTGCGCTGATGGTCTTGCTGTGGTTCCTGTCCACCTTCCCCGGGCCGCCGGCAGGTTGGGACGCATCGCAGGGCCCGGCCATTCAGTACAGCATTGCCGGCATTCTTGGCCATGCGCTGCAGGTGGTGTTTGCACCCATCGGCTTTAACTGGCAGATCTCGATTGCACTGGTGCCCGGCATGGCCGCGCGTGAAGTTGCTGTAGGCGCACTGGGCACGGTGTATTCCCTGTCGGCCGCCGACCGGGGTGTAGCTGATGCCTTGTCGCCCGTGATTGCCCAGGGCTGGTCGCTGGCCACGGCGTATGCCTTGCTGGCCTGGTATGTGTTCGCGCCGCAGTGCCTGTCGACCCTGGCGGTGGTGCGCCGCGAAACCAACTCCTGGAAATACCCGCTGCTGATGGCCCTGTACCTGTTTGCACTGGCCTATGTCGCTGCGTGGGTGACCTACCGCTTCACCCTGTGGATGGGAGGTTGAGCATGCTGGTGCAGTGGTTGATCACCGGTTTGATTGTGGCGGCCTGCCTGGCCTATGCCATCAAGACGCTGGCACCTAAACTCTCGGTGACCAAATCAGCTTGCAACGGCTGTGACGGATGTGGAACGGCCGCCAAGCCCTGCACCAGCGCCAAAGACGATTTTCAGCCGGTGGTATTTCACAAGCAACAGCATAAACGTGAGGCTGGAGAAACTTAAACGTTTTAGGGCTCTGGCCCGCGTGGGATATGCACGTACAGCTACAGAAAAAGTAGCAGATTTTGGGGCTCAGTCCTTGGGGCGAAAGCCAATTTCCAGCACTGGCGGAACCCGACCATCAACATCCTTGGGTAGAACTTCTGTTTTGAGGATGGCGTTGAGTACGGCGTCGTCCCAGGCTTTCACACCACTGGACTGCAGCAGCTTGAGCTTGCCAACGATGATGGTTCCATCGGGGCTGGTGCGAATTTCCACCAGCGCGCGGGGGTTGCCACTGATGGCGTCAGTAAACGTAATGTTGGGCTTTATTTTCCCCACCACGCGGCCCGCATAGTTTACAGACGGGGCCGCTGATTTCATCGCGGTGCCGGTGGACCCCGCTTCACCGGTCCCGCCACTGCCAGCCATGTCCATCATGCGTTTCAGTGTTTTGTCGCGATCGGCCTGCAGGGCCTTGGCTTCATCGGCGGAACGTTTGGCAGCCTTGTCCTTCGCCAGCTTGTCGGCAGCAACTTTGGCTTGAAGTTCTTTTTCTTTCAGGGCCTTTTCTTGCGCCAGCTTCTCCTGCTTTTTCTTATCAAGCGCCAATTTTTCCTGCTGCTGTTTCTCTTTTTCCTTCTCTTTGAGCAGTCTGGCCTTTTCTTTCTCTTTGGCTAGTGCAATTGCCGGGTCAATCTGGGGCACTGGCTTGGGCGCGACCACCGGTTCAGGCCGAGGTTCGGGTTTGGGTTCGGCCGGTTTGGGGGGCTCCGGTTGCGCCGCCTCTTTGGGCGCGGGCGGTGCAGCCTGCACCGGTACCGAAGACCATAACTCGGCTTCCACAGTGATAGGGGTGGCTTCGCGCTTCCACTGCACGCCCAGGGTCAGCACAGCCAGCAGCACGCCGTGCGCCAGAATGGCCAACACAAAGGCGCGTAGCATCCCCGGCGTGGGCGGTGGTGCAAATTCAAACCGTTCCTGGATGGCTGCCGTCATGGATTTTTAGTTGGCCAGTTGCACCGAGAGGCCCACGCGCTGGATGCCAGCGCGCTGCAAGGTGTCCATCACCTTGACCACGCTCTCGTACTTCACGTTTTTGTCCGCGCTGATCACCACCGCGGAGTTGGTGGCAGTTGCGCCGTTTTTGGCGCCTTGCGCACGCTGGACGGCGGCGGCCAGATCCCTGAGGGGCAGGGCGGTGGTCTGGTCTTTGATGCGCATTTCCAGTGCGTCGTTTTTTCCCAGAATGACCTGGATGATCTGGTCGGGCTGGCGTGCGGCCTTGCCCACGCTGGGCAGGTCAATCATGCTGGGGGTGATCAGCGGCGCGGTCACCATGAAGATGATCAGAAGCACCAGCATCACGTCGATGAACGGGACCATGTTGATCTCGTTGATGGTGCGGCGTCCTCGTCCCCCGCGACCACCGTGACCTGCTACAGAAGGCATAGCGCTTGCTCCTTTTTGTGCGGGGGTTAGCGGGCTGCTGGGGCTGCTGCGTGGGCGCCCACATTGCGTTGCAGGATGTTGGAAAACTCTTCGATGAAGGTTTCCTGCTGAATGGCAATGCGGTCCAGGTCACGTGCGAAACGGTTATAGGCCACCACTGCCGGAATGGCAGCAAACAGGCCAATGGCCGTGGCCACCAGGGCCTCTGCAATACCGGGGGCTACCGTGGCCAGTGTCACCTGGGTCAGGGCAGCCAGCCCGGTGAAGGCATGCATGATGCCCCACACGGTGCCAAACAGGCCCACATAAGGAGACACTGAACCGACCGAGGCCAGGAAGGAGAGGTTGGTTTCCACCACATCCATCTCACGCTGGAAGCTGGCGCGCATGGCACGTCGGGCGCCGTCCATCAGGGTGCCGGCATCGGTGATGCGGCGCTCACGCAGCTTTTGGAATTCGCGCATGCCGCTGGCGAAGATGCGCTCCATAGGTCCGCAATTGCGTGCGTTCTGCGTGGCTGCGGCAAACAGGTCGTTGAGGCTGGAGCCGGACCAGAAGTCGCGCTCAAACGCTTCGTTTTGGGCCTTGACCTTTTTGAGAGAAAACAGCTTGCGAAAGATCGCTGCCCAACTGGAGATGGACACCAGCATCAGCAGCAGCATGACGGCTTGCACCACGATGCTGGCGTTAAGTACCAGATGGAGAATGGACAGGTCCTGATTCATGTTGTCTATATGGTGTGTATCAATCTGGAAATTACAACAGCAACTGACGCAGTCGCGCCACCGCAATTTGTAACTGTTCTAAAGAGCTGGCGGTCGAAAACCGCACAAAATTGGCGGTCTGCGCTGTGCCGAAATCCCGCCCCGGGGTGACTGCCACGTGGGCGCGGTTCATCACCTCGTAGGCAAAGTCCCAGCTATTTTTCACGCCCAATTTTGCGCAGGCTGCCGAGCAGTCGGCCCATGCGTAAAACGCGCCGTCGGGCATCACCGGAACGGTCAGGCCCATGGCGTTGAGTTCGGGGATGAAGTAGTCGCGCCGTGCTTGGAATTCGGTGCGGCGCTGCTCGTACAGCGCAATGCTCTCGGGCTCGAAGCACGCTAGTGCCGCATGCTGGGCAATGGTGCTGGGGCAGATGAACAGGTTTTGCGCCAGGCGCTCGATCACCGGCACCAGTGCGTCGGGCACCACCATCCAGCCAAGGCGCCAGCCGGTCATGTTGAAGTATTTACTGAAGCTGTTGATGCTGATGATTTGCTCATCCAGTGCCAGGGCTGTGTGCCCAAACTGTACGTCATAGCTCAGGGGCAGGTAGATCTCGTCGACCATGGTGATGCCGCCGCGTGCCTGCACCACCTGGCGAATGCGGCGTAACTCGTCAGGATGGATTGAGGTGCCAGTGGGATTGGAGGGCGATGCCAGTAGCACGCCACGGGTGCGTGCGCCCCAGGCGGCTTCGACCTTGTCGGCGCTGAGTTGAAAACGCTCTGCTGCCGTCGTAGGTATCAATACCGCCTTGCCTTCTGCCGCACTCACAAAATGCCGGTTGCAGGGGTAGCTGGGGTCAGGCATGAGGATCTCGTCCCCGGCTTCAATCAGCGCCATGCAGGCCAGGTGCAGGGCAGCCGAAGCGCCTGCGGTGATCACGATGCGCCGCGCGGGCACCTGCACACCAAAACGGCTGGCATACCAGGCGCTGATGCGTTCGCGCAGCGGGCCCAGGCCGGTGGCCTGCGTGTACTGGGTGTGGCCCTGGCGCACCGCGTGGACAGCAGCCTCCTGCACCAGTGGTGGCGCCGTGAAATCCGGCTCACCGATGTTGAGAAACACCATGGGTGCATCGCTGTCTGCCACGGTGCGGCCCAAATCCGCGGCGGCCTTGGCCACTTCCATCACGTAGAACGGCTCAATCTTCTCGGCGCGCGAAGCAATCTGCATAGCGGGCAGCAATCAGGCGCGCGGCTTTTTGGCGCGATCGGCTTCCACCTCGTGCGCTCGCAGGGAAGGGGCCAGGCCGTTGAGTACACCGTTGACGTACTTGTGACCGTCGGTGCCACCAAATTCCTTGGCCAGTTCAACGCACTCGTTTATGACCACGCGCCAGGGCACATCCGGGCAGTGCTTCATCTCGTAGGCGCCAATCCACATGGCTGCGTGTTCTACGGGCGATATTTCTGCCATGGGGCGGTCCAGCAACGGGCCGATCAGTGCGTCCAGGTCTGCGGACTGCTCCACGCAACCATGCAGCAAAGCGTCAAAGTGCACGGCGTCCGCCTTGCTGAAGCCAGCCAGATCCCGCGTGAAGGGGTCAATATCATCCACCGCGTTGCCGCCAACGATGCTCTGGTACAGGCCCTGCAGCGCAAACTCGCGGGCACGGCTGCGGTTGTTTTTGCTGGCGGCCTTGCGGGCGCCGGTACTGGTCAGTCCCTTGCGGGGCTGGGGCGGCGGGCGTTTGGGTTGGCTGGGATGGTTGAATTCACTCATTAAATGCTCTCCAGCAGGTTGGCCATTTCTACCGCCACGCGGGCAGCGTCACGGCCTTTGTCTTCCTGGCGGGCCACAGCTTGTGGCATGTCTTCGGTGGTAAGGATGGCGTTGGCAATGGGTAGCTGGTAGTCCAGTGCAATGCGGGTTATGCCGGCGCCGGATTCGTTGGCCACCAACTCAAAGTGGTAGGTTTCGCCACGGATGATGCAGCCCAGGGCTACCAGCGCATCAAAGCTGCCTTTTTCGGCCATGGCTTGCAGTGCCAGGGGCACTTCCAGTGCACCAGGGACTGTGACATGGGTGATGTCTTTCTCGGCCACGCCGAGTGTCAACAGCTCTGTCTTGCAGGCGCTGGCCAGTGTGTCGGTAATACCGGCATTGAAGCGGGCCTGCACGATGCCAATCTTGAGTCTCTTGCCGTTCATGCGACTGTCGGTTGCGGCAACATTGCCCTTGTCTGCGCCAAACATATCGATTCCCCTGTTTGTTTGTTGTATTTACTTGGCGATATAGCCAGTGATTTCCAGGCCGTATCCCGCCATGCTGGGCATGCGGCGGGGGCTGCCCATCAGGCGCATCTTGTGCACGCCGCACTGGCGCAGAATTTGTGCGCCAATACCGTAGGTGCGCAGGTCCATGCGGCCACGCTCAGGTGCCTGGGCAGACTTGGCCGTGCCTTCAAACTGCTGCAGCAACTGCTCGCCACTTTCTCCGCAGTTCAGCAGCACCATCACGCCTTTGCCTTCCGCGGCGATGTGTGCCAGGGCGGTGTCCATGCTCCAGGAGTGCATGGCGCGATTGACTTCCAGCGCGTCAAAAACTGAGAGGGGTTCATGCACGCGGGCGGGCACAGTGTCGTCCGCATCCCAGCTGCCTTTGACCAGCGCCAGATGCACGCCGTGGCCAGTGGTGTCGCGAAACGCATGGACGGTGAATTCACCCGCAGCAGTATGGATGGTGCGGGTGCCCACCTTCTGGATGAGAGATTCAACGCGGCTGCGGTGCTCAATCAGGTCGGCAATGGTGCCAATCTTGAGGCCATGCTCGGCTGCAAACAGCTGCAGGTCGGGCAGGCGGGCCATGGTGCCATCGTCTTTCATGATTTCGCAAATCACGGAAGCGGGCGTACAGCCGGCCATGGCGGCCAGATCGCAGCCCGCCTCGGTGTGGCCGGCGCGCATCAGCACACCACCATCCACTGCCTGCAGGGGGAAGATATGGCCAGGTTGCACCAAGTCCGCAGGGACCGCATCCTTCGCCACCGCCGCTTCGACCGTGCGGGCGCGGTCCGCAGCGGAAATGCCGGTGGTCACACCTTCTGCGGCTTCAATGGATGCGGTGAAGGCGGTCCCCTTTTTGTCGCCATTGCGGGCGGTCATGGGAGGGAGTTGCAGGCGCTCACAGCGCTCGCGCGTCAGCGTCAGGCAGATCAGGCCGCGGCCGTAGCGGGCCATGAAGTTGATACCTTCGGCGGTGACATGGTCTGCCGCCAGCACCAGGTCGCCTTCGTTCTCGCGGTCTTCCTCGTCCACCAGAATTACGATCTTTCCAGCGCGCATGTCGGCTACGATGTCTTCGACAGGGGAGATGGGTACAGGGGTGAGTTGGGTCATGGTGTTTTTTTTCAGGATTCGGTTTATTGGGCGGCAGGCGCGGTGAGCATGCGCTCTACATAACGTGCGACGGTGTCAATTTCCAGGTTCACCCGGGAGCCTTTGGCCAGATTTCCGAGAGAGGTGTTTTCTACCGTGTGCGGAATTAGATTGATACTGACCTCGCAACCGCCGGCTATGTCTGCAATGCGGTTGACCGTGAGGCTCACACCGTTGACGGTGACAGAGCCTTTGTAGGCCAGAAACTTGGCCAATGCAGTCGGCGCTAGTACGCGCAACTCCCAGCTTTCGCCTACCTGGGCAAAGTGGATGACTGCGCCAATGCCATCTACATGCCCGGACACAATATGCCCGCCCAGGCGGTCGTTGGCGCGCAGGGCTTTTTCAAGGTTAATAGGACCCAGCGCATCAAGCCCGGCGGTCTTGTCCAAGGATTCGGCTGAAATATCGACGGTGAACTGGTCGGCAGACGCATCGAGTGTGGTGACTGTCATGCAGGCGCCATTGAGCGCGATGCTGTCACCAAGCCCCACGTCAGTGAGGTAGTCCGCAGGGCAGGAAATGGTCAGGCGCTTGCCGTGCGTAGAAGAGCTGCCTAGAGCGTGAACAGCGGCGATGCGCCCCACGCCGGTGATGATTCCGGTGAACATCTGGGTATTTTCGCAGGCTTTCGGTGTCGGGCCGGTGGACGGGATTAAATACTGTTCCCTAGAAGACGTTCCGGCCCGTTACCCTGGCGAGTATTCGCAGATCTGGCCCCACCATGTCAGTGGATTGGAAGGTCAAGGGCAGCGCCTCGGTCAATTCGGTCAGCGGACCAAAGTTGGCCATGTCTACCCCCTGGCCAATCAATGTGGGTGCCAGATACACCAAAAACTCATCGACCAGACCCTCGCGCACCAGGGAGCCGTTGAGTTTGTGGCCGGCTTCAACATGCAACTCGTTGATTTCCCTTTGCGCCAGGTCTTTGAGCATAGCTGCTAGGTCCACTTTGCCTGTGGGGGATCCGTCTGGGTGATGGTCTGGCAGGAAAATTACTTTTGCACCTCGGGCTTGCAAGGCTGAGGCTTTGGTAGCATTTTGAGCTGCGGCGTAAATAAATACTGCGCGACCCGCTATAAAAAGAGGAGCATCTATCGGGGTTTCAAGGTTGCTGTCGACCACTACCAAGTGGGGTTGGCGTGGAGTTTCCACTAGACGTACGTCCAATCGTGGGCTGTCCTGCAACACCGTGCCAATGCCCGTAAGCACAGCGCAAGCTCTTGCACGCCACGCATGGCCATCGGTGCGGGCTTCTGGCGAGGTGATCCACTGACTCACGCCGTTGGGCAAGGCGGTCTTTCCGTCCAAAGACGCAGCAATCTTCATTCGCACCCAGGGCGTTCTGCGGATCATGCGACTGAAGAAACCGATATTGAGTTCACGCGATGCAATGGCCATGGGGTCATCGGCGGGCAAAACTTCCACTTCAACGCCTGCAGCGCGCAATCGGGCAAAGCCCTGGCCCGCAACCAATGGGTTGGGGTCGGTGTTGGTAGCCACCACCTTTTTAATACCGGCGGCAATCAGAGCATCACAGCATGGGCCGGTGCGGCCATGGTGGGAGCAGGGTTCTAGGGTGATATAGGCCGTAGCACCGGCCACTGAGTTACCACGTGTTGCTGCGTCGTGCAGCGCCACGATTTCAGCGTGAGGGCCTCCAGCCCGCTGGGTGTAGCCTTCACCGAGAGTCTCATTAATTGAAGAAACTATTAGACAGCCAACACGAGGGTTAGGATGCGAGAGTGGTAAAGCACGACGGGCGTTTAATAACGCCATATTCAGAAAATTTTTCAAACGAAATGTGTGCAGTATTTCAGTCCCAACGCATGCGAATTAGCAGTCGCTGTCAGTTGCGGGCTTGCATGAACGAACTCTGCCGGTTAGGTCTACGATGACCTTTCGAGTCTCTTTTGTTCTATCTGTACCTGTCAGGTCGTTTCGTTCGACAGTGAACGTTCCATTCGGTACGTGCGTTGGGCTGGTTGTCGCTACTGCAAATCCTGAAGCGTCGAACTTGACATTGAAGCCGGAGACAGTGAAGTACTCAGGCAATGGCCCTTGGCTCATCACCGTGATGTTTAGACTATCAGATGGGTTTCCGTTTCTCGCCTTGTCAACAAATACAACCCATCCTTTCGACCAATTGGTAGAGTCGACTGGCTTGACCATCGCGTTCATTCCCCGTTTCATTGCCTCAGAGCGGGCAGTATTTAGCGATGCCAGCAGATTGTTTGCCGTGGAAGATAACTCCGCGTTCCTCATAAAACTAGACATATTGGGCGCCGCTACCATCATCGCGGCAGCAATGATTGCTACTGTAATCAATAGTTCAATGAGAGTAAAACCAGACATTGAATTGCGGTGAAATTTCATTTCCAGCATATCGACGGCTTTGAACCAGTGCATGTTTTTGTGCCAGAACTGAGTATTTGCAAATTCCCAGCCTCTGGGTCTGACTTAACTGGGGTGGCTGTAACAACAACACATTCCTTGATCGTCGTCGAAGTGCACGCTGAAGCGCTCAAGTAATAGGAAGTTTGGGCTAATGAGTCACCAGAAAAGGTCTTGAACGGCACGGTTGTACAACCATCTACAACAGCCGTCACGCCAGCCGAGTTGCTAAAAGCGCAATAGGAGTTGCTCTGGGTCATATATCGCTCTTCTTGAAGCATCAGTTCAGTTAAGGCAGCACGCCCTTCTGCGCGTTTCCCCTTCAAAATGCTGTTTTGATAGGAAGGAATGGCGATAGTCGCCAGAATTCCTACCACTGCCACAACGATCATCAACTCTATGAGCGTAAATCCTTTCTGTACAACTTTTATCATGGCGCGTTCCTTAAGTCTTGGTAATTGTTGATTTGACGCCAACTCAACCGCCCCACAAGACTTTGATCAGTGGGTTGTGTACCAATGGCTTTGAGCCCCGTTGAACCTTGCAGAATGATCTGCCCTGTCGTAGTCTTGAGTCGGCGGCCAGTGGAGTCACTAATTGAAACATTAGCGTTACCCACTTCAAGTACAAACGGCTCGCCCAAAAGTCCCACCTGTGAAACTTCGCGGCTTCCGTTGCCCGTTGAAATGTTTACAGAGTACTGATATCCCGTACCGCTGCCACATGCATCGACCACAGCATCTGGTGGGATAACGCTGCCAAAAACAAGCTTATTGCCGAATACGGCAAATCCGCTGATTTGGCGTTCACCCGCACTCGAGAAGTTGAAATACCAACCAGATCTCTGAGTTAAGTCACTGTCAGAGGTCGGTCTCCCCCACATGAACGAACCCGTAGTGAGTACACCTGAGGAATCCACTGAGCCGGCTTGCAGGCGCCCTTTACCGCTGATGATTGCTGTTGGCGAAGAGGCATCGGCGGTCGCACTGTTATTGTCAAAAATAGAATAAACAGATTGGACCTGCGTTGAGGAGTTCACCACGTTATCGGTTGATTCAAGATACTTTCCAGTTCCAAAACTGAGTACAACGCCTCCCGCCGGTCCGCGAACCAATGTTGGCTCCATAGTAATGGGTTGTACGTTACCGGCGCCGTCCTTTGCAATAAAAAGCGGCATGGCGTGGAATGGTGATGCTGTAGATTTGAAAGGCGACAACTTGTCAATCGCTAAATCTGCAGAGTATGTTGCGGAGTTCCAGTCTGCAAATCCAGGGCTCAGCGTGAAATCAAGCTTCCACATGTTGCCGTGCAAATCGCCAGCATAAATCACTGCAACCTCATCCGCAGGACCACCGGTTGCCTTAAAGTTCGCAAGACCGGTTGCCCTGGCTGCGCCGATTGCACTTTTAAACGGAAATGAAATCTTGTAATAGTTAGTTCCAAGCGACCACGCAGTGTTGTTTGGTTTGCCTATATCTAAGAGAAACAAAGCGGGCCGACCAGATGTACTGTAATTGCCATCGCTAACGTAGTTGTTCACTCCACTGGGGACGACGGCAAACCACTTGTAAGTAGCAGTTGCGCCATTTCCGCTGATGCGAAATTTCAAAATCTGGGGCCTACCCACTACGTTGCCCATGTCCGGGTCATCCCGATCAGTGAATTCCCACATGACTTTGCTGGCATCGAATGCATCTGGATCCGTAATATCCAATGCAAAAACGCCCTGTCCCCCCCCGCCGGTGCCCGAAACTAAAACGGACTTCCATACTGAAGCAGCGTCTGCGTCGTTTATGCCACCGACTTTAGCTTCTCCAACAACTGGAGATCCATCCATGAAGCTTTGGTGATTGCCAGTGTTGTAGGTTGCGTTTGTGAGTGCAGGTAGCTTTGGCGCTAACCAGCTTGGTATGTAGGCGAATAGCTCCTCACCATCGGCTGAATTCAGGGCATGTAACATGCCGTCGTTTGCGCCCACGTAAAGCACCTTTTTACGATCTTTGTTCGTTGTGTAGAAGGTGCCGTAGTCGGATGCTGATATTCGTGTGGATGGGGCACCTAAAAACGCGACTCCCGAATTAATAATATCGCCGAGTAAACTGCCACGTTTACGGAAAGTTGATGTTTCTAGCGAGCGATCGCCGCGTAAGTAATTGATTCGTAATTGTCCGTTTCCATCCGCCGCAGCCGCAGGTGCCGACTTGTTGAGTGCGGTCTGTAAATTAGCCTCCAAGTCGCTCAGAGTCTTAAATTCCGTTGCGTTGCCAATACTGTCTGGTGTTACTTTGCCAACATAGATTTTGCGAGTTGCCGCAGTTGGGTCTGCAGCGATCTTTGCGTTAAGTTTGGCGCCTGCGCTCCATTGGACCGGCACGGTAGTTCCGTCTGCAATGCTTACCACATTGCTGGAACTGACGCTTACCGGATATGAAACAAGGTCCCCGCTCCAGTCGGCCGCGTCAAATTGAGCCTGATAGATGAAGCCACCTACAGAAGTGAGCCTTTGAGTTGAAATGGCTCCGCCCGCAATACTATTACCTTCCTGCGCAATACTTTCGAAGATATCCCTTAACGATTTAAGCACGTCTGCAGCACTGCTGGACAGAAAATATTTGTTTGCTAGGTTGGAGCCCGGAGATGTTTCCCACCCTGAGTTGTCAGTACCGCCGGACGTATTGAGGAATGGGTTTCCCTTGCCACCAGATCGATCTTTGAAACCTCCATATTTAGCGGCCAAGTAGAACTGGTTATTTCGACGGGTGGTCAGGTTGGTTTGATTTCCGTATTCATTGACGTCAAGAACATATGTTGTCACCCGCATTCCCGGACGTTGCGCAGCAATATTTGCCGTCCAGTTGGCTCCACGCACATCATGTGTGTTGGCCCAGTAAGCGATCCCTGCCATCAAATAGCTGTTGTTATTGCAACAACCCGGTGTGGCATCTTGAAGGTTGGTGTACATGGGGTTGGAATTTGCCGCATTTGTATTTGGAGCATTGGTATTGCGACTTACACCTGCAGCTGTTGTTCCATCTAGGTAGGTTTTATTCCCTTTTTGCTCAAAGCGGCCCACCACTTGCGTCCAGTCTCTAAAGTCAGGTTCGTTGTTTGCTAAGTTAGCTGCCCGAGTGAAATCGTTGCTGCTGGTTAGTGTGTTACCGGGGACCGACTTGTCCGCGTGGGTATTTACATCACCCACGACGACAATATTATTTTTTAAACAGGAATAGTCTTTTGTATTTGAGCCCCCTGCGTGTGGGTCTGTCCATGCGAGGGTCAAGCCAGAGCTTCCCTTGTCGTACACTGGAAAACCGTCCTTCATTGCAGATGTAATGCCATTCGTTGACTGCGGGGTCGGATCAAGCCCCTGAATGTAACGTAGTGCCTCATAGTAGAGTTCTCCAACAGGGTCGTAAGTCTTGTATCTACCTGGTGTGCTGCCAGTTCTGCCAAACTGGTTGAGGTAATTAACTACCCCACTTTTCCCCTCTGATGCGCCCTCTGGGTTCGCGACAAAGACGCCTGTAGTCTCGTTCCATTCGATTTTGGGGTTGGTCCCTGTTACCAACGAACCATTAATGTCGTAGGTTTTAGGGCCAACATATTTCATGGGTGCACGCAGGACGCCACCATAGCGAGCCAACGAGTCATCCATCAGGTATCCAAATGCAGATACACGCAGTCTATCGCTGTATTTTTGCAAGTTACCGACAGGCTTGAACTTCCCGCTGGGATATTTCAGACAAAAGTCTTCGCCGTTATATTTACGTGTGTCTTGGAGTATTCCAGACGAGTTGGCCTCGCAAACTTTTACCCGTGTGTAGAAAAAACCATCTGTGCTCAGAGCGCCAGCTGTCGTCGTGGGAGGGGTTGAGGGAGACGTTGCGATGAAACATTGTTTGGCAGTGCCAATGATCGGATCACCAAACACAGTGTTGGTGCATGGCGTACCTCCGGTAAAAACACCGATTTTCCATGAGGTTCCAGCACCATAGGCTACAGCGTATGTACCCGTGAAACTGCAATTGCCGTTTTCAAATGCGCAAGCGGAACTCGAGTAGCCACTGATAGTTCCGGTATAGCTGCTTATTGTGCTTGCTGTGGCCGTGCTTGTTCCTAAGTTGGAGTTGTTGCCTGGCGATCCGCAGTTCCCAGTCGATTGCGTTCCAAAGTGCACGCGGTTCAAGCAATTTGCGACCCAAATGTCGCCAGTGTACGATCCTCTCAATGTGCTTGGGACGGCATCGTTGGCCAAACTTGCGAGAAGTTGCTTTGCTGGGAAATTGGAGTCGTTATAAAAGCCACCATTGCGAAGCACAGCGCGCTGCAGGACGGTAATGTCTTCTGTGTCCACTATGCGATCACCGCCAGTCAACCCTAGGCGCAAAACATCGATGGCTGAACTTGTAGCCCAATTCATGAAATTACCGCTAAAACCGGTTCCGCCGCAGCCATGGTTTGTTGCAGCGCCGCGGCGATCGAATCGTTTTAAGTCGGACACGCTGTAACCAGCAACTGCTGCTGGAGTGTCTACATAGTCATAGCAGCTGTCCGCATCGAAATAGCCTAAGTACGTTGTTGCCTGGGTGTAACTTGCATCTGTCGTAGCTCCGGGAGTGTTTACATACTGAGCGCCCACTGTAGGGAATTCCACCGACAATGCCAGGGTGAGCGTAGGTTTGTCTCTAGTTCCCTTGGCATACAGCGGTTCCGGTGCAAGGCTCACACTTGGAATGCTGGGTGGGGCAGTTTGGCCAATCGCAAAAAAAGACACTATGGCGATGACCGGCAGCGTTATTGCCAGAATTTTCTTGAGTTTGCGTGATCTCATCCAAGCGACACAGTGTGTATATGCTTTCATATGCTCACTCCTTCCTGAAGACCATTTGTACTACCGCCTGAATGTCTTCACGGGGTCCGAAACCCATGGCGGTAACTCGGTAAACGTACTTCTTTTTTCCAATAGACAAGTCACCAAACGCCTCTGGGTCGTCGAGGACTTCAATCATGTATCTAGGTTTTTTTGCGGATCTAATGCCAGTCGATCCCGCATCAAAAGCCCTTCCGGTGAAATCACCAAACTCGGCAGTTGGTGAATTCGATGCGGTGAAATCTGTAGTGAGCCAGACCGCCTTGCCAAAAGCAGTGGGTGTGCACAAACCCTTGCTGTTGCCGCTACTCGTGCTGCCACAGCCAGGCAAAAAAGCAGACTTTGTGTTGTTTGCAAATGTTGCTTGCCTGTTGCTGGTGCCTGGCCCTCGCATATCAAATTCAGCATCTTGGAGTGCTGCCTCTGCTGATTGCCATGCCATTTGCATATCACGGTCATTGCGGGCCCCTTTTTCACTCATGAGTGCAAGTTGAACGCCGGCAACACCGAGTATTGAAACAATAACCAAAATCATCATTACCATCAGCAGCGATGCGCCGCGCACATTGGCTCGCAAAGGCACTTCTGGCCCGAATACATTTGAGCTTGGCTGACGCGGGTTCAATGAGTCCGTATACATAGAATTCGCTGGCGCTATTGGGTTTGAACGTTGCGCAAAAAGACGGTGAACGTCAGAGTCTGGCGCAGGCGGCCATCATTGGCAACTGCAGTGCCGCGTGGAAATTCTGATCCCATGGAGGTGGCTGACAAGTCTCCTTGATCGATACAGTCTGTGGGGATATCAGGGTTTACCCCAAGTGGACACAACTTCTGGATGACGGTCGCGGATTTGTCGACAGCTGAATTTGGAGGTCCTCTGAGCACCATGCCGATACGTATGCTCCGCACTCGACGCCAATTGTTGTAAGTGTCGGGGGATGTCAGTTCAGCCGCAGATGGAGCACTAGGTGTGGATGTTTTGACTATTTCGCGTGCAGCCACATATTTATCTGGTACCGTGTCCTGTGTTCCGTCAAAAGCTTGATTGATTTTGGATGTACCACTGTTGCTGAAGCCATCGATTCCATAGAGCACCTGAAAGCTTTCTACGCCTTGAACGATGGGTTGTGTTCGCCAGGATCCCCCGCTGTCTTGGTATGTACACATCAACGAAGGTTCCCCGTTGGAACTTTGCGCGACATGCAAGATGCTCACAATTTGGTCGTCCTTGGAGATAGGTGCCAATGGTGAAGCGAAACCGGCGCAATTTATCATGGAGCCGTCTGAAGCAGTTGCCCCATCACTCATGGCACTGCTCTGGTACCGCAAAATCAATACGTCGCTCCCGTTGGCGCATGCAGTGTCAGTGGCCGATGTACAGCCTCTTTCGGTAACTGTTGCTGATGTTCGCTTGATGTAAGCCGTTGAAAGGTCCGGGACCTTTGACAGTTTGACCAGTGCGTTGTCAACGCCGGTAATATTGGGAATTGGGTTAGTCGCACCACCTGCTACTGCAAACTCACTTCCGCGGTTGGCGCCAGCATATACAAGGTCTTGGTAGCCACTTTGTACCCCAAGTCTTTGAATAAGTTCTGAGGCAAACCGGCCGTTGTCGCGAAGCTGAGACGATGCATCTACCGCGTTAAAACCCTGCCGCGCAACAGTCAATGCAGCGATAGCGGCAACGGCTATTATCGCGCTAAGTGCCAATGCAACGAGCAACTCAACAAGCGTAAACCCTGAGTGCTGTGCCTTCGGACGAAGATGAAAAGAGTGCTTATCGTGTGAAGCTTTCAGCGACCACTTGCGTTGAGTGATCATGTAACACTCCCGGCAGTTACAGGAACCACAACTGAGGGCGGAAAGGCGGACGAGCCTGTCGCCTTTTCCAGCGAAGCAGCGCCAGACTTTGAGCGATCGGTTGATCCTCGGGTCCAGCCAATTTTGATAACCGCAACAGTTCCACCCCCTGTACAGTCCCACTTGGGAATGCCGCTGCTATCGAATGGCGCGTCATCAAAACATACTCTAACGCGCGCGCCAGGTAATTCTGTGTTTACACGTGTCAGCCATTCGCGTACTTCAAAGTTGGCGATAACATTTTGAGCAGTCGCAGGCACGCTCTCGCTGTAACAGTCTCCTGTCAAACAATTCGTCGCTGTAGGTATTGCGGTAGAGGGAAAGTCGATCAAGTATGGATTCGATGATGTGGCGGTGTTCGTGGCGATGTTTTTGTTGCCACGCATCAGCTCACCCAATTCTCGCGCCATACGGACACCTGAAGATTGAAATCGAGCCTCCTTGTTTGACTGGAGCGCAGCCGCCTGCATTCCCACCATTCCGAGTAGGCCAAAGGACAATACGATGATGGCTATCAGGACTTCCAGCATGGAAAATCCCTGTTCCTGTGCCTGGCAACGGGTCCGGAGTGAAACCACTGTACCTATGGGTTGAATGAGTTTTTTATTGAGCGCCTTCATGCCTCAATGGTAGAGGCTACGGTCACGTAAGGAAATACCGAGGATCGCCGTTGGTCCCTTTATAAAGCCCGTTCGGCGGACAGTAAGATGGTTTACCGCCTCACCTCATCCACCAGCGACTTGAACTCGTCAATATCTTCGAAGTTCCGGTAAACACTCGCAAAACGCACATACGCAACCTTATCGAGCTTTTTTAGCTCGCGCATGACCAGTTCGCCAATGCGGGTGGACTGGACTTCGCGCTGACCAAGATTGAGCAGCTTTTCTTCAATACGCTCAATCGCACTGTCAATTTGCTCGGTGCTGACCGGGCGTTTGCGCAGCGCCAGGTTCATGGAGGCCAACAGTTTGGAGCGGTCAAACTCAATGCGGCGGCCATCCTTCTTGACGATGGCCGGTAAATTGACATCTGGGCGCTCGTAGGTGGTAAAGCGCTTTTCGCAGGACGCGCACTGGCGCCTGCGCCGGATGAAGTCCCCATCTTCCGAAATCCGCGTTTCCACCACCTGGGTGTCGGGATGGCTGCAGAAGGGGCACTTCATAAGGACACTTACTTATATACGGGGAAACGCGCAGTCAAGGCGTTGACCTTGGCACGCACCGCTGCGACATTGGCTTCGTCGCGCGGGTTGTCCAGCACATCGGCAATCAGATTGGCCGTCAGGCGGGCTTCTTCGTCCTTAAAGCCGCGGGTGGTCATGGCGGGGGTACCGATGCGCACGCCGCTGGTCACCATGGGCTTCTCGGGGTCCTTGGGAATAGCGTTTTTGTTGATGGTCATGTGGGCGCTGCCCAGAACGGCCTCGGCTTCCTTGCCGGTAATGCCATGCTTCCAGGTCGCACTTTCGCGCAGGTCCACCAGCATGACGTGGCTTTCCGTTCTGCCACTGACAATACGCAGTCCGCGGTTGGTCAGCGTTTCAGCCACGATTCGGGCATTTGTCACCACTTGCTGCTGGTACATCTTGAACGCAGGGCTCAATGCTTCCTTGAAAGCCACTGCCTTGGCCGCAATCACGTGCATCAGCGGTCCACCTTGCAGGCCGGGGAATATGGCGCTGTTGATGGCTTTTTCGTGCTCGGACTTCATCAGGATGATGCCGCCACGGGGACCACGCAGGCTCTTGTGGGTAGTGGAGGTCACCACGTCGGCGTAAGGCACGGGGTTAGGGTAGACGCCGGCGGCAATCAGGCCGGCATAGTGGGCCATATCGACCATGAAGATCGCGCCAACGTCTTTGGCTACTCTGGCCAAGCGTTCAAAATCGATAGCAAGGGAGTAAGCGCTGGCGCCGGCGATTATGAGTTTTGGCTTTGTTTCATGCGCCTTGCGCTCCATGGCGTCATAGTCAATGGCTTCATTGGCGTCCAGACCATAGCTCACCACGTTGAACCACTTGCCGCTCATGTTAAGGGGCATGCCATGGGTCAGGTGACCGCCTTCGGCCAGGCTCATGCCCATGATGGTGTCGCCAGGCTTCAAGAATGCCAGAAAGATGGCCTCATTGGCAGAAGCACCGCAGTGCGGCTGCACATTGGCTGCTTGGGCACCAAAGAGTTGCTTGACGCGGTCGATTGCCAGTTGCTCGGCCACGTCCACATGCTCGCAACCACCGTAGTAGCGCTTGCCAGGGTAGCCCTCGGCGTATTTGTTGGTCAGTTGGCTGCCCTGGGCTGCCATGACAGCAGGGGAGGCATAGTTTTCGCTGGCAATCAGTTCAATGTGGTGTTCCTGACGCGCGTTTTCAGCTTGAATGGCGGCCCACAGCTCTGGATCGGTTTGTTCGACGAGGATATTTCGGTTGTACATGGCAGTCCTTAATGACACGGGCCCTGTGGATTCATTGCAATGAAGGCGTAACGAAACAGGGGCTGCCCAGGCGAACGGCTGAACACAGCGGCTGCTGCGGTACGCTTCCCAGTGGTGTCCCACGTCAGCAGCCTGAACCCATGGGGCAGGTGCCTATCGCCAGTCGCGTACCGGGGAGAGTTTACCCGACAGTGCTTACGAGTTGGACAGAGCCGCCAGTTTTTCGGGCACTTCCCGCGCCTTGACAGGTTGCACCACGGGAATGGCCTGGGGTGCCGCCAGGGGGACGGTTTTGCCAGAGGCGACCTGCTGCAAGCGGTTGTGCTCAGCCATGACTTTGGCAGCATAGCCACCATCGTCTTCCATGTTGGCAGCGCCCACGTAGTATTTGAGGCCACCTTCAAGGGATCCGGCCCGTGCGACGCACTCCTGCAACACCTTGACACCAACACGCAGGTTGCTGACCGGATCAAAGGCCGCAAGTTTGCCGCCAAAGTTCTCGTACTTATCGCTGTGAACCTTGGTCATGACCTGCATCAGGCCCTGCGCTCCCACCGCGCTTTGCGCAAAGGGGTTGAACCCGGATTCCACGGCCATGACGGCTAGAATCAACGTAGGGTCCAGCTTGGTTTTCTTGCCAATGTCAAACGCTTCAGCCACCAGCGCACTGATAGGCTCGGGCGCCACGCTGTACTTCTTGCTAAGCCAATAGGCCACCGCTGCTTGCTGTTTAGGCAGGCTCTGGGGGTTGGCAGCCGTGGCACGGTCAATGCCTTCCACATCGCCGGTCATGCCGGAAATGGCAGTCTGTCGGTCCTTGAGCCAGGTAATGAGTTCTGCCTCACCAGCCTGGCGGATTTCGGGGCGTGCAGTCAAGGTCAGTACTGCAAACATGACGGCAAGCCCCAGGAGGGCGAAACCGTTGTGGGTGATTTCAAAGAAACCCTGGGCAATGTCACTCGCAAAGATGCGGAGGCCTCGGGTGAATTTTTCGGTCGCTGTCATAGCTCTTCCTTCTTAGGCGGGGACCTTCGGTTTCACGCTGCGTACAGCGTGAGCCTCGGGCACCTCGTTTGGGTTGGTACGCTATCAATATCCTGCGGCGTCGTCTCGACATGTGCAGCGATTTGAATATGCCGGGTTCGGCAGCGGGTGCGGGTTATCCCTAGCCTTGGCTTGAGATAGGCGGATTTTAGGTGGGTGGAATATATCAAGTCAACCATAACAATTTAATCTCTTATGCATTTATTGAATTTTTTCGACAATCGTGAGGTTTGGCGCGGGCTTACGGCGATTTCTTCCGGTGGTCAAAGTTTTTGATGGAATTCCCTAAACCCATAAAAAACCGGATTTGAAATTCGCCACAGGCAAGATTAGAGTTGTTTGGCCTGTGCATTCAGGCGTTCTGCCGGCAGTAGCCAGTCCGTACCCGCAAGGTATCTGCGATAAAGCGGCCCCGGTATTTCATGGAGGTAATCTCTTGCCTCTGGTCCAGTCGGGGACGTAAACCTCTCCACTGGCAAGTTCGACGGCATGGACCTTTGGTTAGCCGTCAGGCCCGGGCCCGGACAGTGATGTCTGCTCCCGGGCTTTCTTCTTGCGGTGTGTACGCTTCTCTAATTAGTTAGTGCAGTAGTAGGAAAATTGACAGTCCCTGTCCATTTAGCGGCGAAAATAGCAGGCTAACTTTTTACCTACCTTCAGATTGAGTTCACTGTGACGTCGTCCACCTCTGCCAATAACATTGCCATTTTTTCTGCGGCTACAGCCGGTGAGCGCGCCTCTCGTGTGCGCGAGTGGCTTTTGACCCAGCCTTCGCCCGAGCAACTGGCCGATATGTTCAAGGAGTTGAGCGTCAAGGACAAGGGTGCAGCCAAGCTGGTACGCGAAAAAATCGACGAGGCCAAGCGTGCCAGGGGTCAGGAGGCGCTGGCCTCCGAATGGGGGGCTAGGGCGCAGGCGCTGCTGGATGTCGCCAAACTCAACATTGCCGACGCACTGGCATGGCAGCGAGACGCTGCCAAAGCGGGTGCGCCCCTGAGCAAGGAACCATTGGCCTCGCTCAAAACCAGCTTAGTGGACCGCGTGCGTGCCATTGAAGACCTGCAGCACCAGGTGCAGGTGCAACGCGAAGCCGCAGTTTTGCTGGCGCAGCGCATTGAGGTGCTGTCCACCAAATCATGGAGAGACGCGCAGGCTGCCTTGGAAACGCTGCACACAGACGTGGAGCACTGGCAGGCGCAGGCAGCACAACTGGTGACGCAAGCCGGCTGGGCCAGTGTGGACCTGAAGTTTCCGGCGCTGCTGGATGCCTCCAGAGCGCAGTTGCTGGTGGTATGGGAGGCCTTCCAGGGGGCCTTGAACCTGGCAGTGGCTGCGGCGCAAGACCCGGCGGCAGCGCTTCCACCAGTGCCGGTCTGGGCCGATGAGTTGCGTGTATTGCGGGGTGTTCCTGTAGAAGCGGTAGCCAAGCCTGTCAAACCGCAGGTGGACCCCCAGGTACGCGCTGCCGCAGTTGCGGCCGTCACAGAAGCGCTGGGTCGTCTAGAAAAAGAAGTAGCCGAAGGGCACGGTAAAGCCAGCACCGGCGCAGCGGGCGCTTTGCGCCACGCACTCAAGGAGTTTGGCAAGATTATTGATGGCAAGCTGGAAAACCAGGCCCACGCGGCTTTGGCGGCTGCGGGAGAACTTGAAGGCTGGCAGCGCTGGCGTGCTGACCAGATTCGCGAAGAACTGGTGACCAAGGCTGAAGGATTGCTCAAGCGCCCCGAGGGGCAGGCCATGGGCGGACGCAAGATGCAGGAAACCCTGCGCACCCTGCGGGAGCAATGGAAGCAGACCGATCAGGGTGGTGTGCCCAACCACGCCCTGTGGAAGCGCTTTGATGAGGCCTGCAACGAGGCGCATAAAGTGGTGGAAGTCTGGCTTGAGAAACTCAAGGCCGAAACCGCCGAGCACAAGGCCCAGCGTCTGGCCCTGATTGAAGAGGTTAACCAGTGGGCTTCCGAGAACCGTACCGCCCGCGATGGCGACTGGAAGGGCTTTAACCGCATCCTGCACCAGTTCGGCGAACGCTGGCGCGAAGGTGGCCATGTGGGCGAGAAGGTGTTTGCTGAACTGCAACCCCTGTGGAAGGCGGCCATTTCCAATGCGGCGGCGCCGCTGGAGGCGGTTCAGGCTGAAAGCCTGGCCTTGCGCCATGCCATGATTGAAGAGGCCAAAGTGCTGGGTGATTCGCCGGTGCTGCGCATTGATGCGGTCAAGGCCTTGCAACAGCGCTGGCAGGCGCAGGCCCATACGGTGCCCATGGACCGCCGCCAGGAACAAAAGTTGTGGGATGCATTCCGCAAGCCCATTGACGATGCCTTCAACCGCAAGACTGCAGAACGGGAAAAGGCCGATGCGGCACTGGGTGCGCGGGACCGCATGGTGCTGGAGTCCGCCAAGGCACTGGAGGCCGCCAATGCATCAGGTGATGCGCAGGCGATTCGTGCTGCCATGGCTGCGTTGGATGCCGCGCTCAGGGGACAGGCAATGGCACAGGCCGCCGCGCTGGACGCAGGTGCGCAGGAGAGCGAAGCCAAGGCCGCTTCCGTTGCCAACGTTTCTGAATCAAATCAGGCTATAGCCCCCGAGGATATTGAACAAGCAGCTATTGAAAATGTAGCAAATGAGGCGCCTGCCGCAGAGGTGGTTGTGCCCAAAGTCGCACCCAAGCCAGTGGTTGCAGTGCGTGGCGATGACCGTCCGGGCATGAAGAAAGATGCTCCAGTCCCTGCCACGGGCCGCGCAGGAAAGTGGCCAGATCGCAAGGATGCGCCTCGCGGCGGACGGGATGCTGCCCGCCCTGGCGCTCCGGGCCGCAGTGATGACCGCGCGCCGCGCGCCGGCGGCTGGACCGAGGCTCCGCGCCTGGGAGACTCCGCTTTCCGTGCCCAGCGCGATGCGCTGGAACATGCGCAAATGGCACTTAAAAAGCTGGCAGCGCAAGCCCATGGCGAGGCGCTCACCCAACTGTTGACCGCGTGGGAAAAGCGCGATGCCAGCCTGGTGCCGTCCATCCAGGAACTGGGTGCACGCACAACACCCGCCGTGCGGACCACCTGGATCAATGCGCTCGCGCAGTCCACCGCCCCGGTCAAGGGCGTGACGGCGCAAGAGGCCTTGCTGCGCATGGAAATGGCAGCCGAAGTGCCCACGCCGGCAGAGCATTTGAACGACCGTCGGGCGCTGCAATTGCAACTGCTGACACGCCGTAATGATCCCACCCCTGTGCAAACCTGGGGGCAGGATGCTGCCGTGGTACTGGCTGGCAACTTTGCCACCGGGGACGCACGGCGTCTGCAAAATGTGCTGAAGGTACTGCTCAAGCGTTGATGGGCCGGGGCATTCCCCGGAGCATTCAGACATACGGAGGTAGGGTGGACTCTGTTGACGATCTGCTGAGGCGGCTGGAGAAGCTCAACGCAATTGGTGCTGCGCTCTCCAAAGAGCGCGACATCACGCAGTTGCTGGAACACATCCTGATTGCTGCCAAGTCCATCACCCACGCCGATGCCGGCACGCTCTACCGTGTCACCGACGATGGTCTGGCCCTGCGTTTTGAGATCCTGCGCACGGCATCCCTGGGCATTGCCATGGGGGGGAGCTCGGGGCACCCGATCGAGTTTCCGAACCTGCCCTTGCGTACAGAACAGGGGTTGCCCAATGACGCGCTGGTGGCAGCGTATTCGGTCATTCACAACCAGACCGTCAATATTGCCGACGCTTACACCGAGTCCAACTTCGATTTTTCCGGCACACGGCAGTTTGATGCGCGCACCGGGTACCGGTCACGCTCCTTTCTATCGGTGCCCCTGGAGGACCACGAAGGTGAGGTGATCGGGGTGCTGCAACTCATCAATGCGACGGATCCACAAACGCAGGAGGTAGTGGCATTTTCCGCGGCGGACCAGCGGCTTGCAGAGTCTCTGGCGTCCCAGGCTGCTATTGCCATTACCGGGCGCAAGCTCATCAGCCAGTTGGAAGAGTTGTTTGAGTCTTTCATCAGCGTGATCAACCTCGCCATTGACGAAAAATCGCACTACACCGGCGGGCACTGTGCGCGGGTGCCTGCCCTGACCATGATGCTGGCCGAGGCCGTGGATGCCACGGACACCGGGCCGCTTGCCACGTTCACCATGACCGAGCGCGACCGGTATGAGCTCAAGATTGCTGGTTTGCTGCACGACTGTGGCAAGGTAACCACCCCGGTGCATGTGGTGGACAAGGCCACCAAGCTGCAGACCCTGTTTGACCGCATTGACTTGCTGGATACCCGCTTTGAGGTGCTTAAGCGCGACCAGGAAATTGCCACGCTGCGTGCCCAACTGGCCATGCGACCGGTGCAGGATGCTGCTTCAGAAGTGGCCTTGCTGGCCCGCTGCCGCAGGGTGGTGGATGCGCTGGACGACGAACGGGATTTTTTGCGCCGCGTCAACCAGGGTTGTGAAGCCATGCCCGACGCAGAGCAGCAGCGTGTGCGCGCCATTGGTGCGGCCCATACCTGGCGCAACCCGGCTGGCGTACAAACCGATTTTCTCAGTGCGGATGAGATCCAGAACCTCACGGTGCGCTCCGGTACGCTGACTGCCGCGGAGCGAGAGATCATCAATTACCACATCGTTGCAACGAACAAGATGCTGGAGCAGATGCCCTGGCCCAAGCATTTACGGCATGTGCCCGAATATGCAGGCGGTCACCATGAGCGCATGGATGGCCGCGGTTACCCCAAAGGGCTGACGCGCGAACAGATGTCCGTGCAGGCGCGTGTCATGGGGATTGCCGATATTTTTGAGGCTTTGACGGCCAAGGACCGCCCTTACAAGCAGGGCATGAAGCTGTCCGAAGCCATGGGCATCATGCGCAAGTTCAGCAGGGGAGGTCATATCGATCCGGACCTGTTTGAAGTGTTTGTCCGAGAGGGCGTGTATCTGCGCTATGCCCAGCAGTTCCTGGACCCCTGGCAAATCGACGAGGTCAATGCAGAGGCTCTGTTGCAGTAGCGGGCGACAGGCGCTGGACCAGCGCCCGTCCGCCCGTGTCTGGGGTTATTCGCAGTACTTGCGCACGTGGCGGGATCGCCTGAACATCCCAGTCGCTGAGGACGATGCGTTCCCTGTTGCCCCGCAACAGGTGTGTGGCCGGTTGGTGCGTGTGCCCGTGGATCATGTGACCGGCATGGGCCGCACGCAACCACTGCGAGGCGGTAGCAGAGTCAACGTCCGCATAGCTGGCCTGCACGCGTTTGCGTGCTTCACTCTGATCGCGAATTCCACGTGCAATGGATTGCCGCTCCTGCAGGGGTTTGGCCAGAAACTCCTGCTGCCAGGCAGCGTTGCGCACCGTTGTCCGGAAGCTCTGGTAAGGCAAGTCGTCCAGGCACAGCGCATCACCATGGGTCAATAGCCAGCGCTCGCCGGCGAATGCAAGGACCACCGGATCGGCCAGCAGTTGGGCCTGGCAAAAGTGCATCAGCGCCGGCCCCATCAGGAAGTCCCGGTTGCCGTGCATGATGTAAATCTGCCGTTTCGATGCGGCCACGCGCAGGGTTTGAGCGCAACGTGCTTCGAAGCTCGTTGGGTCGGACAGTACATCGTCACCCACCCACACTTCAAACAGATCGCCCAGAATGAATACGGCGTTGGCTGGCGTTCCGTGCAGGTAAGCCGCCCATGCCTCAAACGTTTGCGGATCAGAGGCCTGCAAATGCAGGTCGGAAATGAAATCGACGCACCGCCAGAGGGTAGGGGCGTCGATTTCCTTTGACACGCGGGCAGCGCCTAGAGTGCAACCGCTTTTTCGATGACCACGTCGGCTTGCGGGACGTCGTCATGGTAGCCCTTGCGGCTGGTCTTGACGGCCTTGATCTTGTCGACCACGTCGGTGCCGGAAACCACTTTGCCAAACACGGCATAGCCCCAGCCCTGCTGTGAGGGGGATGTATGGTTCAGGAAGCCGTTGTCGGCCACATTGATAAAGAACTGTGCCGTGGCGGAATGCGGGTCACCGGTGCGTGCCATGGCAACGGTGTAGTTGGCATTCTTGAGGCCGTTGTTGGCTTCATTCTCAATGGGGGCATCGCAGGTCTTCTGTGCCATGCCGGGCTCCATGCCGCCGCCCTGGATCATGAAGCCGGGAATGACACGGTGAAAGATGGTGTTGTTGTAGTGGCCCTTGTTCACATAGGACAGGAAGTTGGCCACCGATTTGGGTGCCTTTTCCTGATCCAGTTCGAGGGTGATGATGCCGTAGCCTGTGACATGGAGTTCGACTTTTGGATTGCTCATGATTTATTTCACCAAAGTGGCAGAGTTGATAACGATAGGGGCGGAAGGCACATTCTGGAACATGCCCTTGCTGGTCGTGGATGCGCTGCGAATTTTGTCCACCGTGTCCATGCCCGAAACGACCTTGCCGAATACGGCATAACCGTTTCCATCGGGTTGCGGCGCGTTAAGGTTGTTATTGTCCACGACATTCACAAAGAACTGTGCAGTGGCAGAGTTGGGTTCCCGTGTGCGGGCCATGGCAATGGTGCCGCGGTCGTTGCGCAGACCGTTGCGTGCCTCTAGAACAATGGGAGCGCGGGTCGGCTTCTCAGTCATGTTTGCAATGAAACCACCACCCTGAATCATGAAGCCATCAATCACGCGGTGAAAAATGGTGCCATCGTAGTGCTTGTCCTTGACGTATTGCAAAAAGTTCTGCACCGTCACCGGAGCCTTCTCTTGGTTAAGTTCCACAACGAACTCACCCAGCGTGGTCTGGAACTTCACCCGGGGTGCGGCCTGTGCTATGGCAGATACGCTCACCGCCAGGCCAGCGCACAGCACCAGGCACAGCCGTCTAACCCTGTTGATACCGGTCATTACATCGTCCCTTCAAAAAATATTTTCCACTGGCTGCCCTGGCGTATCCAGTACTGGCGTTTGGTCCAGCCGGTGCGCACGCCATCTGCCACCTCGCCAAAAGTGGCCACCATCGTATCGGCGCTGTCCGTCCAGCGCAGATAGGACACGTCCTTGAGCTGGATGTTCCGTCCTTGCACCTTGGACAGTTCGGCCTTCAGTGTCGGCGTCCATTGCTCCAGCGTTTTTCCGTTGCTGTCGAAGTCCAGCGTGTAGTAGGAGAGGATCTGGTTCACGTTGCCCGAGGTCTTGGCGTTGCGCCAGGCCTGCAGGGAATCTTCAAATGATTTGCCGTCGTTACGCGCTCTGTGCGGGTCGACCCACTGCAATTGGTTCGCAATCACCACGGGCGTGGTTCGCACCTCTACGGTTCGGATGATGTGGCTCAGGTCCGGGTTGGTCAGCACCACGCAGCCATCGGTGGCTTGCGGCGGGCGCGAGAACTGGTTGGGTGGGGTTCCATGCAGCCAGATACCGCTGCCGGTCTTGCCGCGTCGCGCATCCAGGATGTTCGGGTAGTTGATGGGCAGTGCACCTGATCCGTAAAAATCCTTGAGCGACTTGGGGTCCAGATTGCTGGTGATGTAGTAAACGCCCAAAGGTGTTCGTTGGTCCCCTTCGGCTGCCTTGGATATGCCTGCCTTGCCCAGTGAAATGTAGTAATCGGACACCAATTTCAGGCCGGCAGGGCCGTTCTCAAAAAGGTAGAGCCGAGATCGGGATGCGTCTACCGCAATGGCATGGCGCGAGCGCTGAGAAAGCGCCAGAAACTGCGATGGCACGGTGCCGGCGGGTGGCCGTTCATGCAAGGCCTTTATACGGCGCTGTGATTCGTCGCGCAGTTCGACCAGCACGGTGTTTGCACTGCGGGCCATGTCGTCGGGAACATCGCCCATCGTTCGCAGTGGGCGGGTCTGTGCCGCGAGCAGATCTCCATAAACCAGCTGCGCCAGCTGGAAGTTCGGCAGGTCCTCAACAAGGCGAGCCGCCTTGGCCAGCGCCGCATGGTTTTGTGCCTTGCCAATGAGGTTGTAGATCTCGATCAGCCTTGCTTCAGCGGCGCCTTCTGGATTTGGCGTAGCCACTTTTACCGGAGCCGTCGGTGTATGAGCGGCTCGGTGCGGCTTTCCGGCGGCCAGCGCACTGGAGGCGACTACTGCCAGAGAGGCAACAAGAGAGATGAGTTTCAATCGCGCTTCCACGGCTGGCAAAAGCTTAGCTACCCGTCGATTCCTTGACGATTTGCCAGCGGTCACCACTCTTGATAAGTTCCAACGTCTTGCGGCTGGAAACTGCCAATCCGCTGGCCCTGTAATCCTGGCGAAACTTGGCTGTTGCCTTGCTGCCATTGACGGTGACGTTCAGGTTTTCCAGCTTGATGCTGATGCTGCTCTTGCTTCCGATGCGCTGTTTGCGCTCGGCTTCCCACTGGGCGCGGGACATAGACCCTGGCGGGGCAAATTCTTTTCCGTAACTGGCCAGATAGCTCTTGACGTCCTTCGCAGCCCAGGCGCTCGCCCAGGCCCTAACAGCTGCCTCGGCTTCCTTGGTCGGGTTGACGCCCGCGGCTGCCCCTGCTGGGCTGGTGGCAGGACTCTGGGGCGGTACAGGTGCCACTACGGAAGTTGGAGGGGGTGCTGGCCTGATTGCGGAGGCGGGTGGTGCCGCTACTGGAGCGGGCGCTGCAGGCGCGGCCGGAGCAACCGCGGGACGCTGCCCCTTGGCACCGGCAGGATTGAAAAGTTCACGAATCAGCGCCAGTTTGGGGGCAACAGCGGCGTTCGTGCTGTCCAGTTGCAGCGCCTTGTTGTAGGCCTGGCTGGCCAGCTTGGCGTAAACATCACCCAAGTTTTCATGGGCAGTGGCGTAGCTGGGATTGGTGCGAATGGCCATTTCCAGTGCCGCGCGAGCTTTGTCGTACTGACTTTGACCGGCGTACAACACGGCAAGGTTGTTGTAGGGCTCGGGAAGTTCGGGATAATCTTCTGTCAGACGGGTGAAGGTGCCGATGGCGTCGGATGTCTTGCCGCTGTCGCGCTGGATGACCCCTTTGAGAAAGCGCATCTGGGGATCTTTGGGCTTGGTCGCCAGGTACTGGTCTGCCTTGACCATGGCTTCCGGCAGTTTGCCGGCGCGGACCAACTGGTTCACATCGGCGTACTCGTCCGCATGGGCACTTGATGCCAGCATGGCCGCGGTCAGAATCATCAGGCGAAGGGGATGCAAAACGGCAGATCGGGCGTGCTTCATAAAGCCTTTGTAGTCAAACGCGTGAAATCAGCCCCCGGACCGGGGCTTTATACTGCTCTGGATTGTATCTGAGGGGTGGCAGCCCTGCCCTCCGCATCGGGAACAAGATTTACTTATAGCAGTTCGATTTCGGCCGGAGATTTCGCCAGGTTCACCGCCTGCGCCATCGACGTGAATTACCCATGAGTTTGCGCATTTACAACACGCTGTCGCGTGCGCTGGAAGACTTCTCGCCCATTGATCCGGGCCACGTGCGGATGTACGTCTGTGGCATGACCATTTACGACCTGTGTCATATTGGCCATGCACGCATGATGATGGCTTTCGACGTGGTTCAGCGCTGGCTCAAGGCCAGCGGTTACCGCGTTACCTACGTCCGCAACATCACCGATATTGACGACAAGATCATCAAGCGGGCAGTGGAGCGCGGCATCACGATCCGTGCGCTGACCGATGAAATGATTGTGGCCATGCACCGTGACATCGACATGCTGGGTCTGGAGCGTCCGACGATGGAGCCTCGTGCGACCGAATATGTGCCACAAATGCTGCAATTGATTGGCCAACTGGAGGCCAAGGGTCTGGCTTACCGCGCGGCCTCGGGGGATGTGAATTACGCCGTGCGCAAGTTTCCCGGCTACGGCAAGTTGTCGGGCAAGTCGCTGGATGAATTGCGCGCGGGAGAGCGGGTGGAAGTTCAGGGCGGCAAGGACGATCCACTGGATTTTGTGCTCTGGAAATCGGCCAAGGCCAGTGAGCCGGACGACGCCAAATGGGATGCCAACGCGCTGGGTTACGCCTACGGGACGGGACGTCCGGGCTGGCATATTGAGTGCTCGGCCATGAGCTGCCAGACACTGGGCGAAACCTTTGATATCCATGGTGGTGGTGCGGATTTGCAGTTTCCCCACCACGAAAATGAAATCGCCCAGAGCGAGGGCGCGACGGGCAAACCGCTGGCCCGCTTCTGGATGCACAACGGTTTTGTGCGGGTGGACAACGAAAAGATGTCCAAGAGCCTGGGCAACTTTTTTACCATCCGCGATGTGCTGGCCAAGTACGATCCGGAAACCGTGCGTTTCTTTCTGCTGCGCACCCATTACCGCAGTGCCCTGAACTACAGCGATGTCCATCTGGACGATGCCCGCACCGGCCTCAAACGCCTCTACACGGCATTGAGTCTGGTTCCCGCGGCCGGCGACATGCCGTCGATTGACTGGGCGCAGCCCTTCGCAGCGCGCTTTAAAACCGCCATGGACGAGGACTTTGGTACGCCCGAGGCCGTTGCGGTGCTATTTGATTTGGCGTCCGAGGTCAACCGTACCGGCTCTGCCGAACTGGCTGCCTTGCTCAAGACGCTTGGCGCCTGCCTGGGCCTCTTGCAGGCTGAACCCAACACCCACCTGCAAGCTGGTGCCAGCATCCATGAAGCCGATATCGCGCACAAGATAGCCGAACGTGCTGCGGCCAAGGCCGCCAGGGACTTTGCGCTGGCCGACAGCATCCGCAAGGACCTGCTGAGCCAGGGCATCGTGCTCAAGGACTCGGCCAATGGCACCACCTGGGAGGTTGTCCAGTAATGGCCACAGCCAAGAAGCCGGAACTGCAACCGGTGACCCCCCATTTCTGGGAAGACGCCTGCAAGCACTTGGTCAAGAAAGACCGGGTGATGAAGCGCCTGATTCCACAATTCGGAGATGCTTGTCTTCAGACGCGTGGTGATGCTTTTGTGACGCTGGCGCGCAGCATTGTGGGGCAGCAGATTTCCGTCAAGGCCGCGCAGACCGTGTGGGACCGCTTTGCCATGTTGCCCCGCAAGATCACACCTGCCAATGTGCTCAAGCTCAAGGTCGACGACATGCGTGCCGCTGGCCTGAGCGCCCGCAAGGTCGAATACCTGGTGGATCTCGCGCTGCATTTCGACAATGGCGCACTGCACATCAAGACCTGGGAGACCATGGGCGACGAGGACATCATCAGCGAGCTGGTGTCTATTCGGGGTATTGGTCGCTGGACGGCTGAGATGTTTCTGATCTTTCACCTGATGCGTCCCAATGTGTTGCCGCTGGATGATGTGGGTCTGATCAATGGCATCAGCAGCAACTATTTTTCAGGTGAGGTGGTCAGTCGCAGCGATGCGCGTGAGGTGGCCGCAGCCTGGGCGCCGTATTGCAGTGTTGCAACTTGGTATATTTGGCGGTCGCTCGATCCCTTACCGGTCGAGTACTAACAGACCCCCCGGCCGCTTGGGCGGCCCGGTCTCTATAAGGAGTTACACGTTGGCCAAAAAGACTTTTCTGGATTTTGAGCAACCGATTGCGGAACTTGAATCCAAAATCGAGGAGTTGCGCTACGTACAGAATGAATCTGCGGTGGACATTTCTGCCGAGATCGACCAGCTCAGCAAGAAGAGCCAGCAGCTCACCAAGGACATTTACAGCGACCTGACCCCCTGGCAGATCACCAAGATCGCGCGCCATGCGGAGCGTCCCTACACGCTGGACTATGTGTCCGAAATCTTCACCCACTTTGTAGAACTGCATGGCGACCGGCATTTTGCCGATGACCTGAGCATTGTGGGCGGTCTGGCACGATTCAACGGAACCCCCTGCATGGTGCTGGGCCAGCAAAAGGGGCGCGACACCAAGGAGCGCGGTCTGCGCAACTTTGGCATGAGCAAGCCTGAGGGCTACCGCAAGGCGTTGCGCCTGATGAAGCTGGCTGAAAAATTCAAGCTGCCGGTGTTTACCTTTGTGGACACCCCTGGTGCCTACCCGGGCATCGACGCCGAAGAGCGCGGCCAGTCCGAAGCCATTGGCCGCAACATCTTTGAGATGGCGCAGCTGGAAGTGCCGATCATCACGACCATCATTGGCGAAGGCGGCTCGGGCGGCGCGCTGGCCATTTCGGTGGCGGACCAAGTGATCATGCTGCAGTATTCCATCTACTCGGTGATCAGCCCTGAAGGTTGTGCGTCCATTCTCTGGAAAACATCCGACAAGGCACAGGAAGCCGCCGACGCACTGGGCATCACCGCCCACCGCCTCAAAGCCCTGGGTTTGGTGGACAAGATCGTCAACGAGCCGGTGGGGGGTGCCCATCGCGACATCAAACAGGCTGCGGCTTTTCTCAAGCGCGCGCTAGGAGATGCGTACCGCCAGATCAGTGACCTCAAGGTCAAGGAATTGCTGGACCGTCGCTACGACCGCTTACAAAGCTACGGTCGCTACACCGACACCAAAGCCTCATCCAAGTAGGGTAGACAGACTGGCTGTGCTTTCCCCATGACGCAGTCGCTGGAGCAGGCAATGCAGGCGTTCCAGCCTGGGTTGCCCTTGGGCGTTGCGTTCAGCGGTGGAGCGGATTCCACGGCCTTGCTGGTGGCATGCGCCGCCAAATGGCCAGGGCAGGTGGTGGCGTTTCACGTCAACCATGGGTTGCAAGATGCAGCCGCTGCTTTCGAGCAGCGTTGCAGGGATTTGTGCGCGCAGCTCAATGTGCCGCTGCGGGTCTTGCAGGTCGACGCGGGGCATCAGCCAGGGCAAAGCCCGGAAGACGCGGCCCGCACTGCGCGTTACAAGGCTTTTGATGCTCTGGCCCGCATGGAATATGCACAACCAGCTATTAAATCTGTAGCAATTGCGCAACATGCCGATGACCAGATCGAGACGCTGTTGCTGGCCTTGAGCCGTGGTGCGGGCTTGCCCGGCCTGAGCGCCATGCCTGCACAGTGGCAACGCGACGGGATTGCCTATTTCCGCCCTTTGCTGCGCGTGCCTGGCGCGGACATTCGCCAATGGCTGGCAGACCGGCAAGTCACGTTTGTGGAAGACCCCAGCAATGCTGATGAGCGCTTTACCCGCAACCGCATCCGGGCGCGGGTGCTCCCTGCGCTGGAGTCGGCATTTCCGCAGTTTCGCGATACGTTTGCCCGCAGCGCCGCACATGCGGCACAAGCCCAGGCCGTGCTGGAGGAAGTGGCAGCGCAGGACCTGCTGGCCATGGTCAAGCCGGGGGGGAGCGATCCGGCAATCAAGTCCCTGCAGACGCTGAGCCAGCCGCGCCAGGCCAACGTGCTGCGTTACTGGTTGCGCCAGTCCCATGGTGTCTCCGCCAGCACGGCGCAGTTGCAGGAACTGCAGGCGCAAATTGCCTGCTGCACAAGCCGTGGCCACCGCATTCACATCAAGGTAGGGCAGGGATTTGTGCAGCGCAGCGCAGCGGTACTGACTTGGTACAATCCCCGGGTTTTGCTCACAACAAGTTGATTCAATGGCCTTGATCGTTCACAAATACGGCGGCACCTCGATGGGCTCGACCGAGCGCATCCGCAATGTCGCTAAACGCGTCGCCAAATGGGCGCGCGCCGGCCACCAGATGGTGGTTGTTCCGTCCGCCATGAGCGGTGAAACCAACCGCCTGCTGGGACTGGCCAAGGAATTGGCCCCTTCCAAACAGGGCGACGCCTATGGCCGCGAGCTGGATATGCTGGCCGCCACGGGCGAGCAGGCCTCCAGTGCGCTGCTGGCGATTGCCTTGCAGGCTGAGGGCATGGAGTCGGTCAGCTACGCGGGCTGGCAAGTGCCCATCCGCACCAACAGCGCCTACACCAAGGCCCGCATCGAGTCGATTGACGACAAGAAGGTGCGTGCAGACCTGAGCGCCGGCAAGGTGGTCATTGTTACCGGCTTCCAGGGCATGGATGACGCAGGCAACATCACCACGCTGGGCCGTGGTGGCTCCGATACCTCGGCGGTGGCGGTTGCCGCCGCCATGAAGGCGCACGAATGCCTGATCTACACCGATGTGGATGGCGTGTATACCACCGACCCGCGCGTCGTGCCCGAAGCGCGTCGCCTGCACACCGTGAGCTTCGAGGAAATGCTGGAGATGGCATCCATGGGCTCCAAGGTGCTTCAGATTCGTTCGGTGGAATTTGCTGGTAAATACAAGGTGCCGCTGCGTGTGCTCTCCAGCTTCACCCCCTGGGATATTGATCTTGCAGAGGAAGCCGCATCCGGCACCCTAATTACTTTTGAGGAAGACGAACACATGGAACAAGCCATTGTCTCTGGCATTGCCTTTAACCGCGACGAAGCCAAGATTTCCGTACTGGGCGTGCCCGACAAGCCTGGCATTGCCTACCAGATCCTGGGTGCCGTGGCCGATGCAAACATCGAAGTGGACGTCATCATCCAGAATCTGAGCAAAGACGGCAAGACCGACTTCAGCTTCACCGTCAACCGCGGTGACTACGCCAAGGCGGTTGACCTCCTCAAGACCAAGGTATTGCCCAGCCTGGGCGCACAAGAGGTGGTGGGCGACACCAAGATCTGCAAGGTCTCCATCGTTGGTATCGGCATGCGCAGCCATGTGGGCGTGGCCAGCCGGATGTTCCGTGTACTGAGCGAAGAGGGCATCAACATCCAGATGATTTCCACGTCCGAAATCAAGACTTCCGTCGTGATTGACGAAAAGTACATGGAGCTGGCGGTGCGCGCGTTGCACAAAGCTTTTGACCTGGACCAGCCCGCGGCCTGAAAACCGCACAGAGTCGTGCGATAATACCGCCTGACCTTTAGGAGACGTGACCGAGTGGCCGAAGGTGCTCCCCTGCTAAGGGAGTATGGGGTGTAGAGCCTCATCGAGGGTTCGAATCCCTCCGTCTCCGCCAAAGTTTGAAAAGCCCGAGTGACCCTCGGGCTTTTTCTATTTCAATCCAGCGACGCACTCCAGCGGTCGTTCCAGCCTTTGTCGAGGTCGCGCCGGTCGCGCTTGGTTGGGCGGCCGTGGGCAATGCTTGCGGCCGGCTCTGGGCTCAGGCGCCTGTGCTCTGCGGCTCGCGCGCGTTGCTCCAGGCTGTGGGGCGTTTCCTCGTACAGCTGCTGCGCAACAGGCGCGGAGCTACGCTGCCCGCTGATGCCCTTGACCACCACCGTGCGTCTGACCTGACCTTGCCAGAGGGTAAGCGTGTCGCCCACCTGGACCTCTTTGGCGGGCTTGATGTCGTGCTGGTCCATTTGCACCCGTCCGCGAGCTACCTCATCGGTCGCAAGAGACCGAGTCTTGAAAAAACGTGCGGCCCACAGCCACTTGTCGATGCGGATTTTTTCCATGGCGGCTAGTTTAGGCTCTCTGAAGAGATCGCCAGTGGCAGACGAACAATGGCATCCAGCCCGGTGATTTGACCGTTCTGCATCCGGTTGCGTAGCTGGATGCTGCCACCCAGAGACACCACTATCTCCCGCGCAATCGTCAGGCCCAGGCCCGTGCCCGAGCGGCTGTTGGCAGTGGCAAATGGTTGAAACAAACGCTGGTGCAAGCTCTCGGGAATGCCCTGGCCCGAGTCTGAAATCGTCAATGTGGCCGTGTTGCCGTCAGCCGTGATGCGTACGCTGAGCGCGCCACGGCCCGGCGTGTGGCGAATGGCGTTGTGCAGAAGGTTGCGCGTCAGTTCACGCAACATCCAGTCGTGGGCCAGTACGGTGCATGGTTCTGTGGACAGTTCAAAATCAATGTCCTTCTCTGCAATCAGTGCGGACATGTCCAGCGCCAGTGCGCGCACCACCTCGGCCCACTCCAGTGCTGCAAAGTCCTGCTGTTGTCGCAGCTGCTCCACTTTGGCCAGCGACAGCATCTGGTTGGCCAGGGCGGTCGCTCGATCCACCGTCATTTCAATTTCCTGTAGCGCCGCAGCGGCTTCCAGGTCACCACGCCGGGCAGACTGCACCTGCACCTTGAGTATGGCCAGCGGTGTGCGCAGCTGGTGGGCCGCATCGCGGACAAAGCGTTTTTGGTGGTCCAGCAGGTGCTGTAGCCGCGCCATCACCTGGTTGGTGGCATCAGTCAGCGGTTGCATTTCGCTTGGCAGGTCGGTGGCGTCGATGGGGGTGAGATCGCCCTCGGTGCGTTTGTCCAGGCTGTCGCTGAGCCTGCGCACCGGGCGGGTCACCCGTTGAACCACCACCAGCACTACCGCCACAATGACGCTGATCAGAATGGCCTGGCGCAGCAGCGTGTCCCGCAGTATCTGCCGGGCCAGGGTGCGCCGCAGTTCCAGCGTCTCGGCTACCTGCACGGTAGCCATGGCGCGACCGCTGGCGCTGGCCACGGGTTGCAGTAGTACGGCCACCCGTACCGGGTCACCACGGAATTCGTCGTTATAGAAGTCCACCAGCGCCGCATAGGGGCCTTGCTGGGGCAGGGTGCCGGTCCAGGCCGCAAGGTCCTGCGCGCCGTCGATCCATCGGCCCCTGGCATCCGCAATGCGGTAAGTCATGCGGCTGCGGTTATCAGCTTCAAAGGCTTCCAGTGCCGAGTAGGGCACCTGCGCGTGGATGCGGGCTGTATCGCCTTCCCCTTCAACTTCCAGCAACTCTCCAATGGCCTTGGCCGAAGCCAGCAGGGTGCGGTCATAGGCGATATTGACTGCACTGAGCGCCTGCCGGTAAAGGCTGACCGTATCGATCACCACAAACAGCGCGATGGGCACCAGAATGCCAATGAGCAGCTGGCGTCGCAGGGATCCCTGACGTTGTGTTGTGGACATCTCAGGCGTTGGACTTCAGCAGGTAGCCCAGGCCGCGCAAAGTCATCAGCGTGACCCCGGTATCGGCGAGCTTCTTGCGCAGCCGGTACACCACCACTTCAATGGCTTCGTACTGCACATGGTCTTCTCCGGGGAATACAACTTCAAACAACCGCTCCTTGGCGACCGCCTGCCCCGGCTTGGCCATCAAAGCGCGTAGCAAGGCGAGTTCGCGCGGTGTCAATTCAAGAATGTCCTGCTTGAGGTACATGGCACCATTGGCTGGTTCAAAGCGCAGAGGCCCCAACCACAAGGATTCGTCTGTGTTACTGCGGGGCTGATTGGCGTGGCGGCGGTGCAGGGCGCGCACACGGGCCTCCAGTTCATCGAGGTCAAAAGGCTTGGGCAGGTAGTCGTCGGCCCCGGCATTGAGCCCCAGGATCTTGTCGCCAACTGTACCGCGGGCCGTGAGGATCAGTACCGGTGTGTCCAGCGAAGCCTTGCGTGCGTTGCCCAGCACATCCAGTCCGTCCATCCCCGGCAAGCTCAGGTCCAGCACCACCACATCGGGCTGCAGGCTTTGCCACACTGACAGTGCCTGGGCGCCATCACCGCATACGTCCACCCGCATGCCACTGCATTTAAGGCTGCGTTGCAGGGTGGACTGAAGCGCTGGATCGTCTTCGACGAGAAGCAGGTGCATGGTGGGGTTGGGGGTTTTCCCTAGGATTTTGGACAGGTGTCTGACAGGCTGCCGCCGCATCATAGGGTGGTTTTCAACCTATGGAGATTCTCATGCGTCGTGATGTATTTCTGAAGTCCCTGGCTGCTCTGGTCGCCACTGGCGGCGTGCCTTTGAGTGCTTTCGCAGCCACCAACCTCAAGATGATGATCCCTGCCAATCCGGGCGGCGGCTGGGACACCACAGGACGCGCTCTTGGCAAAGCCATGCTGGAAGCCAAGGCCGCGGACACCGTGCAATACGACAACAAGGGCGGGGCTGCGGGCGTGATTGGCCTAGCGCAGTTTGTTAATGCCAGCAAGGGTGATCCCAATGCCCTGATGGTAATGGGCGCGGTCATGCTGGGCGGCATTATCACCGGCAAGCCGCAGGTTTCGCTGGACCGTGCCACACCGATTGCGCGTCTGACCAGCGAATACAACGTGTTCGTGGTGCCGGCCGACTCTCCCCTCAAGACCATGAAAGACGTGGTTGCCCAGATGCAGAAAGACCCTGGCAGTGTCAAATGGGGCGGTGGTTCACGCGGTTCCACCGAGCATATCTGTGCCTCCATGCTGGCCACCAAGGTCGGTGTGGACCCCAAGAAGGTGAACTACGTGGCCTTCCGTGGAGGCGGTGAAGCCACCGCTGCGGTGCTGGGTGGCAACGTCACCGTGGGCGGCAGTGGCTACAGCGAGTTTGCGGAGTACATCACTGCCGGCAAGATGCGTCCCATTGGCGTGACCTCCGAGAAGCGCCTGCCTGGTATCAATGTGCCGACCATGAAAGAAATGGGCTATGACGTGGTGCTGGGTAACTGGCGCGCGGTCTATGGTGCGCCCGGCATCACCGCCGAGCAGCGTGCGGCGCTGGCGGATCTGGTGGTCAAAGCCACCAAAACCAAATCGTGGGCAGAGTCATTAGAGAAGAACGCCTGGACCTCCGCGTTGCTCACCGGCAAGGCGTTTGACGAATTTGTGGACAGCGAGTTCGCCAGTCTGCGCGGCATCATGCACCTCTCGGGGATGGTCTGATGTCTGCATCCCCTCGTCAAATGCAGCAAACAGCCGTCGGGGCGGGTGTTGTGCTGCTCGCACTGGGGCTGGGGGTTGGGGCCACCATGATTCCCTCGGACGCCGGTTATGCCGGCGTAGGCCCCAATTTCCTGCCGTGGCTTGTGTCGATCGCCTTGCTTGTCTGTGGTGGTTTCCTGGTCTATGAAGCCCGCACAGGTGGCTTCAGGGACATGGAAGACCAGGATGTTGAAAAGCCCTATTGGTCAGGCTTCGTCTGGATGTCCACGGGACTGCTACTCAATGCTGCGCTCATTACCACCCTGGGTTTCATCCTGAGCTGCACCCTGTGCTTTGTGATTGCCGCCCGTGGTTTGCGCAATGCGCAAGGCATGACCGACAGCGGCATGCAATCGTGGATCAGTGATGCTGTGGTGGGGCTGCTGATTGCCGCGCCTGTGTACTGGATGTTTACGCAATTTCTGGCCATCAGCTTGCCGGGCCTCACACAAAGCGGGTGGATCTAATGGATATCTGGCACCAGCTCTTGCAGGGCTTTATTACCGCCGGCACGCCGGTCAACCTGCTGTGGGCCTTGGTGGGCTGCGCGCTGGGCACTGCTGTGGGCGTGCTGCCCGGCATTGGACCGGCCACAGCGGTGGCCATGTTATTACCCATAACTGCCAAGGTGGACGCCACTGCATCCATGATCTTCTTTGCAGGCATTTACTACGGCGCGATGTATGGCGGCTCTACGACCTCCATCTTGCTCAACACCCCTGGAGAAACCGCCAGCATGGTGACAGCCATGGAAGGCAACAAGATGGCCAAGAATGGGCGTGCTGGTGCGGCATTGGCGACATCAGCCATCGGTTCGTTCTTCGCAGGCACCATTGCCACTATTGTGGTGACTTTGTTTGCGCCAGTCGTGGCTGACTATGCCGTTAAGCTGGGGCCACCCGAATACTTCTGCCTGATGCTGCTGGCCTTCACTACGGTGAGCGCCGTGCTGGGCCAAAGTACCGTGCGTGGCCTGACCGCACTGTTTGTCGGGCTGGCCATCGGCCTGGTGGGCATGGACCAAATTACGGGGCAAGCGCGCTACACCGGCAACGTTCCTGAACTGCTGGATGGCATTGAAATCGTCCTCGTGGCAGTGGGCCTGTTTGCGGTGGCCGAGGCTTTGCATTTCGTTTTGTTTGAAGGCAAGGTGGTTGAGTCTGAGAACAAAATGAGCCGCGTCACCATGACCCGAAGCGACTGGAAGCGGTCTATTCCGGCATGGATACGTGGTACCGCCATTGGCACGCCATTTGGCTGCATTCCTGCCGGCGGCACCGAGATTCCCACCTTCCTGAGCTACGCCACGGAAAAGAAGCTGGCCAAGGGGGATCATCTGGCCGAGTTTGGTACCAAGGGAGCGATCGAAGGCGTGGCCGGGCCCGAGGCGGCCAACAACGCCACGGTAACGGCAGCGCTCATCCCGCTGCTGACGCTGGGCATTCCAGTGTCCAACACCACGGCCATTTTGCTGGGTGCGTTTCAAAACTACGGCATTCAGCCAGGGCCGCAACTGTTCACCAGTTCGTCTGCGTTGGTGTGGGCGCTGATTGCGTCGCTGTATATCGGCAATGTCATGCTGCTGGTGCTGAACCTGCCCATGGTGGGGCTGTGGGTCAAGCTGCTGAAAGTGCCCAAAGCACAGCTCTATGCCGGCATTCTTATATTTGCCACCGTGGGCACCTATGGCATGCGCCAGAGCGCGTTTGATCTCGTTCTGCTCTACGCCGTGGGTGTACTGGGCCTGGTGATGCGCCGCTTCAGCTTCCCGACTGCACCTGTGGTGGTTGGTATGATTCTGGGCCCCTTGGCCGAGGCGCAATTGCGCAATGCCATGTCCATTGGCGAAGGCAGTGCCATGGTGTTCTTGCAGCGGCCTGTGTCGGTAGTGCTGCTGGTGGTAGTGGTTTCGGTGCTGGTGTTGCCACGGCTGGTGAAACGATTTTCGCGTCGCAGCATTGAGGCGATGGGTTGAATTTTTGTCGAAAATAGGCCTCCAGCCGGCGTGGGGCGTGCATAATCAGCTACTAATTTGGTAGCATCAGCGCATGGATAAAATTGATAGCTTGCCCCGCGACGCCCAGAGCATTCTGGAACTCGCGGCGCGTTCCATGTTTGCGCTGTTTGCCAGCGCCAGCGAGGGCATGATGCTGGTGGACCGCCAGGCGCGTGTGGTCTGGATCAACGACCAGTACCGCCGCTTTCTGCCCGCACTCGGCTTTGAGCGCGAAGAAGACTTTGTCGGCCACCCGGTGTCCCAGGTGGTGCAGAACACCCAGATGCATCAGGTGCTGGAGACCGGCAAGCCTATCCTCATTGACCTGCTGACCAACCGGGCCGGCACCTTTGTGGTCAGCCGTATTCCGCTGCGCGATGCAGCGGGGCAGGTGATTGGGGCTTTGGGCATTGTGCTGTTCGACCACCCCGAAACTACGCTACAGCCGCTGATTGAAAAGTTCGCCTTGCTGCAGCGCGATCTGGACGATGCGCGGCGCGAGCTGGCTTCGCAGCGCATGCAGCCCGCTGGGCAGCGACAATCCAAATACACCTTTGCCAGCTTTATCGGCCTGAGCACTGCCGCGGTGGAAGTCAAGCGCCAGGCGCGCCGCGCCGCGCAGTCGTCCAGCCCGGTGCTGCTGCTGGGCGAAACCGGCACCGGCAAGGAGTTGCTGGCCCATGCCATCCATGCGGCGTCGGGGCGTGCGCGCGGCCCATTCGTTAGCGTGAACATTGCAGCGGTGCCCGAAACACTGCTGGAGTCCGAATTCTTTGGCTTTGCGCCCGGTGCATTCACCGGGGCGGACCGCAAGGGGCGCGATGGCAAGTTCAAGCTGGCGCACGGCGGCACGCTCTTTCTGGACGAAATCGGCGACATGCCCATGGCCCTCCAGTCCAAATTGCTGCGGGCGCTGCAAGAGGGCGAGATCGAGCCGCTGGGTTCCAACAAGCTCTTTCCCGTCGATGTGCGCGTGATTGCCGCTACTTCGCGGGACCTGCATGGCCTCGTGCGCAAGGGGCTGTTCCGGGAAGACCTGTTCTATCGCCTCAATGTGTTGCCCCTGCGTGTACCGCCGCTGCGCGAACGCCGCGAAGATATTCCCGCGCTGCTGGAGGTGCTGGGCGAAGACGTGGCGCTGCGCAGCGGCATGCACGCACCCGAACTGACGCCAGACGCATTGGCGTTACTGCAGGCCCAACCCTGGCGCGGCAACATCCGGGAGCTGCGCAACGTGCTGGAGCAGGCGACCATGCGCAGCGACACGCCACGCATCGAGGTGCTGCAGATTGAGGCGGTATTGCGCGAGTCTGGCCTTGAGCCTCTGGAGCCGCAAGCCAGTTTTGTCCAGCGTGCAGGTGTTCAGGAGTCGACAGGCCCGCTCGCCGACGAATCCCTGCTTCGCCCCCTGGCGGCGCAGGTTGCTGAAGTGGAAACACGCGCTATTGGAGTCGCCATGCGGGTGCATGGTGGAAACAAGGCTGCGGTGGCCAAAGCCCTGGGTATTTCGCGTGCAACACTGTACGCTCGCATGAATGTGTCTATTTAAAATACACAATGTCTCAAAAATAAACATATTAATGTGTATTAAATTCATACATTTTGCCAAAGCACTTCAATGAAATCAAGTACTTAGCGTTTGGCATGGAAACTGCAGAATAGCGGTGTTGATCACTACAAGAGGAGACTTCCATGCACCAACCTTTCCGGGCAAGCTTTGCCATTCGTACCTGTCTGCTGACCACTGCCCTGTGTGCCGCTTTGACCGGCAGCGCATTCGCGCAATCCAAAGAAATCAAAATCGCCCACATCTACAGCAAGACCGGCCCGCTGGAAGCCTATGGCAAGCAAACCGCCGTGGGTTTCATGATGGGGCTGGATTACGCGACCGGCGGCACCATGACGGTTGCCGGCAAAAAGCTGGTGGTGATTGAGAAAGACGACCAGGGCAAGCCCGACATTGGCAAGAGCCTGCTGGCCGCTGCCTATGGCGACGAAAAAGTGGACTTGGCCGTAGGCCCCACCGCATCGCCCGTTGCTCTGGCCATGTTGCCGGTGGCCGAAGAGTACAAAAAGATTTTGCTGGTGGAGCCTGCTGTGGCTGACTCCATCACTGGCGACAAGTGGAACAAATACATCTTCCGCACCGGACGCAATTCCAGCCAGGATGCCGCTGCCAATGCAGTGGCTTTGGACAAGCCTGGCAACGTGATTGCCACGCTGGCCAATGACAATGCCTTCGGCCGCGATGGTGTCAAGGCCACACGCGAGTCGCTCAAAAATGCCAGGATCGTGCATGAGGAATACCTGCCTGTCGGCACGACCGATTTCACTGCTGGCCTGCAGCGCATTGTGGACAAGCTCAAAGACCAGCCTGGCAAAAAATACATCTCGGTGGGCTGGTCGGGTGCGCCCGCACCATTCAGCAAGATTGCCGATATGGACCTGAAAAAGCGTTACGGTATCGAGCTGGCTACCGGCGGCAACATCCTGCCCGCGATGGTGGCGTACAAGCAGTTCCCTGGTATGGAAGGCGCGCTGTACTACTATTTTGGAATTCCCAAAAACCCCATTAACGACGCCATGGTGGCGCGCCACTACAGCCAGTTCAAGTCACCGCCAGACTTCTTCACCGCAGGTGGCTTCTCGGCAGCGATGGCGGTGGTGACCGCGCTGAAAGCCAGCAAGGGTGACACCTCTGCCAACACGCTGATCAAGACCATGGAAGGCATGAGTTTTGATACGCCCAAAGGCAAGATGACCTTCCGCAAGGAAGACCACCAGGCCATGCAGAGCATGTACCACTTCAAGATCAAGGCCGACCCCGCGTTTGCTTGGGGCGTGCCAGAGCTGGTGCGTGAGATCAAGCCGGAAGAGATGAATATTCCGATCCGCAACAAGCGCTAAAAGGGTGTGCTCGGCTACTGCGCATGCGTCATGCGGCGTTGCGCGGTGCTCGGAATCCTCACGTACTTGAGTACGTTCCGGTTCTTGCGCTCCGTGCGCCTTGCCTGACGCTCGCTCCCTTTTGACTCTCCGGCTATCGGACAGGTTGCGAGAAACCTCTAGATGTTAGAAACCAAAGATCTCACGATCCGCTTCGGTGGACACGTGGCGGTGAATGCTGTCAGCTGCACTTTTGCACCTGGTACTCTGACCGCCATTGTTGGCCCCAACGGTGCGGGTAAAACCACCTACTTCAACCTGATCTCGGGCCAACTCAAGGCCAGTGCGGGCGAGGTGCTTTTGAATGGTCACAACCTCACCGGCCAAAGCCCGTCGGCGCGCACCCGTGCCGGGCTGGGGCGTGCGTTTCAGCTGACCAATCTGTTCCCGAACCTCTCGGTGCTGGAAAACGTGCGCCTGGCCGTTCAAGCCACGCAGGGTGGGGCGCATCTGAGGGGCTTGAACCTGTGGAGCATCTGGAGTGACCACCGCGCGTTGACAGACCGTGCCCACGCGATTCTGGAAACCGTGGCCATGCGCGGCAAGCAGGACCAGACCGTGTCCAGCCTGCCGCATGGCGACCAGCGCAAGCTCGAAGTGGCCTTGCTGATGGCGCTGGACCCTGCGGTCTACATGTTCGACGAGCCCACCGCAGGCATGAGCCACGACGAGGCGCCAGTCATATTGAATTTGATCCGTGCGCTCAAGAAAGACAAGACGAAAACCATACTGCTGGTGGAGCACAAGATGGATGTGGTGCGCGAACTGGCCGACCGCATCATCGTGCTGCACAACGGCACGCTGGTGGCAGATGGCGACCCGGCCACCGTGATTGCTTCACCCGTAGTGCAAGAGGCTTACCTTGGTGTGGCCCCCACGGTTGAAGGAGCAAACGCATGAGCGACAAGCTTCTCGAACTCAAGGGCGTGCACACCCACATCGGCGCGTACCACATCCTGCACGGAGTGGACCTCACTGTGCCGCGCGGCCGGCTCACCATGCTGCTGGGGCGCAATGGTGCGGGCAAGACCACCACGCTGCGCACCATCATGGGTTTATGGCCTGCGTCCCAAGGCTCGGTGCATTTCAATGGGCTGGACATTACAGCGGCCGAAACGCCCCATATTGCCTCGCAAGGCATTGCTTATGTGCCTGAAAACATGGGCATTTTTTCCGACCTGACAGTCAAGGAAAACATGGTGCTGGCCGCGCGCGCAGCCAGCCGTGCCGACCAGATGGACAGCACCCGGTTGCAATGGATTTTTTCGCTGTTTCCGGCAGTGGAAAAATTCTGGAACCATCCCGCAGGCAAGTTGTCGGGTGGACAAAAGCAGATGCTTGCGGTGGCCCGTGCCATTGTGGAGCCCCGCCAACTGTTGATCGTCGATGAGCCCAGCAAAGGGCTGGCCCCGGCCATCATCAACAACATGATTGACGCCTTCGCGCAGCTCAAGGCGACCGGCACCACCATTCTGCTGGTGGAGCAAAACATCAGCTTTGCCAAACGCCTGGGGGACCATGTGGCTGTGATGGACGACGGCCGTGTGGTGCACACAGGCAGCATGCAGGCGCTGGCCGAAGACGAAGAACTGCAGCGCTCGCTGCTGGGGTTGGCCCTATGAAAATACTGAATTTTGATTGGAAGCCGCTCGCCTTGGTGCCGGTGCTGGCACTGCTGGTTCTGCCGCTGATTGGTTCGCCGTCCACCTGGGTCACGCTCACGGTGGCGGGCCTGGCCATGGGCATGATCATCTTCATCATCGCCTCGGGCCTGACACTGGTGTTTGGCCTGATGGATGTGCTCAACTTTGGCCACGGCGTGTTCATCGCGCTGGGCGCTTTTGTGGCCACCACCACCATGGGGCTGATGTCGGACTGGACCGGCTCGCCCGAGCTATGGCGCAACCTGGTAGCGGTGTTTCCGGCCATGCTGGTCGCCATGCTGGTCGCCGCTGCGGTAGGGCTGGCGTTTGAGCGATTCATTGTGCGGCCGGTGTACGGCCAGCACCTGAAACAAATCCTCATCACCATGGGCGGCATGATCATTGGTGAAGAGTTGATCAAGGTCATTTGGGGCCCGGCACAGATACCGCTGCCCCTGCCAGATGGCATGCGAGGTTCGCTGTATTTTGGTGACGCAGCGGTGGAGAAATACCGGTTGATGGCAGTGGTGGTGGGCCTGGCCGTGTTTGGCGTGCTGGCCTGGGTGCTGAGCCGCACCAAGATTGGCCTGCTGATTCGCGCCGGGGTGCAGGACAGGGAGATGGTCGAGGCATTGGGCTACCGCATCAAGCGTCTGTTTATTGGCGTGTTCGTGGTGGGCAGTGCGCTGGCTGGTCTGGGCGGTGTGATGTGGGGGCTGTACCAGCAGACGGTCACGCCGCAGATGGGCGCACAGGTCAATGTGCTGATCTTCATCGTCATCATCATCGGCGGCCTGGGCTCTACCGGTGGCGCACTCATCGGGGCTTTACTGGTCGGCCTGATGGCCAACTACACCGGCTTTCTGGCACCCAAGATCGCGCTGTTTTCCAACATCGGCCTGATGGTTGCCATATTGCTGTGGCGTCCGCAGGGCGTGTACCCCGTAGCTAATCGATGAGCACCCCCCGGCTTGCCCACTTCGTGTGGCCGCTTTCCCCCTTGCAGGGGGCAACACCAGCAGCCCGGCAAAGCCGGTTCTGCGGTGTTTCTGGCGTAAGACACGTTTTTCTTTGAGGTGCATGTATGTTGCAACGAATTCTTTCCGCCGACCTGCCGCGCAGCCGCTGGCTGGCCTTGTTGCTGGTGCTGCTGGTGGCCGCGCTGGCGCTGACGCCTTTCATTTTTCCTGGCGTCAAGGCGCTCAATGTGGCGGCCAAGGTGCTGGTCTTTATCGTACTGGTGGCCAGCTTTGACCTGCTGCTGGGCTACACCGGTATCGTCAGTTTTGCGCACACCATGTTCTTTGGCATCGGGGCCTATGGCATTGCGATTGCCACCACGGCGATGGGCCCCAACTGGGCAGCTCTGGCAGTGGGGCTGGGCGGTGCGTTGGTGTTGTCGTTTGCACTGGCGCTGCTGGTGGGGCTCTTCTCGTTGCGGGTGCGCGCCATCTTCTTCGCCATGATCACGCTGGCTGTGGCCTCGGCGTTCCTCACGCTGGCATCGCAGTTGCACGAAATCACCGGCGGCGAAGACGGGCTCACCTTCAAGGTGCCCGAAATCCTGTCGCCCAGCTTTGAGTTCAGCGAAGAGCCTTTCTTCGGCGTGTCGCTCGATGGCCGCCTGCTGTGTTACTACCTATTGTTCGTTACGGCGGTGGTGCTGTTCCTGGCGTTGCTGCGCATCGTCAATTCACCCTTTGGCGGCGTGCTGCAAGCCATTCGCGAGAACGAATTCCGTGCGGAGGCCATTGGCTACCGCGTGGTGGTGTACCGCACCACGTCAGCCATTCTGTCGGCGCTGTTTGCCTGTATGGCGGGGGCTATGCTGGCGCTCTGGTTGCGTTACAACGGGCCGGATACCTCGCTGTCGTTCGAGATCATGATGGACGTGCTGCTCATCGTGGTGATTGGTGGTATGGGCACCATGTACGGCGCTATCGTGGGCGCGGCCATCTTTCTGGTGGCGCAAAGCTACCTGCAGGATTTGCTGCGCATTGGCAGTGAAGCTGCATCGTCGGTGGGCTGGCTCTCGGCGTTGCTGTCACCCGACCGCTGGCTGCTGTGGCTGGGCCTGTTGTTCGTGCTGTCGGTCTATTACTTCCCGACCGGTGTGGTGGGTCGCCTGCGCGCAGGCGCCGCGAAGGGAAAAGGCAAGCCATGACTACGTCGCATTACCTAAGCTGCGCCGGCCGCGAGATCCACTACACCCAGTGGGGCGCCGAACACCAGAAAGTGGTTATCGCCTGGCACGGCCTGGCCCGCACCGGCCGCGACATGGATGAGCTAGCCGCGCATTTGAGCGCACGCGGCTACCGCGTCATCTGCCCTGATACCATCGGCCGCGGCCTGAGCGCCTGGAGCCCGCTACCCAAAGTGGAGTACTGCCTGGCGTTTTATGCACAAATCGCGGCAGACCTGTTCCGCCAGTTGGGTATCGAGCAAGCGCATTGGGTGGGTACCTCCATGGGCGGCGCTATCGGCACCGTGTGCGCATCGGGCCTGGTGGTTCCGGACATGCAACAACGCATCCTGAGCCTCACGCTGAACGACAACGGACCACAACTGGCCGACGTCGCCATTACCCGCATCCGCTCCTACGCGGGCTCGCCCCCGGCGTTCAACAGCGTGCTGGAACTTGAAGCGTTTTTCCGGCAGGTGTACAAACCTTACGGCTGGCTCAGCGACGCGCAGTGGCGCAGATTGACCGAAACATCGACGCGCCGACTGCCCGATGGACGCGTGACGCCGCACTACGACCCGGCCATGGTGGAGCAATTCATCAGCCATCCCAACGACTACCTTATCTGGAACCACTACGACGCGGTGCAGGTACCGGTGCTGTGCCTGCGTGGGGTGGACTCGGACCTGCTGCTGCCGGAGACCGTGCAAACCATGCGCGCGCGTGGGCCGGGTGCGGCAGGGCGCTTGACGGTAGTGGAAGTGCCGGACTGCGGGCATGCGCCGGCACTCAATGTGCCAGCGCAGTTGGATTGCGTGGCGGCATTTATTGCAAAGACTTAGGCGAGCATTCACCATGTTGAAGCGTATTCATCACGCAGCGATCATCTGCTCCAACTACGAGGTATCAAAGCACTTCTACGTCGAATGCCTTGGGCTCAGGGTGCTTGCGGAGAATTTTCGGGAGCAGCGCAGTTCGTACAAGCTCGACTTGGCTCTACCGGACGGGAGCCAGATAGAGCTTTTTTCTTTCCCTGAGGCACCCCAGCGACTGTCGTATCCGGAAGCGCGAGGGCTGCGTCATCTGGCATTCGCTGTCGACGATGTTGTCGTGTGCAAAATGAAGCTGGAAGTGATGGGTTTGGCTGTTGAAGACATACGTACTGACGAGTACACCGGCAAGCGATTTGTATTCTTTGCTGATCCGGACGGCTTGCCTCTGGAACTTTACGAGCAGGGAATTCAGGAGAAATTTTGAAGGGAGTCTTACTTGCCAATGCCTCCTGCACAAAGGAAGGATAAGTTGGTTCATGACCGAGTCGCGGGCTTATATCGCCGTAGCTCGCTCTATTCCGGTCCCGTTTCTAAACCGCTGCACTTCGTACTTGCATCCGGCATGAAAAAGACCCCTATCCCGCGTGGAATATGTGTAAACAGCTATTGAAGTGATAGCAATTCCTGGCCCTATTGTTTAGCACCCCGCGCCAGCGCAGCCAGGCGCGAGGTTTCGAGTTCGCGCAGATCGGGTGCTTCTTGCGTAGGCCAGCCCAGCAGGTGGCGCTGGCTCAGGTTGCACAGCGCGGTGACCCACTCGGGGTCGTCGTTCAGGCAGGGGATGTAGTGAAACTCCTTGCCTCCGGCACCCAGGAACGCGGCGCGTGCTTCCATGTTGATTTCTTCCAGCGTTTCCAGGCAGTCGCTGGTGAAGCCGGGGCAAATCACGTCCACCCGCTCCACACCGGCCCGGCCCATGGCAATCAGCGTGGGCTCGGTGTAGGGCTCCAGCCATTTGGCACGGCCCAAGCGGGACTGGAAGGTGACCTTGTACTGCTCCTTGCCCAGGCCCAGCCGCTGGGCCAGCAGGCGCGCGGTCTTGAAGCATTCGCAGTGGTAGGGGTCACCCAGATGCAGGGTGCGCTCGGGCACGCCGTGAAAGCTCATGACCAGCTGGTCCGGGCGTCCGTTGGCTTTCCAGTGGCGCTGTACGCTGGCGGCCAGCGCGGCGATGTAGTCGGCGTCGTCGTGGTAATGGTTGACAAAGCGCAGCTCTGGCAAAGCGCGGGTTTTCTGCGCCCAGTTGTACACGGCATCGAACACGCTGGCGGTTGTGGTGGCGCTGTACTGCGGGTAGGCGGGCACCACCAGCACGCGGGTGATGCCCTCCGCCTTCATGGCATCCAGCTGGGACGCAATCGAAGTGCTACCGTAGCGCATGGCCCAGCGCACCTTGACCTGGTGGTTGCGCTGGCCCAGCCAGCCCTGCAGCATCTTGGCCTGGCGCTCGGTCCAAACTTTAAGCGGCGAGCCCTCGGGCGTCCAGATGCTGGCGTACTTGGCGGCCGACTTCGCAGGGCGTATCCGAAGGATGATGCCGTGCAGGATCAGCATCCACACCAGGCGGGGGATTTCCACCACGCGGCGGTCGCTCAAAAACTCGGCCAGATAGCGGCGCACGGCCTTGGGTGTGGGTTCATCCGGCGTGCCCAGGTTGCACAGCAGTACGGCCGTGCGCTGCGGCTGGCCGTGGGAGTAGGGGGGTTCTTGCGAGAAAGACATGCGGTATTCTCCCGCACCTATGCTGGACCTTTCCAAAATCAAGGCAATTACCCTCGATCTCGACGATACGCTGTGGCCCATCCTGCCCACGATAGAGCGTTGCGAGCGGCTTTTGCACACCTGGCTGCAGGAACAGGCGCCGGCTACGGCGGCGCTGCTGACCGATCCCCATGTGCGGCGCGAGCTGCGCGAAGCCACCGCAGAGCAGTGGCCGCAGCTGGCGCACGATCTGGCTGCTCTGCGTCGGGAAGCCATCCGCTTGGCACTGCAACGCGCGGGGGACGCGCCGACCTTGGCTGAGCCTGCGTTTGCGGTATTCCACGCGGCGCGCATGCAGGTGGACCTGTTTGAGGATGCGCGGCCGGGCCTGGCCTGGCTGGCGCAGCGTTACCCGATCCTTGCCCTGTCCAACGGCAGCGCTGATGTACATCAGGTGGGAATTGGCGAATATTTGACAGGCAGCGTGAGCGCCCGCGACGCGGGTGTGGGCAAGCCCGATGTGCGCATTTTTCAGCTGGCTGCGCAAACCCTGGGTGTGGCGATGGGCGAGGTTCTGCACGTGGGGGACGACGCCATCATGGACGTGGTCGGTGCGCTCAACGCCGGCATGCAGGCTGTGTGGGTGAACCGTGCAGACCACCTGTGGGGTCAGCCGCAGCAACCGCATGCCACGGTGGCCAGCATGACGGAGTTGTGCGACCTGCTGCAGCCGCCAGCCTGAAAGGCTGATTTAGTTAGCGCGCGCAGGTTCCAGCGTCAGCGTACTACGGGTGTGGGCCTTGACGTCGTGCGCGCTGAGGTACTCTTCTTCATAGATACCTTCGGCAAAGCGTTCTGCCTGGTCCTTGTAGTGCTTGTCAAACAACACACCGCTTTGGCCCACCGGGTTGCCGCCAACGGCCTTGTCGGGTGCGGCAAAGTCGATCACGCGCCGGGTGGACGGGCCGTACTTCACCGCCCAAGGTGCGGGGCCAATGCTGCCAGAATAGTTGTTGGGTGTTTCACGCCCGCCAGGCACCTGGAACGGCCCGATGTTGAACAGCTTGTCCAGTGGCTTCTGCATGCCCAGCGGGTGGTTGTGGGTGAGCGTGTGGGCATTGCCCCAGCGCCAGTCCAGCAGGGTGCTGCCATACAGCTCGGTGAGGTGTTTATAGGTGGCAGCCCAGGCCACACGGACTGTTTCAAACCGGCTCTCGTTTTGCGGTGTATTGACGTTGTCCCACCAGGGTGATTTGGCATCGGCTACCAGCAGGGGCAGGGCGTGGTCCAGCGCGCGGGTGCGCAGCAGGTTTTTGAACTGCACTTCGCCCAGTTCGTCTGCAAAGGCGGCCTTGGCCAGCTCATACATCAGTTGGCTGAACAGGGTGGCGGCCACGCTGTCGCGGGTGTAGTAACCGTCCCACTTTTGCAGGGGCTCCAGAAAGGCTTTTTCGGTGGGGTCGGTGACTACCTGCTCCAGCACCGGCAGCAGTTCCTTGAGGATGCGCGCAGAGTACCCGTTGCTTACATCGAGCTGCAGTTCCTGTGCGCCAGCGATATCCCATTTGCGTTTGGGGTCCTTCAGGACGTCGTCAATGCGGCGGGCGCGGTCGGGCAGGTTGTAGTAGCCGGGTACGGGCACCCCGCTGGCAGGCTTGGGCTGGTGGTTGGCTGAGACGATGTAGCCGCGCGCAGGGTTTTCTTCCTGCGGGTTGAAGTTGAAGGCGTAGAAGCCCGGCTTCTCGGCCTCGCCATTGGCACCGTCCAGAATGAATGTGGGATTTACACCCTCGGGGCGTTGCGGCAGTTTGCCAGCGGCCCACCAGCCAATATCACCCGCTGCATTGGCCCACACGATATTGAGGCCGGGTGCGTGGATTTTGCTGACCGCATTGCGGGCTTTATCGCGGGTGTCTGCACGGTTGAGTTCGTAGAAGGCTTCGAGGATGGGGTTTTCGGTTTGCAGGAAAGCCCACCACATGGCAATGGGTGTGCGGCCGTAGTTGTCCTTGTAGGCATCGGTGATGATGGGGCCGTGGGGTGAGGTGCGCAGCTTCAGGTGGGTGGGGCCCTGGTCTTTCACCTGGATGGTCTCGGTGCGGGTGGTCATATCTACCCAGCCATCGCGGTACCAGACCTGGTTGGCATTGTCCGGGTTCACCTTCTCGGCAATCAGGTCCACGTCGTCGTTCTGGAACATGGTCAGGCTCCAGCCAAACTGCGTGTTGTGGCCCAGCAGTGCCACGTGGGCCAGCGCCTGGTGGTGGCCGTAGAGCTCAAAGCCGGGCGCGCTCAGGTGGGCCTCGTACCAAACGGACGGAGCCGAGTAATCAATGTGCGGATCACCCGCCAGCAGGGGCTTGCCGCTGGCAGTGCGCTTACCCGAGATGGCCCAGGCGTTGCTGCCCTCGTAGCGGGGCACGCCGGCGGCGTTCAGTGCCTCCTGGCTGACCTGCGCCAGGTGGCTTAAGCCTGCCCAATCTCTGTCGCTCAGGGCTACGGGTTCGGGTTTGCCGATGGACTCGGCCGTCAGCGGCGTGAGCACGCCTTCGGGATGCCAGTCGATGTCAAATGCCTTGAGGTACTGCGGGCCCAGCTTGTCGCGGATGAAGGTCATCACCGGTTCGGTGGTGAATGCGGCCGCAAAGCTGTAGGCCAGGTAGCCGGTGACGGCAATGCTGTCCTCGGGGGTGAAGGGACGCTTGGGGATGCGCAGCACATCGAATTCGATGGGCGCCTTGTGCGTGGCCTGGTACTGGTTGATGCCGTCCAGGTAGGCCAGCAGGCCCTTGGCGCTGGGGGCGTTCATGTCCATGCGGGCCACATAGTCCTGCGCATGGGCGCGTATACCCAGGGTACTACCATGTCAAAGAAAAGAGTATTAATTACCGGAGCCGCAGGTTTCTTGGGTTCTCATCTTTGTGATCGTTTCATCAAAGAAGGATTTGACGTAGTTGGGATGGATAATCTGATTACGGGCGACCTTAGAAATATTGAACACCTCTTTAAAAGAGAAGACTTTGAATTCTATCACCATGATGTTTCAAAGTTTATACATGTGCCTGGCAAGATTGATTATATCCTGCATTTTGCATCACCGGCTAGTCCAATCGACTACCTGAAAATTCCAATTCAAACTTTGAAAGTGGGTGCATTGGGCACGCATAATTGTTTGGGTCTGGCAAAAGCAAAAGGTGCTCGCATGTTAGTGGCTTCTACCAGTGAAGTATACGGTGATCCTATGGTACATCCTCAAACTGAAGAGTACTGGGGGAATGTAAATCCGGTTGGTCCACGTGGTGTTTATGATGAAGCAAAACGGTTTATGGAATCTATCACGAGGGCTTATTATACTTTTCACGGAGTTGAAACAAGAATCATTCGAATATTTAATACCTACGGTCCAAGAATGCGGCTCAATGATGGTAGAGCATTACCCGCATTTATTGGTCAGGCTTTAAGAGGAGAAGACCTTACCGTGTTTGGGGATGGTAGTCAGACCAGATCTTTCTGTTATGTAGACGATTTAGTAGAAGGTATTTATCGTTTATTGATGAGCGATTATACGATGCCGGTAAACATTGGTAATCCTAATGAAATTTCTTTGAAAGACTTTGCAGAGGAAGTTTTGAAATTAACAGGATCAACTGTTAAGATCATTTATAAAGATCTGCCAGTTGATGATCCA
>JAGWUS010000087.1 GCA_028868305.1 Burkholderiales bacterium | reverse complement strand
TCGCTGGAAGAGCTGCAGGCGGCCATCGACGGCCGGTCGGACGGCGACTCGCCCTTCGCGGGTATCGGCTACCCCTGCATCGTCAAGCCCGTCATGAGCAGTTCGGGCAAGGGCCAAAGCAAGATCGACGGCCCCGCCGACGTGAAGAAAGCCTGGGACTACGCCATGTCGGGTGGCCGCGTGGGGCCGGGCCGCATCATCGTCGAAGGCTTTATTGATTTTGACTACGAGATCACCCAGCTCACCGTGCGTGCCCGTGGCGCCAATGGCGAGATCGAAACCCACTTCTGTGACCCCATCGGCCACGTGCAGGTCAGCGGCGACTATGTAGAGAGCTGGCAGCCACACCCGATGACGCAAACCGCGCTGGCCGAGTCGCGCCGTATCTCCAAGGCCGTGACCGACAACCTGGGCATGGGCCACGATGGCCAACCTTCGGGCCTGGGCCTGTTTGGCGTGGAGCTGTTCGTCAAAGGCGACAAGGTGTGGTTCAGCGAAGTGTCCCCCCGGCCGCACGACACCGGCATGGTGACCATGATCACGCAGTGGCAAAACGAGTTTGAACTGCACGCCCGCGCCATTCTGGGCTTGCCGGTGAGCACCGCACTCAAGAGCCCGGGCGCCAGCGCTGTGATCTACGGCGGTGTGGAAGCCAAAGGCATTGTGTTTGACGGTGTGGCAGACGCCATGCGCGTGCCCAATAGCGAAGTCCGCCTGTTTGGCAAACCCGAGAGCTTTGTGAAGCGCCGCATGGGCGTGGCGCTGGTGCACGACGCCGACGTGGAAGTGGCCCGCACCCAGGCCAAACTGGCGGCCAGCAAGGTCAAGCCGCGCATCGCCTGAGCACCGGCTGCACGGTGGCGCTACAGGGGAATCGCGCGCGTTTCTCCGTGCTTCATCAGCCAGACCCTGTCCTGCGGCACGCCGCGGTCGTGCAGGGCTGCGGCCAGATCGCGCGGCGGATGGTCAAAGGCTTCCTGCGTCAGCAGAAAGGTGCCCCAGTGCACACCCATGGCCTGTTTGGCGTCCAGGTCGAGCATGAGCTGCACCGCGTCCGCCGGGTTCACATGCATGGGCTTCATGAAGTCGCGCGGCAGGTAGGCGCCAATCGGTAGTGCCAGAAAATCCACCGCACCCAGGCGCGCGCGGATGGTTTTGAAATCCTGGCTGTACCCGGTATCCCCGGGGAACAGGAAGCGCCAGGGTGCAGCCCCCGCTTCCTCCGTCGCCCGCGCCCACTCCACCATGAAGCCACCCCACAGCGACGCATTGGTGTCCCAGGGCGTGCGCCGGCTCCAGTGCTGCGCGGGTGTGAAGTGCAGTGTGACGCCTTCACCCAGCGGAGCCTGGTACCACCAGTCGAGCTCGGTCACCCGGTCCATGCCGCGCGCAGTGAACCATGGCCCCAGGCCCAGCGGCACATAGAAATGCGGTGACTGACCGGCAGCCACCAGCCGCGACAAGGTGGCGTCACACAGGTGGTCGTAGTGGTTGTGCGAAATCAGCACCACATCAATGGGTGGCAACTGCTCCGGCGTGAGCGGTGCCGGCACCCGGCGCGGCGCACCCAGGCGCCCGAACGGTCCGGCACATTCGGCCAGCGTGGGGTCAATCAGAATGTTCAGCCCTGCGACCTGCAGCAGCATGGACACATGGCCCAGCCAGGTCACCACGGGCGCAGCCTGGCGCACGGCAATGCGTGCATGGTCTACCGGGGTGGACCACTGTCTGGCGAAAGCCTCGTAGCCACCCAGCGGAGCTGTCAGCGGCTTGAAGTCGCCCCGCAGGGAGCGCCACACCATTTCATACCAGGGGAAGTTGCCAATGACAACTTCGGGGTCGCTGTTGGAAAAACCACCCTCACGGTGGTGTGCAGGGCCCAGTGTCAGAAAGTCTCCCACTCTTCATCGGCCGCGGCCTTGGGTGCTGGCTTGGGCACCGCCTTGGGTGCTGGTGGGGGCGCTGCCGGTTTGGGGCTGAGGCCCACTTTCGGAACATGGGCGCTGGGCGCTGGCCTGGGCGCTGCAGCGCTCGAAAGATTCAGCGGCTTGCGCGCCGGGGCCATGCGCGGGGTAACACTTTGCATCGGGGTGCTGGTGAACTGGCGTGGCGCCGCCTGCGACACCTGGCTGGTGGAGAACACGGCCACCGTCTGCACGAGTTCCTCGGCCTGCGACTGGAGGCTGCCTGCAGCGGCGGCCATCTCTTCGACCAGTGCAGCGTTTTGCTGCGTGGCCTGGTCCATCTGGGTCACGGCGTCACTGACTTCGGCCACGCCGGTAGCCTGCTCGCTGGTGGCCGCACTGATCTCGCCCATGATGTCGGTGACACGGCGAATGGAGCTGACCACTTCGGTCATGGTGGTGCCGGCCTGACCGACCAGGGCGGTGCCCTGCTCCACCCGCTCCACACTGGCGCCTATCAGCGCCTTGATTTCCTTGGCCGCATCGGCAGAGCGTCCGGCCAGGCTGCGCACTTCGCTTGCCACCACCGCAAAACCGCGGCCCTGCTCGCCGGCTCGGGCGGCTTCGACCGCCGCATTCAGGGCCAGGATGTTGGTCTGGAAGGCAATGCCGTCAATCACGCTGATGATGTCGGAAATCTTGCGGCTCGATTCGTTGATGCCCTGCATGGTTTCCACCACCTGGGCCACCACTTCGCCGCCTTTGGCAGCGACCGCACTGGCATTCATCGCCAGCTGGTTGGCCTGGCGCGCGCTGTCGGCGGACTGGCGCACCGTGCCGGTCAGTGCGGCCATGCTGCTGCTGGTGCGCTGCAAATTGGCCGCCGTCTGCTCGGTGCGGTTGCTCAGGTCCTGGTTGCCACTGGCAATTTCGGTACATGCAATTTCAATGCTGTGCGCACCCGAACGCACGGTGGACACCGCCGTTTCCATGCGGGCCAGCGTGGCTTTGAGGGCATTGCCCCCGGGCGTTGCCGAGACTACGGCCTGCACATCCAGCGCAATGGAATCGGAGCGGTTGACGTTGGCAACCAGTGCTGCCAGTTCTTCGCCCTCCTGGGCGGCGCGACGCATATTCAGCGCCAGTACCACCTCCACACCCGACTGCACCACCACATAGACAGCGTGCAGGATGATGAGCGAGAAGTTGGGCTCCGACAGGCAGTAAAGGCCCAAACCTGCTGCCTGCAGGCGGTCAAAGGCGATGTGGTGCACCGCAAAAGCCACCGCACCAAACACAATGACCTTCCAGTCCAGGTACACCAGCAACAGTGCCAGTACCACAAACACCCCGAAGTGAAACTCGACCATGCCACGTGCCAGTTGGATGTGCAACGCAACAAAGCCCACCAGCGCGAAAGTCAGCACATAGCGGCTGGCCACACTACCGCGCGCCAGAAAATAGCCGCCTGCGGCCACCAGCGCCAGCACCGCCGTTATGCCCAGCGGCAGGGCGGAATCCACAAACTGCATGCCCAGCGCAATACTGGCCAAGGCAGCCAGACCACAAGCTGCCAGCAGTACGCGGTCGCCCAACAAAGCTCGCGCCGTGACGCCGGAGGAAGATATTTGTTGTTCTTTCATTCTCGATATCCTCAGATAAAGGTACGGATTG
>JAGWUS010000060.1 GCA_028868305.1 Burkholderiales bacterium | reverse complement strand
AAAATGGCATTCGATAAAGACGCATTTTTGACCGCGCTGGACAGCATGACGGTCATGGAACTCAACGACCTGGTGAAAGCCATCGAAGAGAAATTTGGTGTGAGCGCTGCCGCTATGGCTGCTCCCGCTGCTGCCGGTGGCGGCGCCGCTGCTGCCGCTGAAGAGAAGACTGAATTCAACGTGATGTTGCTGGAAGCCGGAGCCAACAAGGTATCCGTCATTAAGGCCGTGCGTGAAATCACTGGTCTGGGCCTCAAAGAAGCCAAGGATCTGGTGGATGGCGCTCCCAAGGCTGTCAAGGAAGGCATTGCCAAGGCTGACGCCGAAGCTGCCAAGAAGAAGCTGGAAGAAGCTGGCGCCAAGGTCGAACTCAAGTAAGTCGGTCTGTGTGCACGGGCTGGGGAGTTCCGAAAGGGCCCCCAGCCTTTGCTGCTTGTAAGAGCGCACTAAAAAGTGGTGGTAGTCACCCTTTTTTAGTGTCTTCTGATTCCGACTGCAGAAGATGCCTTGGTACGGGTTGTGTGCAACGCGCAACCGTCCGCCAATGATTGGTAGTGGCCAATCACCAAGCCTGTTGAGACCGATGCTCAACCGACAGTCGCCTAGGACCCCCCGGTTCCTTTAGTCTTTGCCCGGAGATCTAATGGCTTATACATACACTGAACGCAAGCGGATTCGCAAAAATTTCGGCAGTCGCGATAGCGTGCTTGAGATTCCCTACCTGTTGCAGATGCAAAAAGACGCTTACACAGCGTTTCTGCAAGCAGACGTTGCCCCCAAAAAACGTACCGCTGAAGGCCTGCAGGCTGCATTTGAAGCCGCCTTCCCGATCGTCTCACACAATGGTTTTGTGGAGATGAAATACCTCGAGTACAACCTGGCCAGGCCTGCGTTCGATGTGCGCGAGTGCCAGACACGCGGTCTGACCTTCGCCTCTGCTGTGCGTGCAAAAGTCCAGTTGATCATTTATGACCGTGAATCCTCCACCTCGCAAAACAAGGTAGTCAAGGAAGTCAAAGAGCAAGAGGTCTACATGGGCGAGGTGCCCCTGATGACGAGCAAGGGCTCCTTCATTATCAACGGTACAGAGCGGGTAATTGTTTCCCAACTCCACCGTTCCCCTGGCGTGTTTTTTGAACACGACAAGGGAAAGACCCACAGCTCGGGGAAGCTGTTGTTCTCGGCTCGCATCATTCCCTACCGCGGCTCCTGGTTGGACTTTGAATTCGATCCCAAAGACCTGCTGTACTTCCGTGTAGACCGCCGACGCAAGATGCCGGTCACGATTCTGTTGCGTGCCATTGGCCTGAACAATGAATCCATCCTGGCCAACTTCTTCGTCAACGACAACTTCCGTGTGATGGACAGTGGCGCCCAGATGGAATTTGTGGCTGAGCGTCTGCGCGGTGAAGTGGCCCGTTTTGACATTACCGACAAGAGCGGCAAGGTCGTGGTCGCGAAGGACAAGCGCGTTACTGCGCGCCATACCCGTGAGCTGGAGCAAGGCGGAACCACGCACATCAGCGTGCCCGAAGACTTCCTGATTGGTCGCGTGGTTGCCCGCAATGTGGTGGATGCGGATACCGGTGAAATTGTGGCCAAGGCCAATGAGGAGCTGACCGAAGCTTTGCTCAAGAAGCTGCGTACTGCAGGTATTCAGGAACTGGCCTGCATTTACACCAACGAATTGGACCAGGGTGCGTACATCTCGCAAACACTGCGCACCGACGAAACTGCGGATGAGTTCGCTGCCCGCGTGGCGATCTACCGCATGATGCGCCCAGGCGAGCCGCCAACAGAAGACGCGGTGCAGGCGCTGTTCCAGCGCCTGTTCTACAACCCCGATACCTACGATCTATCGCGCGTGGGTCGCATGAAGTTCAATGCAAAGATGGGCCGTTCCGATTCAACCGGCCCCATGGTGTTGACCAATGAAGACATCCTGGCTGTGGTCAAGATCTTGGTGGATCTGCGCAATGGCCGTGGCGAAGTGGACGATATCGATCACCTGGGTAACCGACGCGTGCGTTGCGTGGGTGAACTGGCTGAAAACCAGTACCGTACCGGTCTGGCCCGCATCGAAAAGGCTGTGAAAGAGCGTCTGGGTCAGGCCGAGCAAGAGCCGCTCATGCCCCATGACCTGATCAACAGCAAGCCGATTTCGGCTGCGTTGAAAGAGTTCTTTGGTGCTTCGCAGCTCTCCCAGTTTATGGATCAGACGAACCCGTTGGCCGAAATCACCCACAAGCGCCGTGTATCGGCCCTTGGCCCAGGTGGTTTGACGCGTGAGCGTGCTGGCTTTGAAGTACGTGACGTGCACGTGACCCACTATGGCCGAGTCTGCCCTATTGAAACGCCCGAAGGCCCCAACATTGGCCTGATCAACTCGCTGGCACTGTACGCACGTTTGAACGAGTACGGATTCATCGAGACTCCTTACCGCCGCGTGGTGGACAGTAAAGTCACCAACGAGATCGACTACCTATCTGCAATTGAAGAGGGCAAGTACGTTATAGCCCAGGCCAACGCGGCCTTGGATAAAGACGGCAAGCTGACTGGCGACCTGGTGTCTGCCCGCGAAAAGGGTGAATCCATTCTGGTTGGTGCTGAGCGCATCCAGTACATGGACGTGTCCCCAGCGCAGATCGTCTCGGTGGCGGCTTCTTTGGTGCCGTTCCTGGAGCACGACGATGCGAACCGTGCGTTGATGGGCGCCAACATGTCTCGTCAGGCTGTTCCCGTGCTGCGACCCGAGAAGCCCATGGTGGGGACTGGTATTGAGCGCGTTGCTGCGGTCGACTCCGGCACCGTTGTGACTGCGACTCGCGGTGGTGTCGTGGATTACGTGGATGCTACCCGTGTAGTGATCCGTGTGAACGACGTTGAGGCGCAAGCCGGCGAAGTCGGTGTCGATATCTACAACCTGATCAAATACCAGCGTTCCAATCAGAATACCAATATTCATCAGCGCCCCATCGTCAAGAAGGGCGACAAGCTGGTAAAGGGTGATGTGATTGCTGACGGCGCTTCTACGGACCTGGGTGAAATCGCCATCGGTCAGAATATGCTGGTGGCCTTTATGCCCTGGAATGGTTACAACTTCGAAGACTCGATTCTGATCAGTGAGCGTGTGGTGGCGGAAGACCGCTATACATCGATTCACATCGAAGAACTCGTAGTGATGGCCCGTGATACCAAGTTGGGTGCGGAAGAAATTACCCGCGATATTCCCAATTTGTCCGAGCAGCAACTCAACCGGTTGGACGAGTCCGGCATCATCTACGTGGGGGCCGAAGTGCAGCCAGGTGACACGCTGGTTGGCAAGGTCACGCCCAAGGGCGAAACCACGCTGACGCCAGAAGAAAAGCTGTTGCGCGCCATCTTCGGTGAAAAAGCTTCCGATGTGAAGGACACCTCTTTGCGCGTCGATCAGGGTTCGCAAGGTACCGTCATTGACGTGCAGGTCTTCACCCGTGAGGGCATCACCCGCGACAAGCGCGCCCAGCAGATCATTGACGACGAACTCAAGCGCTTCCGTCTCGACCTCAATGACCAACTGCGCATTGTGGAAGCCGACGCGTTCGACCGAATTGAAAAGCTGCTAGTCGGCAAAGTCGCCAACGGCGGACCGCAAAAACTGGCCAAGGGAACCAAGATCGACAAAGCCTATTTGGCCTCTGTTGAGAAATTCCACTGGTTTGATATTCGCCCCGCAGACGAAGATGTGGCGAGCCAGATGGAGAGTATCAAGAACTCCCTGGAACAGACACGTCACAGTTTCGACCTGGGCTTTGAAGAAAAACGAAAGAAGCTCACGCAAGGTGATGAGTTGCCTGCTGGCGTTCTAAAGATGGTCAAGGTCTACATTGCGGTCAAACGCCGCTTGCAGCCTGGTGACAAGATGGCAGGCCGCCACGGCAACAAGGGCGTTGTATCAAAGATCACTCCGGTGGAAGACATGCCCTACATGGCAGACGGTACTCCCGTGGACATCGTTCTGAACCCGCTGGGTGTGCCTTCGCGCATGAACATCGGTCAGGTGCTGGAAGTGCATCTGGGATGGGCAGGCAAAGGCCTGGGTCACCGCGTTGGTGACATGCTTCAGCGTGAAGCTGCTGCCGCCGAAATCCGTGGATTCCTGGAGCAGGTGTACAACAGCGCTGGCCGCAAGGAAGACCTGAATCAGTTGTCCGATGATGAAGTCCGCAGCATGGCCCAGGAATTAACCAACGGTGTGCCGTTTGCATCCCCAGTGTTTGATGGTGCCACTGAAAAGGAAATCGGTGACATGCTGCAACTGGCCTACCCTGATGACGTTGCCAACGCCAAGGGCCTGACAGCAACGCGTACCCAGGCGCAGTTGTATGACGGCCGCTCCGGTGATCCGTTTGAACGCACCACCACCGTGGGCTACATGCATTACCTGAAACTCCACCACCTGGTGGACGACAAAATGCACGCCCGTTCTACGGGTCCCTACAGCCTAGTAACGCAGCAGCCCCTCGGTGGTAAAGCGCAATTCGGTGGCCAGCGTTTCGGTGAGATGGAGGTGTGGGCGCTGGAGGCGTATGGCGCTTCCTATGTTCTGCAGGAAATGCTCACCGTCAAGTCCGACGACGTGCAAGGACGTACGAAGGTGTACGAAAACATAGTCAAGGGCGAACACTCCATCGAAGCCGGCATGCCGGAATCGTTCAACGTGCTGGTCAAGGAAATCCGTTCCTTGGGCATCGACATTGAACTCGAACGTTCTTAAAAGACAAGAGGAAGAATCACATGAAATCTTTACTCGACCTGTTCAAGCAGTTCACGCCCGATGAGCATTTCGATGCCATCAAGATTGGCATGGCATCTCCCGAAAAGATCCGTTCGTGGTCTTTCGGTGAAGTCAAGAAACCCGAAACCATCAACTACCGCACGTTCAAACCCGAACGCGATGGTTTGTTCTGCGCAAAAATCTTCGGACCCATCAAGGACTATGAGTGCCTGTGCGGCAAGTACAAGCGTCTCAAGCACCGCGGTGTAATCTGCGAAAAGTGCGGCGTTGAGGTCACACAGACCAAGGTGCGTCGCGAGCGCATGGGTCACATCGACCTGGCGGCACCTTGCGCCCATATCTGGTTCTTGAAATCCCTGCCAAGCCGGCTAGGCCTGGTGCTGGACATGACGCTGCGTGATATCGAGCGTGTGCTGTATTTCGAAGCCTATGTAGTGACCGACCCTGGCATGACCCCGCTGAAGAAATTCAGCATCATGACCGAAGACGATTTCGATGCCAAGTTCAAGGAATACGGTGACGAATTTCAGGCCAAGATGGGCGCCGAAGGCATCAAGGATTTGCTGCAGGGCATTGATATTGAAGGCTCCATCGAGAAGTTGCGTAACGACCTGACCGGTTCAGAACTGAAAATCAAGAAGAATGCCAAGCGCCTCAAAGTGCTGGAGGCATTCAAGAAATCCGGTATCAAACCCGAGTGGATGGTGCTGGACGTACTACCCGTGTTGCCACCGGACCTGCGTCCACTCGTCCCACTTGACGGCGGCCGATTTGCGACCTCCGACCTGAACGACCTGTACCGCCGCGTCATCAACCGCAACAGCCGTCTTCGCCGATTGCTGGAATTGAAAGCTCCCGAGATCATTGCCCGCAATGAAAAGCGCATGTTGCAGGAAGCCGTGGATAGCCTGCTGGACAACGGCCGCCGTGGCAAGGCCATGACAGGCGCCAACAAGCGCGCGCTCAAGTCTTTGGCCGACATGATCAAGGGCAAGTCTGGCCGTTTCCGTCAGAACTTGCTGGGCAAGCGCGTGGACTATTCAGGTCGTTCCGTGATTACGGTGGGTCCAACGCTCAAACTGCACCAGTGCGGTCTGCCCAAGCTGATGGCCTTGGAGTTGTTCAAGCCTTTCATCTTTGCGCGCTTGGAAGCCATGGGCATTGCGACCACCATCAAGGCGGCCAAGAAGGAAGTGGAATCTGGCACGCCAGTCGTGTGGGACATTCTGGAAGAGGTGATTAAAGAGCACCCCGTGATGCTGAACCGTGCACCTACTTTGCACCGCCTCGGTATCCAGGCCTTTGAGCCCATCCTGATCGAAGGCAAGGCTATTCAGTTGCACCCTCTCGTTTGCGCGGCCTTCAACGCCGACTTCGACGGTGACCAGATGGCTGTGCACGTTCCCCTGTCGGTGGAAGCGCAGATGGAAGCCCGCACCCTGATGCTGGCTTCGAACAACATCCTGTTCCCTGCCAACGGTGAGCCCTCCATTGTTCCTTCTCAGGACGTGGTGCTGGGCCTGTACTACACGACCCGTGAGCGCATCAACGGCAAAGGTGAGGGCCTGATCTTCGCTGATACCGGTGAAGTGCAGCGTGCATTTGACGCAGGTGAAGTGGACCTCAACGCAAAGATCAATGTCCGTCTGACCGAATACACCAAGGACAAAGCCACGGGCGAGTTGACTCCATCCACCAAGCTATGGGAGACCACGGCTGGACGCGCCTTGTTGTCAGAAATTTTGCCCAAGGGACTGCCCTTCTCCAACCTGAACAAGGCACTGAAGAAGAAGGAAATTTCCAAGCTAATCAACGTGTCTTTCCGCAAGTGCGGTTTGAAAGAGACGGTGGTGTTTGCCGACAAGCTGCTGCAGGCGGGTTTCCGCCTTGCGACCAAAGCGGGTATTTCGATCTGTATCGATGACATGCTGGTGCCACAAGAAAAGCACGACATCATTGGACGCGCCCAGAAGGAAGTCAAAGAAATCGAGCAGCAATATGTCTCCGGCTTGGTGACGGCCGGTGAACGCTATAACAAGGTTGTTGATATCTGGGGCAAGTCGGGTGACGAAGTGTCCAAGGTGATGATGGCAAAGCTGTCCAAGGAAATGGTCACAGACCGCCATGGCAAACAAGTCCAGCAAGAGTCCTTCAACTCCATCTACATGATGGCCGACTCCGGCGCCCGAGGTTCTGCAGCGCAGATCCGTCAGGTGGCCGGTATGCGGGGTCTGATGGCCAAGCCTGATGGCTCCATCATTGAGACACCAATTACTGCGAACTTCCGCGAAGGTCTGAACGTGTTGGAGTACTTTATCTCCACCCACGGTGCCCGTAAGGGCCTGGCTGACACGGCGCTGAAGACCGCGAACTCCGGTTACCTGACCCGTCGTCTGGTGGATGTGACCCAGGATCTGGTGGTGACCGAGCAGGATTGCGGTACGCACAACGGCTACCTCATGCGTGCCATCGTTGAGGGCGGTGAAGTGATCGAGTCTCTGCGGGACCGTATCCTTGGCCGCACGGCCGCAGACGATGTGCTGCATCCGGAAAACCGTGCTGTTCTGGCGACCGCTGGCACCATGCTGGACGAAGATCTGATTGAAGAACTGGAAGCCGCTGGTGTGGACGAGGTCAAGGTTCGCACGGCACTGACCTGCGAAACACGCTTTGGTATTTGTGCCAAATGCTACGGGCGCGATCTGGGCCGCGGCGGGCTGATTAACCACGGCGAAGCCGTCGGTGTGATTGCTGCCCAGTCCATCGGTGAACCCGGAACCCAGTTGACCATGCGTACCTTCCACATCGGGGGTGCTGCATCGCGCGCTGCCATTGCGTCCAGCGTGGAAGCCAAGTCCAACGGTTCGATTGGTTTCAACGCCACCATGCGTTACGTGACCAACAGTAAGAAGGAACTGGTCGTGATTTCCCGTTCGGGCGAGATCGTGATTCACGATGAGCATGGCCGTGAGCGTGAGCGTCACAAGGTGCCCTATGGTGCAGTGTTGACGGTCAAGGCCGACCAGGTGGTCAAGGCTGGCGCCATTTTGGCCAATTGGGATCCGCTGACCCGCCCCATCATTACCGAGTTCGCTGGTAAGGCGCATTTCGAGAATGTGGAAGAAGGTCTCACTGTCGCCAAGCAGGTCGACGAGGTGACCGGTTTGTCCACCCTGGTGGTGATTGACCCCAAGCGCCGTGGCGCTGCCAAGGTGGTGCGTCCCCAGGTCAAGCTGATCGATGCCTCCGGCCACGAAGTGAAGATTCCTGGCACCGATCACTCGGTGACCATCGGTTTCCCGGTCGGCGCGTTGGTGCAGGTGCGTGACGGTCAGGACGTGGGCCCCGGCGAAGTGCTGGCCCGTATTCCAATCGAAGGCCAGAAGACCCGCGACATTACTGGCGGTTTGCCGCGCGTGGCCGAGCTGTTCGAAGCCCGTTCACCGAAAGACAAGGGCGTTCTCGCTGAAGTCACCGGTACGGTTTCGTTTGGTAAGGAAACGAAGGGCAAGGTCCGCTTGCAGATCACTGATCCTGAAGGCAAGGTCTGGGAAGAGCTGGTTCCGAAGGAAAAGAACATCCTGGTGCACGAAGGACAGGTCGTCAACAAGGGTGAGTCCGTGGTGGACGGCCCGGCCGACCCGCAGGACATCCTGCGCTTGCTGGGCTCCGAAGAGTTGGCGCGCTACATCGTGGACGAAGTTCAGGATGTGTACCGCTTGCAGGGCGTGAAGATCAACGACAAGCACATCGAAGTGATTGTTCGTCAGATGCTGCGTCGTGTGGTGGTAGAGGCTGCAGGTGACTCCGACTATATCAACGGTGAACAGGTAGAGCGTTCCGAGATGCTCAACACCAACGACGCATTGCGTGCAGAAGGCAAGATTCCCGCGACCTACACCAACCTGCTGCTGGGTATTACCAAGGCATCGCTGTCGACGGACTCGTTCATCTCCGCGGCGTCTTTCCAGGAAACCACCCGCGTGCTGACCGAAGCCGCCATCATGGGCAAGCGCGACGAGTTGCGTGGCCTGAAGGAAAATGTCATAGTGGGCCGCCTGATTCCCGCCGGTACCGGGATGGCCTACCACGAAGCCCGCAAAGTGCGTGAGAAGATGGACGACGCCGAGCGCCGCGCCATCGCCGAGGCCGAAGCTCTGGAGTTGGCTGGCGGAGCAGACGTGTCTGCAGAGCAGGCCGACGAAGGAGTTGCAGGCGAGTAAATCTGCCTTGCTACTTTATTAGTAGCGCCCCAAGCTCTCTCTAGGGGGCTTGGGGCGTTTTTACTACCAAGTTGCATTCATCATGACTGGATCGATTCTGTTATGGGGAGGCCTGGCTCTACTGGTCTTTTGGTGCGTTGGTTTGTACAACCGCCTGATGCGCATCCGCGCACGCGGGCTCGACGCGCTCGGCTCAGTCGACAAGCACATCAAGGGTTACGCGGCTACTGTGCAGGGGCACCTCGAAGCGATGCGGCATTCTGAGCTTGCCACGAAGGATCCGGAAGGAAACGCGCCATTGCCTGCAGGATGGGCGCATCTGGTAGCCGAGCTTGGCAAACTGGAAGCGATTAGCAAGGCAGCACGGGCAACGCCACTGGCTATCGGGCCGATGGAAGCCCTTACGCATCAACTAGAAGTCGTTGACCTGGCCTGGGCGATGTTGTGTGATGAACCCGCAGATTTGGCGGGTCCCACGGTGCCTGCGGCGCTTGCCATAGAGTGGGAGGCCGTATCCCAGCGTGTCCACATCGCACGCGGTGGGTACAACCAGATTGTGGCCCGCTACAACGAAGCGATTGGACAGTTGCCTGCGCGGGTGGTAGTTGGCACCATGGGGTTTCAGCCAGCGGGAACACTGTAGTAAAGATGCAAAAAGACATTCAGAAAGCACCTCTTTGGCGGCAACTGCAAGCCACTGCAGCGGTGGTGCAAGCGGTCCGCGCTGGCAGTTCCGGCACAGCGGCAGTTGGCGTGGTGGATGTGACCCTGCGCCCAGGTGTTCAAGCGCTGGCTTTTCATGTCTGGCGCAACCTGGGCCGGGCACAGGCATTGCGCAAGCTGCTGGCGACCAAGCAACCACCACCTGCGGTGGATGCCCTGCTTTGTACTGCGCTTGCGCTTGCCTGGTCGGAAGCCGAGGCCCCTTACGACAGCTTCACACTGGTAAACCAGGCAGTCGAAGCGGCTAAACGACAACATGCTACGCGGGGGCAAGCAAGTTTTGTGAATGCATGCCTGCGCCGATTTCTGCGCGAGCGCGATGCGCTGGTTGCGACCACCGACCATGATGCCGTAGCGGTATGGAATCACCCGCAATGGTGGATCCAGCGTGTGCAGCGTGATCATCCGCAGCATTGGCAAGAGGTACTACGTGCGGCCAACACCCAGGCGCCCATGACCTTGCGTAGCAACCTGCGCCAGACCACTCGGGCAGCTTACCTGGACCGGCTCACTGAAGCCGGCTTGCCGGCGCATTCCGATGGACCCACTGCGATCTGCCTGGAAGCTGCGGTGCCCGTACAACGTCTGCCCGGGTTCAGTGTGGGGATGGTTACGGTGCAGGATGGTGCCGCCCAAATGGCCGCACCTTTGCTGATGCACAACCTCAAGGGAGACGCGGAACTGAAGATTCTGGATGCGTGTGCTGCGCCTGGAGGAAAGACCGGACATTTGCTGGAAATATGTGATGGACAGGTCACCGCGTTGGATGTGGACCCCCAGCGCTGCCAGCGCATCGCAGAGAATCTGGCACGCCTTGGGCTTCACGCCCGAGTCCTTTCGGCCGATGCCGCGCAGCCTGCGACGTGGTGGGACGGGCAATTATTTGACGGTATCTTGCTGGATGCCCCATGCACCGCATCGGGCATTGTGCGTCGCCACCCCGATGTGCGTTGGCTCAGAAGAGAGTCGGATGTGGCCCAGTTAGCCGATCTGCAAAAAAAGATGCTGGCAGCCCTGTGGCCCCTGCTGCGACCCGGAGGGTACCTCCTGTACTGCACCTGCTCCGTGTTCAGGGCGGAGGGCTTTGAGCAGATACAAACGTTTCTTGCGTACAACACCGATGCCGGGTTGCTACCTTCGCCGGGCCATTTAATGCCCCAAAGTGGCACCAAACCGGACGCCATCCCGGACAATCAGTGCCGTGATCACGATGGATTTTTTTACGCATTGCTTCAGAAGCAGTCGCGCTGAACATGGCCAGCGGTGGAGTTTGGGCGCACTGCTCTGGCTGGTTTTGGGTTTAGCACAGGCACATGCGCAAGCGGATGTCTCTCAAGTCAGGGTGGAGCGAACTGACGACGAGATCCAGCTTTCAGCTCAGGTGCAGTTCGAGATTCCCGCTGCTGTCGAGGATGCCTTGCTCAAGGGTATTCCCATGGTTTTTCTAGTGGAGGCAGATGTCCTGCGGGAACGCTGGTACTGGTATGACAAGAAAGTCGCCGCAGCGCAGCGCAGCATGCGCTTGTCTTACCAGCCGTTGACCCGGCGCTGGCGACTCAACATAAATTCAGGATCCAGTGGGAGTGCACCGGTCGGGCTGGCGCTAAACCAGAGTCTTGACTCCCTTGCCCAGGCGCTTGCCCTGGTCAAGCGCGTGACCAACTGGAAAATCGCTGATGTTGCGGAGCTGGATCCTGCCCTCAAGTACCGGGTGGAATTTCGGTTCAAGCTCGACTTGAGTCAACTCCCCAGACCGTTTCAGATAGGTGCCATTGGTCAGTCAGATTGGGATATCAGCGGCGCTGCCGCTGTTCCTCTGTCCCTTGAGAACAGCAAATGAGCACGCCCGACAGTGGAGTGATCGCCATTGCCCATACTTCGCGTGTAGCGCGCCGCATTGTCACGCTGGGTTCTCTGGCGATGGTGTTAATGGGCCTGGTGCTGCTGTATATGCTCTTGCAAGCCACCACCAATCGGGAACTCTACGAGCAGAATTACGCGCGGCTGTTCATTGTCAACGTGTCCGTGGCTACGCTATTGCTGGCGGCGATTGTCTGGGTCGCTTACCGTTTGTGGCTGCGCTGGCGACAGGGACGTTTTGGCAGCCGCCTACTGGTCAAGCTGGCCACCATATTTGCCTTGGTGGGCTTCGTGCCAGGATTCATGATTTATGTGGTTTCATACCAGTTTGTATCGCGATCGATTGAAACTTGGTTTGACGTCAAGGTAGAAGGCGCGCTCGAAGCTGGTCTCAATCTGGGTCGGGTCACACTGGATACACTCTCGGCGGATCTTTCCGTCAAATCCAGGTCGGCTGCAAGCCAGTTGGCGGAGACTCCTGACTCCATGACCAGTCTTGTACTGGAGCGGATGGTGGATCAACTGGGGGCCACTGATATCACTCTTTGGAGTTCCTCGGGCGCTCTCGTGGCCAGTGCTGGTCAGGCACGCATCCAACTCACACCAGACAAACCAACGCCATCCCAATTTCGAGCTGCCAGAGCGGAGCGTTTTCATGCCTGGTCTGAAGGGCTGGATGATGTATCGCCGGGTGTCACTACCAATGGTCGCATCAAGGTTTTGGTGTCCGTTTCCAGCGCTGGACTCGGCTTGAACCCACAAACCCGTTTACTGCTTGTGTCGCGCGCGCTACCCCCTAATCTGGTGGCAAATGCATTGGCGGTTGATAGCGCATACCGAGAGTACCAAGAGCGGGCGCTTGCCAGAGAAGGCCTTAAGCGGATGTACATCGGAACGCTCACCTTGAGCCTTTTCCTGGCTGTTTTTGGAGCAATCCTCATGGCCGTGGTGCTTGGCAACCAGATTGCGCGACCGCTTCTGCTGCTGGCTGAGGGCGTCAATCAGGTGGCTGCTGGCGACCTCACTCCCAAACTGGCCTTGCAGGGCAAGGATGAGCTTGGTGGGTTAACTAGGGCATTTGCAACCATGACGTCACAGCTCGCCGACGCGCGCTCGGCAGTGGAGTACAGCATGGCCCAAGTCGACGCGGCGCGTGCCAATCTGCAAACCATCCTGGATAACTTGACTGCGGGCGTTATCGTGCTCGGCCCCGATGGAGGCATCCGTTCATCAAACCCTGGCGCCACCCGCATCCTTAAGATTCCCCTGGACGCGCATGAAGGGCGGCCGTTAGAGAGCATTCCGGGTCTGGAGGATTTTGGCAGGGCGGTGCAGGCGCAGTTTTCAGACTTCCTTGCGCGACGCACAGAACATGGACTGGACCATTGGCAACAGTCGTTTGAACTGGGTGCCAATGGGGCGCCTTTGCACGGACCATTCGATCGCGCGCTGACCCTGGTGGCCCGCGGTGCCGAATTGCCCGACAGTACGCGTCTGCTAGTGTTTGACGACATCTCGGAAATCGTCTCTGCCCAGCGTGCGCAGGCCTGGGGTGAAGTGGCCCGCCGCCTGGCGCATGAGATTAAGAATCCACTCACGCCTATACAGTTGTCGGCTGAGCGCCTAGAGATGAAGCTGGACGGCAAGCTCCAACCCGCAGAACAAGCCTTGCTCGTCAAGTCAGTTAAAACCATTGTGGACCAGGTAGACGCTATGAAGCGCCTGGTCAACGAGTTTCGTGACTACGCACGCTTGCCATCGGCAGAACTCAAGCCGGTGGACCTCAACACACTGGTGCAGGACGTGATGCAGCTCTACGAATCTGCAGGTCAAACGGTTGTTCTGGAGCTTGATGCGGCCTGTCCACCGGTCATGGGTGATGCACAGCAGCTTCGCCAGGTCATTCACAACCTGTTGCAAAACGCGATGGATGCCAGTCCCACGGGCGTGGAGGTGCGCACCCAGTTGCAACCAGCGTCCGGACGCGTGCGGCTCACGGTACTGGACCATGGGCCTGGGTTTGCCGAACACATTCTCAAACGGGCTTTTGAGCCCTACGTCACGACCAAGGCCAAAGGCACAGGGCTGGGGCTGGCCGTTGTGAAGAAGATCGCTGACGAGCACGGCTCCCGAGTGGATATTGCCAACCGCGTTGTAGACGGGCAGGTGGTGGGCGCTCAAGTATCGTTATCATTGGCCGTTGAACGCAGCGCGCACAATTGAGCGCGGCACGCGGCACCACAGGGACAGCGCGATACCATGGCTAACATTCTGGTTGTAGACGACGAGCACGGCATTCGGGACCTGCTCTGGGAAATTCTCAATGACGAAGGACACAACGTAGAGCTTGCAGAGAATGCGGCCCAGGCGCGGGCAGCGCGTAACCGTGAGCAACCCGATCTGGTGCTGCTTGACATTTGGATGCCCGATACCGACGGGGTAACGCTGCTCAAGGAATGGTCGTCCACGGGGCTGTTGTCCATGCCTGTCATCATGATGAGTGGACACGCGACAATTGACACCGCTGTAGAGGCTACCAAAATTGGTGCCCTGGCGTTCCTGGAAAAGCCCATTACATTGCAGAAGCTGCTCAAAGCTGTGGAGCAGGGCTTGGCCCGTGCAAGTCTGCGCAAAGCCTCTGCCGCTATGCCGGCCCCCATCGCTGCAGCGACGGTGTCGATAACCGAGTTCGCCCCGGTTCCGGTGGTCAATATCTCTCTCTCCGGTCCGCAGCCGCATCAGAGCTTTGTGCTAGACAAACCCCTGCGCGAGGCGCGCGACGAATTCGAAAAAGCCTATTTTGAATACCACCTGGCCAAGGAAAACGGTTCCATGACCCGCGTGGCCGAGAAGACAGGTCTGGAGCGCACGCATTTGTACCGAAAGCTCAAGCAACTGGGCGTGGATCTCACCCGTAGCAAGCGCGGAGGACTCTGACGCGCAAACCCCAGGTGGAGGCTCGTTTTCTACTGCTATAATTCAAGGCTCAGGCCCGGTAGCTCAGTCGGTAGAGCAGAGGATTGAAAATCCTTGTGTCGGTGGTTCGATTCCGCCCCAGGCCACCACTTTCAAAGCCCAACCCTTCTCGGTTGGGCTTTTTCACATCTGTGCTTTCCCCACTCTGTGCGGAGATTCCGCCGATTTTGCGTGTGCCACATGCCATATCGCGCCGGCCAGAAAGCGCCCACCGACCCGCCAAGTTTGACTCTTTTCTGGTCTCTGTTCTCAAAAAATCGGCCAGAACTTCGCCAGCCGAGCACACGCAGAAACCCTCTTGTGACAAGCAGTTGCCATTGATGCGCCGCATCGGGTTCGACGCATGGACCACTTACTGCAATAGTCGAACCCGATGATTTCAGGGCCATCGATCTTCAGCCCTTGGGCGGATGCGGATCGTTGCCGTAGCTGTTGCGCTCGCGGATGCGACCGTTCTCGCCATGAATCAAGACCTCGCTGCGCTGGTTGATGGCGATGTCACGAGCGGCCCGTTCGGCCTCGGACTGCGTGCGGTGATGCGAGGTGTCTCGCTGGTTGCCTGCGCCGCGCACAGCCCAGCCGTCGTCGCGCTTCACTACATGTTGGTTTTTACCGGCCATTTCAAAATCCTTTCAAGGTTGGGTGGATGCTGGAAGTTGGGGTATTGGCTGTCGAGTCACCCCCTTTCCAAAATCACGAAGTCTGGCTTAAGCCAGTAGTGCCCCTTGTCGTCCTTGTCGACAAAGGTGGTGTAGACCTGCTTGTGACGTTTGAAAACGCCTGCCGTCCGGAAGCTGGTGCCAGGCTCAAGGCCCAGCCCTTCGGCCATGTGCCGCTTGTGCACTTCGTCGCCATCGGCGTCTTCCAGAATCTTCAGGAAGAGATAGACCTGTGGTGAGAGGTCGACCGGCTCACCATTGATCAGCGCCACGCGCTGGGTGTGCATCAGTCGCAGGGACGTCTCCGTCGATTCCTGCACCGGTGCTGGGCGGGTCAGATATGCATCAAGGTTCTCGATCACCAGCCCGGATTTGCGGATGTGGGCAATGGCCCGCAGCGGCACCAACAGGCGATCGCCCAAGGCGGTACCGAGCAAGGACGCAGGCTCTCCCGCCGTGATGATCACCTCAGCGCCGGGCGCCACCAATTGCGCCAGCTTGGCTGCAACCTGATCGGACATCGCGCTCAGGCCACGTCCAAAGAAAACCGTGTGCCGCCGGCGCCGATGTTCGAACTCACCCAGCCGCCACAGGACGTTCTCCACGATGGGCTCGACGGCATAGCGCGGGGCCAGCCCCAATCCTGCTGACAACCACTTGGCCAGCTTCTGCGGTTGCACCTGCCAAAAGTGAGCCTGTTGATTCGCCAGGCCGACCCACCCGCATTCCGGGCAGTAGCCGCGATAGGGTTGCGACTCTGGCGCGGCGTGTGGCTGGGGTCGCATGGACTCCGTGCCGCACTCCGGGCATAGGATGTCCAGGGCCCGCTCGCGGCTGACGGCGATGGCATCCAGGGCCAGCAGATGACCATAGAAGCCGGGCCGACTTGAAAGCCAGACCGCGTCGGGAGAGATCAGCATGTCTTCGCGTTCCAGCAGGCGGCAGATCTCGGCCAGCCCCTGGTCGTTCATGACCGCGACCGCCTCATTCATGCATGACCCCCACGGCTTCCTCGACCGGCTTGGCCGATGCCGGCGACTGCATGACACCCAGTGCGCGCAGCAGCGATTCCACCAGGCGGGCGTCAGCCTCTTCCATGTCGCGCAGATTGCTGATCCCGCTTTGCTTGAGGTCGATGTGCAGCACCCGGCTGGCTTTGCCAGGCTGCACCGGCTCGAAATACAGCGAGACCACGGCGTCGATGATGTTGAAGCCTTGTCCCATCAGGATGGGACTGATTTGCTGGGTAGCGAGACAGGCCAGTACGTCGGGCGCATCTTTCTCCCCGGGCGGCTTGATCTGGTAGTCGCAGATCGGGGGATGGATGGCCCGCACTTTCGCCTGTGACAAACGGATGCGCTCAACCCGGTGTGCCGCCAGGTCACATTCGCTGTCATCGAAAAGCTCGAAACCATCCCGCAGACGGTTCAGTAAAAACATCGGCTTCTCGATGTCCTGGGGCTGCAGCACCTGCTTGAATACATGCTTGCCGAGGTGCTCCAGCAAGGTCTGCTGTGTCTTGGCACCACCGGGCGCCAGCACATCAATCACCCCGCTGGCCGGGTAGATGACGACATCCATGGCCATGGGTGGTCTGACGTCACGCCAGTGCGCCCGGTTGTCGTCGCCAAATTCCAGCTGACGCTGGGCGTTGTCCTCAATGAGGATGCCCAGTTGCACGCCACCATCCAGATGCCGGTCCAGGGTGTCGATCTGACAGGCGCGCGGCGTCCCCTTGCGCGGCGTGAATGCGGTGGCCAGTGCCACCTCGAGGGCGCGAATGTCTTCCTGGCCACGGAACAGCGCATCGACGGGCGGCACCTGCAAGCGTTTCCACCCACGCTTGCCAATGCGCAGGCTCACCGCGTAGATGGCCTCGGCCGTGGCGAACAGGTCAGGCCAGTTGGCCATGACCCACAAGGCGCGCTCGGCATCGCTGGAGAATTTCGTGAAATCCTCATGGATCGCGGAGTCCGGTGGGGCGGTGTTGCGCAGGGCATCGACACCACGCCCGTTGGCCAAGTCATGCACGCGCCGCATCTCGGCGTACAACACCTCTCGTTGGACGGTAGGCAGGGCATCGATGATCTCAGTAACGGCATTGACCAGCTTGTCGTCGACAGGATCGGCGGGTAGTTCCAACTTGCGAGACTGCAGGTAGAACTTCCAGGCGTGCGCTGGGATTTGGCGGATGAGTTGACGGTAGTTGAAGGCGGCCATCTTGTTTTTCCTTTTTGCTGGGCCGCCGTGCCGATGACTTCTTGTGTGCGCGAGAGGCCTGGGTTGGTTACACTGTTCTCAACACCGTATCGCACAACAAAGCAAAATGTATTTGTTCGCTATATCGGGTGTTTGATGGAATTTAACGGTGGATGATTGTGTTGTCAAGCCGGTGCGGATTCGTTCGAAATAACGTAATATCTCGGTCTGTGCAAAACGCTACCCGTCCCCCTGTTCGCGTGGGGCTGAGAGAACACAGGAGAAACCGTGGCAACCCCACTGGGTGACAAAATTCGCAGGCTGCGCCGTGAGCAGAAGTTGAGTCTCGACGCACTGGCCGCCGCAGCCGG
>JAGWUS010000086.1 GCA_028868305.1 Burkholderiales bacterium | reverse complement strand
GGCGCACCATGCTTGAGTTGCGCGCTTTGACAAATTAACTGGCCAGTAAATCCATGACGCCTGAAACTATCAACCAAGAAGCCCTGCAAAACGCGCATATCCAGATCGCAGTCCTTGAAACCAAGGTCGAGGCCCAAGGGCGCGAGATCGGTGAACTCAAGGCCATGATCCAAGCGCTTGGCGTCAAGCTCGATGGTGTGGCAACGACGCTGACAGAAGCCAGAGGAGGCTGGAAGCTGATGATGTTGTTGGGTGGTGGTGCAGCCACCTTCGGCAGTGTCATTACCTGGATCGCGACCCACTTGTCCACGAAAGGTACGCCATGAACTTCGATCAGGCTTTCGAAAAGCTCATCGGCCACGAAGGTGGCTATGTGTGCAACCCGGCCGACCCGGGCGGTGAGACGAAGTTCGGCATATCGCACCGCGTTTATCCGCTTGAGGACATCAAGGCTATGACCCTGGACCGCGCCAAGTTTCTGTACCAGCGCGACTACTGGGGACCGGCTGGCTGCGATGCCGTGCCCGATGCGATCAAGTTCGATCTGTTCGACACCGCAGTCAATTCCGGCGTCGTGGCTGCCATCCGCATGCTGCAGACCTCAGTGGGCACCAACACTGACGGCATCATCGGGCCGCTCACGCTTCAAGCCGCTAACAGCATGCCGGGGCCGCGCCTAGTTGCCCGCTTCAACGCTGCCCGCCTAGCTTTCATGTCCAACCTGCCAACCTGGCCAGCCTTTGGCCGTGGCTGGGCTCGGCGAATCGCCGACAACCTGTTGGGAGCATGACCATGGACTGGAAAGATCTGAGCACAGCAGTCGGCAAGGCTGCACCCATGCTGGGCACTCTGATCGGCGGACCGGCTGGCGCTGCAGTGGGGGGCCTGCTGGCATCCGTCCTGGGCACCGGCAACACGCCCGAGGAAGTCGCGGCGGCGGTGGCCAACCCGGAAACACTGGTCAAGCTGCGCGAGATTGAGGCCAAGCGGCAAAACGATTTTGAGGCCCTGCTGATTGACCAGAGCAAAGCCGAGCTGGCGGCGCACACTGCCCAGGTGCAAGCGGTCAACGCCACGATGGTGGAAGAGGCAAAGGCAGATCACTGGCCGACGTACAGTTGGCGGCCCGCCATCGGGTTTGCTGTGGCTCTCGCTTTGGTGGGTGCTGTGCTGGTGGTGCTGGTGGCCTATATCGGCGTGATGACCAACTCTGCCAAACCCGATGTGCTTTCCTACCTGCCCGGCATGCTGGGGGCGCTGGCTGCACTGATGACGGGTGTTGCCGCCCCCATCCTCGGCGTAGCCTCGTTCTTCCGGGGCAAGATGCAGGCCGATCCGAACGTCAGGAGCGACAATAGGGGGTGAGGGTACTCACTCCTTGATGCCGTAGCGGGCGCGGATGTGTTCACGCATCACGGCGATTAGCAATCGTGCCTTTTCCTTCTCGCTATCGAACTTGTCCTCCTTGGCCCATTCAATTGCATCTGATCGCGGGTGTCCATACAGATGCTCGCCCACCGTCTTTGGCTTGCCGGTGGTGGCCAGCTTCGACGCGGGGAAATAGTCGGCATAGACAAATGTGCCGTGCTTGATCTTCTCCTTGATCTCAGCGGCAAGCCGGTACGCGTACTTGATGTTGGCCGGGGTAGGGGGCAGCGGTTCGCCATTGGTGACAATCGTCTCCTTGCGCGATTTGCCCTGATACGTGAAGTTCACGCGAATGGACTTCTCGCGAACCTCTACACCCCCTGCCGCACCCATTGCGTCACCCCTTTAAGATCAACCCAGATTGTCCCGCCCCGGCGATGGTACTGCCGACCCTCTACCCAGACGCCTTCCTCAATTTTTCGGCGGATGGCCCTTTCAGTCAGGCCCAGAGCCTGAGCGGCTAAGGCTACGGTGGCTGTCTCGGCCAGTGGGCCAGTTGTAATGACTGCGGCTTCCATCATTACTCCTTCAGTTCTTGCTGTTTGCGTTCAATATGTCTGATGGCTGCGTCTCGAATCTTGTCGATGACGCTGGAGAACGCAAGACAAAAGACAATGATGCCGATTGCCTTTATGGCGAATATCGCGATGATGTGCGCAATTTCACTCATCATCACCCTCCTGCTCAAACATATCGCCCGTGTTGGGGCAGCGTTCTCCCGTGCCGTCGCTCCAGTCGCCGATCTGGTCTTCGTCCGGCAGCGGCCACACATCAACCGGCCTTCCGGTATTGGTGCATAGGGGCGGCCTGGCTTCTGGCTTTGCCTTGCCTTCGTATGTGCTGTGCTTCCAGTGGTGCCACTCTGCTGCATCGAAGCCGCAGTCAGTGCACACAGCGTCATCATCGAAGTTATGGCCACGGCCAGACGCCTGCTCCCAAGGCCTAGCGTTTGCGCGCTCGCGTGATCTGCGTGAGGTCATGTCAGCCTCCGCACCAGCCGCCAGAGCATGTAGACGTGACAAACAAATCGTCAATGTCATGCTTGGAATCTTCAATTACCGCATCTATGCCAACGGCTCCGTTATGTCTTTTGGGACTGAACATCACGCGCGGATTTCCTTTGCTGTTTGTACCGGCCTTTATCTCAATCACACGCACCTTGTTTCTGTCTTGTTCGCCAAGCAGCCGTAACTCTTGTTTTCTTGCGTTGACACATGGCGAGCACTCCTTTGACCTGAATGGAAGCAATGGCAGAGGTGACTTCAAGGCAAGTTGGTCTCGCATCGCAGATGTGTGACGCACCAACGGTTGCCACAATTCCCTGCCGCCATGGTCTTCGCTTGAAGTAACCCACTCAGGAGCATCCCTCCTGTTCTCGCTTTCTTCTCGCCTAACTCCGGTCATGCAAGTTGCCTCACCATCAGGATCATGCAAAGCCAGCCACGCACGCGCTGGCTCCTCCTTCAGTGCTGCTGTGCAAAATTGATATTTGCCGCCACCACCTCTCGGCCATGCTTGCTTACGCATAACTAGAGCCTCCATGCCCTCGCTTGAAATGCGATGTGGCGTGAATCCTAGTGATTGCACCCAATCCTCAGCAATAGCGACTCGATCAGGCCACCAAGATGCAGCCCAACCCGTGTCGGAATAGGCGACATGAACATCCGCTAGACCGCGCTCATGCGCAAACTGGATCAGGGCAATGCTGTCATTTCCATAGCTGGCGAAGATCACGTACTTCACAATCACTCCCCCATCCCAGCGGCCATCTGGCGGATGGCGTGCGCTGCTTCAATTGATGGCCTGAACGGTTCAGGCGGCGTTACGTCGCACACCTGAGCAGCCTTCTCAAGCAGCAGGGCGGCGAAGCGCTGAAGGTGCTGCTGGCTGACCCCTTCGCATCCCTCTGTCCATACGCAGGATGGAGCGCCCATGTTCAGGGCTGACTCCATGCCCGCCTCTCTCGCAATCGCTTCAATGTCAATTTTGGTCATGCTGGCCTTTCGCGTCGCTCGATCTGCATTCTGAAATTGCCTCATTGATGGCTGCGCGAAGTGCGGGCCACTCGTCAACATCAATTGCGATCTTGCCGAGGTCAACGCGGCCTTGCTGACACACCACGACGTATTCGCCAGCCGCCTCATCGTCAATGCTGACCACGGTCGCCATCTCGGAAAACGTCGGCTCTCCTTTGGGCATCACAGTCCAAGACGTGACGCGGGTTTCGTACTCTTTGCTCACGGCTTCACCTCCAGGCCGTTGATGCCGTGCGCTTTGAGTTTTTCGCTGTAGCCATCTCTTATTTCTTGAGCGCATACGCGAGCCGATGCAACGATGCTTTTCATTTCGTCTTCGTCGGTTTCACCCTCATCTCGCATGGCCCTAATCAAATCTTCAGCCACTTCATCGCACATACGTGCGCACGCTTCCCGCTCCGCTGCAACCGAGTCCGTCAACGGCTTGCGCGCTGCGAGGGCTGCGCTGATCAGTAATGAGCGCACTGTGTCGGCCTCATACATCGCAACATCACCATCCGTCAGGTTTGCTGGCGGTCGG
>JAGWUS010000085.1 GCA_028868305.1 Burkholderiales bacterium | reverse complement strand
CAGGGCCGCGCCGATGGCAGGCACGTGCGAGGTGTAAACGGATGCGGTAATGCGGGCCATCAGGCGCTCACTTTCTTGCCATCATTGGCGGAATGTTTACCTTGGGGTTGGTGGTGAGGTTGGGCATCGCCGTCCTCACCAAGGTAACGGTTGCCTTCGGCACTGCGGCCGCCGGAGATCATCATGGCGCGGTACTCGTCTTCGGTCATGCCGGTCATGCTGCCAGCCATCTGCTGGAAGCTCTTGCCATGTGTGGCGCCGATTTTCGCCAGGAAATAGATGTTGCCGCCCAGCTGCATGGCGCGGTTCAGGTCCATGTCAATCACGGCCTGCTTCTGGTCCTCGGACATGGGCCATTCGTTGAGGTAGGCACGTTGGTCAGCCTTGAACCGCTCGCGGTTCTCGGCCTTCATCAGACTCATGCAGAACTGGTTGAGCCAGTAGCCCTTGCGGCTCTGCTCGGCATCAAAAATGATGGTGCCGGGCACGTCCAGATACGGTTTATCGAGTGCCATGTCAGTCTTTCAAAGTGTCAGGCCAGTAAAGGCGGTTGGGGTTGTCCACCAGCAGTTTGCGCTGCAGCTCTGCGGTGGGCGCAATGTGGGGTATGAAGTCCACCAGCAGGCCGTCATCGGGCATATGGTCCTTCAGGTTCGGGTGCGGCCAGTCGGTGCCCCACAGCACGCGGTCGGGAAACTCCTGCACGATAGCTTTGGCAAAAGGAATCACATCACGGTAGGCATTCTGTTCGCCGTTGAGGGCCTTGGGTCCTGTGACTGAAAGGCGCTCCGGGCAACTCACCTTGCTCCACACATTGCGGTGTTCGCGCATGAACTTTTGAAACAGCGCGAACTGCGGGCCATCCACTGGCAGCGCGACGTCCGGGCGACCCATGTGGTCCACCACGACCGTAGTGGGCAAAGCAGTAAAGAAGTCCCACAGTTCGGGCAGATCCACCGCCTCAAAGTAGATCACCACGTGCCAGCCCCATTTGGCAATGCGGCCGGCAATTTCCAGCAACTCGTCCTTGGGGGTGAAGTCCACCAGCCGCTTGACGAAGTTGAAACGCACACCGCGCACGCCCGCATCGTGCATGGCCTGAATTTCTTCATCGGTCACGCTGCGCTTGACGGTAGCCACACCGCGCGCCTTGCCCTTGCTGCTCTTGAGCGCATCGACCAGGGCCCGGTTGTCGGCACCATGGCAGGTGGCCTGCACGATCACATTCTTCTCAAAGCCTAGGTGGTCGCGCAGGGCGAACAGCTGGTGTTTCGAGGCATCACACGGGGTGTACTTGCGCTCGGGGGCATAGGGGAATTCCGCACCCGGTCCGAACACATGGCAGTGGGCATCTACCGCGCCTGCCGGCAGCTTGAACGTGGGTTTGCTGGGACCGGTGTACCAGTCCATCCAGCCTGCGGTTTTGGTGAAATCACCTGATGTGGGCTTGTCCATAGGTTTGGTCATAGCGTGCTTTCAGTCGATGTACTTCAAGCCCGCTGCCGCCAGCGGCTCGCGCATTTTGTACATATCCAGCCCCAGCACGCCAGCAGCCAGCTTGGCCCGCTTCTCGCCTTCAAAGCTCTCTCGCTTCTGCGCGGCTTCCAGGGTGGCCGCGGCGCGGGCCGCGGGTACGCACACCACGCCGTCGTCATCCGCAACGATCACATCGCCGGGCGTGACCAGCATGCCCGCGCAGACGATCGGAATATTCACCGAGCCCAGCGTAGCCTTGATGGTGCCCTTGCTGCTGATGGCCTTGCTCCACACGGGAAAGCCCATGCGCTGCAGCTCCTTCACATCGCGCACACCGGCGTCGATGATGAGGGCACGCGCACCGCGGGCCTGAAAACTGGTGGCCAGCAGGTCACCAAAGTAGCCGTCGGTGCACTCAGCGGTGACCGCAGCCACCACGATGTCACCGGGCTGTATCTGTTCGGCGGCCACATGCATCATCCAGTTGTCGCCGGGCTGCAACAGCACTGTGACTGCGGTGCCGGACACCTGTTGGCCGCTGTAGATGGGGCGCATATAGGGCTTCAGCAGGCCCACACGGCCCATGGCCTCGTGCACCGTGGCCGATCCCAGCGCGGCCAGGCCGTCTGCGGCAGCGCGGTCTGCGCGGGTAATGTTGCGATAGCAAACGCCTAGTTCGTACATGCTTATTGGCCTTTCTTTTTTAAGACCGCATCCAAACGCGGAAACACGCGGCGGACATTGCCTTCGTAAATCTGGTACCGGTCCTCATTGCTCAGAATTTTGGACGCCTCGATATAGCGCTTGGTGTCGTCGTAGTAGTTGCCAGTCTGCGGGTCAATGCCACGCACCGCGCCGATCATTTCGGATGCAAACAGCACGTTCTTCACCGGAATCACGGTGTTGAGCAAATCAATTCCAGGCTGGTGGTACACGCAGGTGTCAAAGTAGATGTTGTTGAGCAGATGCTCTTCGAGCAGCGGCTTCTTGAGCTCCTGCGCCAGACCGCGGAACCGGCCCCAGTGGTAGGGCACGGCGCCGCCACCGTGCGGAATCAGGAATTTGAGCGTCGGGAACTGCTTGAACAGGTCGCTGGTCAGGCACTGCATGAAGGCGGTGGTGTCCGCATTCAGGTAGTGGGCGCCGGTGGTGTGGAAGCACGCATTGCAACTGGTGCTCACGTGGATCATGGCGGGGATGTCGTACTCCACCATCTTCTCGTAGATGGGGAACCAGTGCTTGTCGGAGAGCGGTGGGGATGTCCAGTGGCCGCCACTGGGATCGGGGTTGAGGTTGATGCCCACATTGCCGTATTGCTCCACGCACTTCACCAGTTCGGGGATACAGGTGGCGGGATCGACACCGGGGCTTTGCGGCAGCATGGCCACCGGAATGAAGTTGTCTGGAAACAGCTGCGAGACCCTGTAACACAGCTCGTTGCAGATGGCGGCCCAGGTGCTGGACACATTGAAGTCGCCAATATGGTGGGCCATGAAGCTGGCGCGCGGGCTGAACAGGGTCAGATCCGACCCCCGCTCTTTCATCAGGCGCAGCTGGTTGGTCTCGATGGACTCGCGCAGTTCGTCGTCGCTGATCTTCAGGTCGGCGACCTTGGGGCCCAGCTCGGGCGTATTCAGATTGGCAATCTGTGCATTACGCCAGTTCTCCAATGCCTTGGGGGCAGTGGTGTAGTGGCCGTGGCAGTCAATGATCATGGGGGCTCCTCGGGTTTCAGTGTTATTCGGTCGTGGGTTCAGGCGGGTTCCATGCCCTGCGCGCGCTTGGCGGCATCGGCCTGCGGAGACTGCATGAAGTCCAGCATGGCGCGCACAGTTGCAGCCTGTTTTGATCCGGTGCAGATACCGGCTGAAAAGGTGGTGATGATCTGGATGGCCGCAGGCAGCGGCCCCACGACATCAATACCTTGCAGGTGAATGAGTTCGCTCAACTGCTGAAAGCCCAACTCGACGTCACCACGCGCCACCAGCGAGCCCACTGGCACGCCGGGCGGAGCCTGCACAATGCGGCCCTGAATCTGCTCGGCAATGCCCCAGCGCTCAAACAGCTTGACCAGCGCCACGCCGCTGGGGCCGGTGGAGTAGCTGATGCTGCGCGCGGTCAGCACGGCCTTGCGGACTGCGTCTTCCGAACCGAGATCGGGGTGAACCGTTCCTGCGCGCACGGCCACCGAAACACCGGACAGCACCAGGTCCACCTTGCTGCCGGCGTCTACACGTCCAGCCGCAATCAGCTTATCTATGGCGTCAGACGCCAGAATCACCACGTCAAAGGGCTCGCCCGCCTGCACCCGTTTGGCGGCATCCACACCGCCTACGGACTCGATTTGCACCGTGCACCCCGAGCGCTGCTCGAAGTCGGCCACCAGTTGCGCAAGCACCTGGCGGGTGGCCATGGACGAGATTCCCCTGATCACGGGTGCGGTGGTAACGGACACAGTTTGAGACGCAGTTTGCATGGACTTGATTTTGTGCGGACCGGGGCACTTTGTTAAGGTAAACCCCACACTAGCAGCTATCACATATTGGCATAATAAATGC
>JAGWUS010000059.1 GCA_028868305.1 Burkholderiales bacterium | reverse complement strand
CTTTCCGTCCGCCGGCGGGAATCCACCGGTATGGCAGGTCGCACATTGGTTGGCCACTGGCATTTGCGTGTGGTTCCAGCTGCTGGGCTTCCACACCGACAGTGTCGCGCTGTGGCAACTCACACAGTTGGCTGTGGTGGGAAAGTGGGTGCTGTTCTTGCCAGTGGCCGTGGTTCCGTTGTGGCAGGTCGTGCAAACCGTCGCTGCGGTGTAGGTGTTGTGATTGGGCTTGGCTCCGAGCCAGGTCGACGTGCTGGTGTGGCAGCTTTCGCAGTTGCCCGTCACAGTCGCATGGATGGCTGTCGACGGTTTGGCGGTCACCCCATAGCCGGTAGTGAGGTGGCACGCAGCGCACTGTGTTGTGATCGATACATTGGCGTGGAAGCGACCTGGATTCCAGGCGGAATAACCACCTTTGTGGCAGGTATCGCAGTTGCTGATCACCACGCCGGTAAGGGTCTGGTACGGAACGTGGTTAGCAGTCTTTCCGTCCGCCGGCGGGAATCCACCGGTATGGCAGGTCGCACATTGGTTGGCCACTGGCATTTGCGTGTGGTTCCAGCTGCTGGGCTTCCACACCGACAGCGTCGCGCTGTGGCAACTCACACAGTTGGTCGTGGTGGGGAAGTGCGTACTGTTCTTGCCAGTGGCCGTAGTTCCGTTGTGGCAGGTCGTGCAAACCGTCGCTGCAGTGTAGGTGTTGTGGTTGGGTTTTGCGCCCAGCCAGGTTGTGGTGCTATTGTGGCAACTCTCGCAATTTCCAGTCACCGAAGCGTGGATCGCAGTTGCTGGCTTGCCCGTGGCCCCGTATACCGTAGTCAAGTGGCAGGTTTCGCATTGCGCAGCCACCGTCAGGTTGGCGTGCACCCGACCCGGGTTCCACGCACCAAATCCGCCTTTGTGGCAGGAGTCACAATTCGTTGCCCCTGCCAGTACCGCGTAGGGCACATGGTTGGCTGTCTTTCCATCGGCTGGCGCATGACCACCATCGTGGCAGGTGCTGCAACTGTTTGCCACAGCCATCTGCGTGTGGTTCCACGTCGTGGGCTTCCACAAGGGTGCAGGCACATTGATGGGGGAGGTATGGCAGGTGTCGCAATTGGCCGTCCCTGTCGTGGAAATATGCAAAGTCGGCTTGCCAATGGCAATCGTACCGTTGTGGCAGGTAGCGCAGGTGCCAGTGACTGCCACACCCTGGTTGTGCCTCCAGGTGGACGGACGCCATGTTGCTGCTTGTGGAGAATGGCAGGACACACAATTTGCAGATGTGGCCATGTGATTTGCCGATTTTCCGACACCACTGCTACCGCCGGGTCCGTGGCAGGCCAGACAATCGGTTGCGGAGGTAAAGCTCGCATGGTTGGGCATGGAGCTTGCCCAACTGGTCGTCGTACGGTGGCAGCTTTCACAATTGCCTGTGACGGTGACGTGAACAGCGACGCTGGGGCCCGAGAACGGTTTGGTGGTTACCGCATACGAACTGTTAGTGCTGTTCTGGTGGCAGGTAACGCACTGGGTTGCCACGCTGATATTGGCATGTAACTGCCCCGGCTTCCACGTCGTGTAGCCACCTTTGTGGCACGAATCACAGTTCGTCGCACCTGCCAGACCGGTGTAGGGAATGTGGGTCGAACTCTTGCCATCGGCAGGCAGATAGGTACCCGTATGGCAGGTGGCACATTGGGCCGCCACAGGCATCTGTGTGTGGTTCCAGTTCGCAGGCTTCCAGCTGCTCTGTGCAGGCGCATGACAACTGCCGCAGTTCACTGTGGTTGGGAAGTGCGTTCCATTCTTGCCCGTAGCAGATGTACCGTTGTGGCAAGTCGTACAGGTGGTCGCCGTGGTGTAGGCCGTGTGGTCCGGTTTGGCACCAAACCATGTACTGGTCGATGTATGGCAACTCTCGCAATTGCCGGTTACTCCGGTATGAATGGGGGTCGTCGACTTGCCTGTCACACCATAGGCAGTGGTCAGGTGACAGCTTGCACACTGGTTGGTCACCGTTGCATTGGCGTGGAATCGCCCGGGATTCCAGGACACATATCCCGGTGCTGCGTGACAGGTATCACAGTTGGCCGAAGCGATCGCACCGCTCAATGACTGGTAGGGTATGTGATTGGCCGTCTTGCCATCCGCCGGTGGGAAGGCGCCGCTATGACAGGTGGCGCACTGACCCGCCATAGTGGTAGGGTGCAACCAGTTCGTTGCCGGCTTCCAGGTCAATGCCGTCGCGCTGTGGCAGCTGAGGCAATTGGCGGAAGTTGGAAAGTGCGTCGCGTTCTTTCCAGGGGCAGCCGTGCCGTCATGGCAGCTTGCGCAATTTGTGGCGGAGGTATACCCCGCGTGGTTCGGCTTGGCACCAAACCAGGAGGTGGTGGTATGGCAACTCTCACATCCGCTCGTCACACCCGTATGGATAGGCGTTGAAGGCTTGACGGTCAACCCAAACGTGTTCGGCACGTGGCAGGTTTCGCACGCCCCGGTGACTGTGATATTGCTGTGCAGGCGACCTGGGTACCACGTGGTGTATCCACCTTTGTGGCAGGAGTCGCAATTGGTCGCACCCGCAAGACCTGTGTACGGGATATGGTTCGCCGGTCTGCCATTCGCGGGAGGGTAAGCACCCGAGTGACAGGTTGCACACTGGTTCACTGCCGGCATTTGTGTGTGATTCCATTTGCTGGGCTTCCAGCCTACAACGGTAGGGTTGTGGCATGTTTCACAGTTAAGCGCCGTGGGCATATGCCCCGTGTTCTGGCCAGGTGCTGTGCTTCCGTTGTGACAGGTAATGCAATTGGTCGATGCGTTGAACTGACTGTGATTTGGTTTGACACCCAGCCAGACGGATGTTGAAACGTGGCAGCTTTCACAATTGCCGGTCACGCCGGCATGCACCGGTCCCGCCGGCTTGCCGGTTACGCCAAAGCTGTTCGGATTGCCAAAGTGACAAGTACCGCATTGCGCCGAGATCGTCACGTTGGAATGCAAACGACCCGGACTCCAGGACAAGGTGGCAAGCGCCACACCCAACACAGGATTCTTGTGGCAGGTGTCGCAGTTGGACGATGCAGAGCCCGTCACACTCTGGTACGGAATGTGATTTGATGGCTTGCCGTCCGTATGGGAATAAGTGCCGGTGTGGCACACCGAACACTGGCCGGCCACCGGCATTTGGGCGTGGTTCCATTTGGAAGGCATCCAGCCAGTGGTGGCGTGGCACGAGGCACAGTTGTTGGCCGTTGGGATATGGGAGGCAATCTTTCCGACCGCAGACACGCCATTGTGACAACGGGTGCAATTGGTGGCGTCGGTAAATGTGGAATGGTCCATTCCCGTGGCCGGCAACCACGCTTTGGTGGTGTGGCATTGGCTGCAGGTCACCGCGGTCACGATATGTCCAAAGGGTTTTCCTGGCTGAATGACACTGTTATGGCAACTCGCACAAGCCGTAGGCGCGACACCAATATGGTCAAAACGGACCCCTGCAAAGGTGTTGGTGGTATGGCAGGAACTGCAGGGCAGCGGCGTCTGGAAGTGGTTGGATGGCCGAACCACATTGGATTCCGCCAGGATGGAGCCCTTCACATGGCAGGTTGCGCAGGCACGCGGGGTTCCAAGGAAAACCCCGTTCTTATGGCACGACTCGCATTGCGTGCTGGCGTGAACCCCTGTCAAGGGAAAGCCCGTGGTCAGGTGGTCGAAGTTGCGGGGCGACTGGGCAAAGACACTTGAAAATCCAATGGCCAACACTATCGCGACAAGCCACTTGAAAAAGGAGTTCCTGCGCATCAGGTTGCTATTCAGCTTACCCATAAGCCCCCCTCTTGCAAAGGCGCGCGCCCCACTCCATTCCCTCGAACCTCCGGCTTGGGCGCCAGGCCAATCCGGTTTTTAAAGTTCTTCCAGTTCTCTACCCGGTGGCATTGCTCGCACCGAGCACCAAACATTCCCTCATGCACGTCGTCCGAGCGGTGGCACGAGATACATGTGCTGCCCACTGGAGCTACCTCCTTGCCCTTGGGCGCGACCACCGTGTGACAGCTCTCGCAAGTAGCTTTCCTGTGGGCGCCTTCAAGCTTGTATTTTGTCTTGGTGTCATGGTCGAAGCTCCAGATGGCCCAGGCCCGGGCGTTATGGCAGCTTTCGCACCGCGCACCCAGTTTCTGCTTGTGTTTGTCTTCCTTCTTATGACAGGAAACGCAATCGCTGGGCGCGTCTTTGTAGCGCAAGGTTTCATGGCACCCCTTGCAGGCTGCACCCACGTGACGCCCGGTCAATGGAAACCGCGATAGCCCATGGTCAAAACTGGTTTCCTTCCACGACTTGTCAGTATGGCAGCTCTCGCACTTGCCCCCCACCTGCCCCTGGTGCTTGTCATCTTTCTTATGGCAACTCAGGCAGTCCAGGGGGGTGCTCCGATAGCTCTCAAGATTTTTATGGCACGCACTGCACTTGACCAGCGGTAACGCATGGGCATTGCGAAGCGGAAAACGGGTGCGCTCATGCTTGAAGCGATCGCCCGTTGATTTCCAGTCCTGCTCGTTGTGGCAGTCCCCGCAGGCCTTGCCCAGGTTCTGCTTGTGCTTGTCTTCTCTGGAATGGCAGCTATAGCAGTCCTTTGGCGCCTCTTTGAACAGCTGGCTCTTGTGGCAATCCTTGCATTCCGCCCTGGCGTGCTTGCCCATCAAAGGGAAAGCCGATGTGTCGTGGTCAAACCTGGGGATGTCTTTCCAGCTTTTTTCCGTGTGACAAGCCGCACAGTTCTTGCCCAGAGAATCCTTGTGCTTGTCGTCTTTCTTGTGGCAGGCATAGCACTCTTGGCTGGTCTTGTCCCGGTAGAGGTTACCTGTGTGACAGTCTTTACAAACCACCTTCTGGTGCTTGCCACGCAGTGCATATTTAGTGTCTGCATCGTGGTTGAAGGTGGAAGGCTTCCATTGTTTGTCGTTGTGGCAGGACTCGCACTTCTCGCCATAGGTTCCCTTGTGCCCCTTTTTGTCGTCGATACCGCGGTGGCAGGCGTAGCAGTTTCTGGGTGTTTCCTTGTAGTTGTTGTTCTTGTGGCAATCCGTACACTTCACGTCAACGTGCTTGCCCTTGAGCGGAAACTTGGTGGCTTCATGGTCGAAGCGGGCCTCTTTCCAGTTGCTCTCGGTGTGACAGTCACCGCACTTGACGCCAAGGCTGGCCTTGTGCACGTCATCTTTCTTGTGACAGGCATTGCACTCCAGCGCAGCCTCACGGTAACGCTTGCCTGCGACGTGGCATTTTTCGCACTCTGTCTTGTCGTGCTTGCCCTTGAGAGCAAAGTCGGTCTTGGCATGGTCAAATTTCTTCTTGTCCAACTCCACAATCCGTGCGCCACGGCCCTTATGGTCAGTGTGGCAGTTGCGACAAGTGGGGTCGTTCAAACGGCCGTGAAATCCGGCTTTGTTGCGCACATCGGCACCCACATCCTTGTGGCATGTTGTGCACAGGCCGTCCTGCGCCTTGCGATCAAATTTGACATGACACTGCTTGCAGTCGTCCTCGACTTTGGCGTGCCCCTCGATGACTTTACCGGGCGCCATGATGGACTCGATTCCCTGCCCGAAGGCCACCGATGCCGAGCACAGCAATGCCAGCAGCAACCAGCGCAAACACAGGTTCCACGGCGCAAGGCAGGATGTCGGTCGTGGGCATGGCATCACGTGACGTGGTCAGTAGGCATGCACCGCCACCACATGGATGATGGCACTGAACACCAGCAGATAGACAAACGGGATATGGGCTATATGCCAAAGCGAAAACAGACGCTCATAGGCCGTGTACTGTGCAACACGCACCACCGCAGTGAGGTAGCGGCGGATCATTTTCCGGGATTGCGTTTCTCGCCGCGCCAGGTCCCTGGCGCTCCATTTTCCGTGGAGGGCCAAACTGCGTATGGGATCCTGCAGTTTGGCGACGCACTCCCGATACACGATCCACTGCTGCACAGGCAGCCAGAACACACGCCTGAGATGGGTCAGCCAACCGGTGTGGGCCTGCAGTTCGGATTGCTCAAAGTCTCGCAGTCGGGCCTCAACTTCGGGTGCAAAGGCCAGACGCGACCTAACTTGCTCCTGATCCAACCCCGCACGGGCCTGCAATGCCTTGAATCCAGTGAGCTCACCGAGCAGACCCCGATTCACACGCGAATATAGGAACCGTCCCACCACACCGCTACCAGCCACAATCAGCATGCTGTACAGCGCCACGCCGGCATTGAGCGAGCCAATGCGGAATGTGGAGTGCAACAAAATCAGTAGAGGGCCGCCCACACCCAGAATCATATGGATCCAGAACCACCATTTCACCCTGCCCCATCCGTGTGCAAACCGGAAATACTTGCGCAAGGGATAGCTGAAAAGCAGCAGCATCATGACTCCGCCAGCCACACCGATCCAGTAGCCCACATCGTCGCCAGCCTTGAACAGGCCCATGCCGCTGACTTTCCAGGTAAGCCAGACCAGCGCAGCCAATACGACGTACACCACGGAATCGCCAGCCAGCAAACTGGAGGCTTTTTTTTCTCTGGGCAGGGCGGCGGAAGGAGGTGAACTTAAAACGGTACTCATATGTAAACATGGCTACGGTGACAGTCGTAGCTCAGCGTCCCAAAGGTACCGGAAACGGATTACTGATTTCTTAAGAGTGGCGTAAGAATCACCACCATGTAGTAACCGTCTGTAACCCCGTAACCGCGGTCAGACGCTCAGGGACGCATCGAGAATCTCGACCCAATGCCGGACCGGCGTATCGGTCCCACTCTGTAAATGGGTGATACAGCCGATGTTGGCGCTGATGATGACCTCTGCGTGCTGCGGGGCCAGATTCTCCAGCTTGCGGTCGCGCAGCTGGTAGGAAATTTGGGGGTTGAGCACCGAGTAGGTACCCGCCGAGCCGCAGCACAGATGCGACTCGTTGTCGGCAATGCGTACGCTGAAACCCAACGCTGCCAGATGCTGCTCTACCCCGCCCTTGAGTTTCTGCCCATGCTGCAGCGTGCACGGTGGATGAAACACCAGTGCCGGCTGACCCGCCGTCTGCACCTTGCCGCGCAGGCCCGGTACCAGGGAGGGCAGAAGTTCGCTCAGGTCTTTGGTCAGGGCACTGATACGGGCCGCTTTGGCGGCATAGGCTGGGTCATCCCTGAGGATGTGGCCATATTCCTTGACCGTAACACCGCAGCCAGAGGCATTCATCACCAGCGCCTCCACACCCTGCTCCACGTGGGGCCACCAGGCATCGATGTTGGCACGCATCTCGGCCTTACCACCGTCCTGGTCGTTCAGGTGAAATTTGACGGCACCGCAGCAGCCCGCCTTGGGCGCCACGATGACCTGCACGCTGGCGGCATCCAGCATCCGGGCCGTGGCACTGTTGATATTGGGGCTCATGGCAGGCTGCACGCAACCGGCCAGCATCAGCATCTTGCGGACATGTGTGGCTTTGGGCCAGACCCCCGCATCCTGCCTAGCAGGCACCTTGTTTTTCAGACTGGCCGGCAGCAGGGGGCGCACCAGCTGCCCCAAGGCCATGGCCGGGCCAAACAGCGGCGAAGGCAGTCCCTCCTTGAGCGCCCAGCGCACGGCGGTTTCAGTCACCGGGCGCGGCACCTTGGCATCCACCAGTTTGCGGCCAATGTCCACCAGGTGGCCGTAGTCCACGCCGCTGGGGCAGGTGCTTTCGCAGTTGCGGCAGGTCAGGCAGCGGTCCAGGTGCATCTGGGTCTTGCGTGTGGGTTCCTGTCCTTCAAGCACCTGCTTCATCAGGTAAATGCGCCCCCGCGGACCATCGAGCTCATCGCCCAACAACTGGTAGGTGGGGCAGGTGGCAGTGCAAAAGCCGCAGTGCACGCACTTGCGCAGGATGGCCTCGGCCGCCTGCCCGTCCGGGGTGTTCTGGTACTCAGGCGCTAGCGTGGTTTGCATGGGGAGTCAGGCCAGGGTTAAAAATGCCATGGGGATCAAAGCTTGCCTTGAGACGTCGTTCTACAGCGGCTTCAGCCAGCCCATGTACGCCAAATCGGCCTCCAGCCCCCGCGGAATGTGCACTAGCAGCTATAAAAATAGTAGCACTCCCGCCCACTTGCCGAGCTGCAGCCTGCAACTGAGCAGCTGCACTTTGCGGCGCCCAGAGCCAGCGCAGGCCGCCATGCCACTCCACCAACTGGGCGAAAGGCAGCGCCAGCACCGGGGCAGTCTGCGGCACGCTCAGGCGCCAAAGGGCCAGCGTGTCATCAGCAGGTCGCTGGAAAAAAGGCAGCTTCTGGTCCCGGCACATGGCCCAGTCAGGCTGGGCCTGGGCGTTGTCCATGCGGCTCCCGGGCAGATCCGCCAGCATGCGCGTGACCGCCGCCTCGACGGCTGCCACCGCACCACGCAAGCGGACAAACAGCAGGTTTTTGGCCGCAACGGCCGGGTCAGAATTGTCATGCACCCAGCAGCTGGCATTCAGCGGCAGGGGGTCGCCCCCCCATCGGTGCAACTGCTCCAGCGCAGCGGCCTGGTCCACTTCAAATACCAGGGTAGTCTCGGCAGGCGCGACGGGCAGCACCTTGAGCGACACTTCGGTAATCAGCCCCAGCGTGCCCATGGCCCCCACCATGAGCCGCGACACGTCGTAGCCCGCCACGTTTTTCATCACCTGCCCACCAAAGGTAAGGTGCTGCGCCTGACCATTGATGAGCTTGAGGCCCAGCACGTAGTCCCGCACGCCACCCACACTGGCCCGTGCTGGGCCGGCCAGACCAGCGGCCACCATGCCGCCAACGGTCGCCAGGGACGTGCCGCCTTGCAGCTGGGACCATGCGAAGTGTGGCGGCTCAAACGGCAGACACTGGTCTTGCCCTGCCAGCAGCGCCTCCAGTTCCGCCAGCGGGGTGCCAGTACCCACAGTGACCACCAGTTCGCTGGGCTCATAGCTCAGCACACCCCGCAGACCGGTAGTGTCCAGCACCTCTCCAGAGAGTGGCTGGGCATAAAAATCCTTGCTGCCGCCCCCGCGGATACGCAGCGGGCTACGTGCCGCAATGGCGCCCTGAATACGTTCGGTGACAAGAGCGAGTGCGTGATCCATGGAAGACATGGCAGCGATGGTAATGGCCCCAAGCACGTGCTAGCGTGAATTTTTTGAAACGCCGGGCTTCAAAAAATTAGTCTGCAAAGAAGTTGACCGGCAGCCCTGGTGTATCCACCCGCATGGAGAACACGCAGCCTGACTGCGGATAGCGCGCAAGCTCCGCTTCGCTGCGGCCATGACGTGCGCTGGTGAGGTACAGCGTACGCAGATCTTCCCCGCCAAAGCAGGGCATGGTCGGACACTGCGCCGGGGTGGGAATTTCGGCCAGCAGCATGCCGTCGGGTGCGAACTTGCAGATGCGTGCGCCCTCGTACATGGCCGCGTAGTAGTTGCCCTGCACATCCACTGCGGCGCCGTCTGGGCGGCCCGCGTAAGTGCTTTGCTCAAACGTCCAGCCAGCGGGTTTGGGTGGCAACTGCAAATGGGTCCGGTGCGCAGACAGGGTGTTTGTGGGCAGGTCGTAGTTCCAGGCATGGACGGTGTGGTTGGGCGTGTCTGCCCAGTACAGGGTCTGGTTGTCCGGACTCCAGGCCAGGCCATTGGCAGTCAGGGCATCGCCCGCCTGGCGCTTCACCACCGGGGACCCCGCGCGGCAATCGATGGAATACAGCGCTGCCGCGCGCCCTGCTTTGGGTTCATCAATGGTGCCCACCCAGAAGCGGCCCAGCGCATCGCACTTTCCATCGTTGGCGCGAACGGTGTGGGTGTCATACGGCAAGGTGGTGATGTGCGTAAGCAGCCCGCCCCATTCCAGGGCACGGAAAACGCCATGGCGCAAGGCCACCACCAGACCGCCACGGGCCGCTGGTGCAATACACCCCGGCTCACTGGGCATGTCCCATGCCTGTACCGTGCCCATGTAGATGTTGGCGCGCAGAAGCTGCTTTCCCGAAATGTCCACCCAGTACAGCATCTGCTCGTGCGGATGCCAGAAGGGCGATTCCCCCAACGCATAGACCTGCGGTGTCAGGGCCTGCCAGCTCATGCCACGCGCTCCACGTCAATGCGCATCTCGCAGGAAAAGGTTTCACCTGGCAGCAGGATGGTCAGACCCAATGCTTCGGCGGTGGCCACACCGCGCGCCATCAGGTTGACGGCATTGTTGACATGGCTTACCGGTTCAATGGCAATGTTGTCGCGCTGCGGCTGGGTAAACACCACCAGCCGCGTGAGGCTGGTGCTCACCCGGGTGTGCAACAGGGCATCCCGCAGATGCAACTCGCCGCGCCAGCCGTCAAAGCAGTGGTCCACCATCAATATGCCGCAATCGGCGTCCAGCCCCGCACTGCTGTCGCGGTGGGTGGGCAGTTTGTCGTCACCCATTTCCCAGCGGCCCTGCGCAGAAAAAGTAACCCGACTTCCGGGGTGCTTGGCAAAGTAGGGGTGCCAGCCCAACCCAACTGGAGCAGATACTTTGGACTGGTTGGTGACACTGAGCGTCATCTCCAGTGCACCGGCACTGAGCTTGAAAGCCTGCGAACTGTCAAAGTCAAACGGCCAGGATGCATCTGCACGGTGCTCATAGGACAACAGGGCAAACGTGTCGCTGGAATCCAGCACCTCCCAGGGCCGCTCCCAGCCCACACCGTGGATGGCATGCGGCTCGGGCTCGAAATTTTTCACCAGCGGATGGTCCGTGCCCTGCCACTGCAGGCTCGCGTGGCCTACCCGGTTGGAAAACGGCACCAGTGGATAACTGCCTGACTGGCGCACCGAGTGCAGGTCTGCCGCACGGGTGGAGCGCAGCACGGGGATATCGCCCATCCACAAGCCGGTGATGCAACCCCCTAACGCAGGCTTGAGTTCACACCACAAATCATCACAGCGCAGGGTCAGGGCAGAGTTCATGGAAAAGCTTTCGTTGGGTTGCACAGGCTCAGCCCAAATTGTGCACCTGTGTACGCCCCGCAAAAAAAGGCCCGGCAGAACCTTGCGTCCTGCCGGGCCGAAGTCTCAAGAAGAAAGAGACTGTGTCGTACCGCGTGCTTAGCGGCTGTAGGCCGTTTCGCCGTGGGAGGAGATGTCCAGACCTTCGCGCTCCTCTTCTTCGCTGACGCGCAGACCAATGGTCTTGTCGACGATGAAGTAAGCCGCCAGGGACACCAGGCCGGACCAGACCACCGTCACGCCCACCGCCTTGGCCTGAACAATGACCTGCGCCATGATGGAGTAGTCGGCAGCAGTCACGCCGGTGGCTGTCACCCAGTCAGCCACATAGCCAGGGCCACCCAAAGAAGGCGAGTTGAACACGCCGGTCAGCAGGGCACCCAGGATGCCGCACACACCGTGCACGCCGAACACGTCGAGCGAGTCGTCCGCACCCAGCATCTTCTTCAGACCAGTCACACCCCACAGACCAGCAAAGCCGGACAGCAGACCGATAACCAGCGCGCCACCGATACCGACGTTGCCGGCAGCAGGCGTAATGGCCACCAGACCGGCAACCGCGCCGGAAGCAGCGCCCAGCATAGAGGCTTTACCCTTGTGCATGGCTTCACCCAGAGACCAGGTCAGCACGGCAGCAGCGGTTGCACCAAAGGTGTTGATGAAGGCCAGGGCCGCGAAACCATTGGCTTCCAGCGCGGAGCCGGCGTTGAAGCCGAACCAGCCCACCCACAGCAGGGACGCACCCACCATGGTCAGTGTCAGGCTGTGAGGGGCCATGGCTTCCTTGCCGTAACCAACACGTTTGCCGATATAGAAAGCGCCAACCAGACCGGCGACAGCGGCGTTGATGTGCACCACGGTACCGCCGGCGAAGTCCAGCGCGCCCCACTGCCAGATCATGCCGGCTGTGCTGTTGACCTTGTCCACCACTTCCTTGCTGGTGTACGCATCAGGACCGGCCCAGAACCACACCATGTGGGCGATGGGAGCGTAGGAGAAGGTGAACCACAGCACCATGAAAGCCAGCACGGCAGAGAACTTGATACGTTCGGCAAACGAGCCGACGATCAGCGCGCAGGTGATACCGGCGAACGTGGCCTGGAAGGCGGCAAACACGATCTCGGGAATCACAACGCCCTTGCTGAAGGTGGCTGCATTGGCAAAGGTACCGGCAGCGTTGTCCCAGATGCCCTTCATGAAGAGGCGATCCAAACCACCAAAGTAGGCATTGCCCTCGGTGAATGCCAGGCTGTAGCCGTAGATGAACCACAGCACCACGATCAGCGAGAACGTGACCATGACCTGCATCAGCACCGACAGCATGTTCTTGCTGCGAACCAGGCCGCCGTAGAACAGGGCCAGGCCGGGCACCGTCATCAGGATCACCAACAGGGTGGAAACCATCATCCAAGACGTATCGCCCTTGTTGGGCACGGGAGCCGGTGCAGCGGCAGCCGATGCAGCCGCCTCAGGAGCGGGTGCAGCAGCGGCGGCAGCGGCCGGTGCGGCGGCGGGAGCCGCAGCAGGCGCTGCATCAGCCGGTTTGGCTTCCGCCGCAGCGGCCGCGGGAGCAGCGGTTTGTGCCAGCGCAAAAGTGCCAGAGGTCAAGAGACCAATGCCCAGTGCCAGGGATACAAGCAGTTTTTTCATTTGGGGGCTCACTTTCTGGTTACAGCGCTTCTTTGCCGGTTTCGCCGGTACGAATGCGCACGACCTGTTCGACGTCGTAGACAAAAATCTTGCCATCGCCAATCTTGCCGGTGCGCGCTGCACCTTCGATGGCTTCGATCACGCGCTCGACCAGAGCGTCGTCAATGGCGGCTTCAATCTTCACTTTGGGCAGAAAGTCCACCACGTACTCTGCGCCGCGGTACAGCTCTGTGTGTCCCTTCTGACGCCCGAAGCCCTTGACTTCAGTGACGGTGATGCCTTGCACGCCAATGCTGGACAAGGCTTCTCGCACCTCATCGAGCTTGAACGGTTTAATGATGGCCGTTACGAGTTTCATGTGTTCACCTCAGCTTAAAAACAATGGGTTGCAGTCACCGTAGATGGCTGCCCTGCTTCTCCAGGAGTCAGGAGATGTCAGTTCTAAGCAGAACCCGTGCCAGCTGCGCTTTTGGCATTTCAATGCGGCTGTGTGCACCGTTTTCGCTTGCGATGCGTTACCATAACTGTATGAATAATCAGTATGCACATTAGTGGTGCATTGCTGAACAGCGCACCGCAATATTGCGCACCAAAAGGGGAGGATAGGAAATGGGCTTGTCTTTGGTGCAGAGCCGTGCTCTGCTGGGTCTGGAAGCTGCCGCAGTCACGGTCGAGGTGCATCTGGCCAATGGTTTGCCGAGCTTTACGCTGGTCGGCCTGGCCGATGTGGAGGTGAAAGAAGCCCGCGAGCGTGTGCGCTGCGCCATTCAGAACGCCAACCTGGAATTCCCCAATAACAAACGCATTACCGTCAATCTGGCGCCGGCCGACCTGCCCAAAGACTCGGGGCGGCTGGACTTGCCGATTGCGCTGGGCATTCTGGCAGCCAGTGGGCAGATTGATGGGGCGCGGCTGGCCGAGTACGAGTTTGCAGGTGAGCTCTCCCTTTCGGGCGAGTTGCGGCCAGTACGGGGTGCACTGGCCACCGCCCTGGCACTGCACACTGGCCGGGTCAACGCCAGACTGGTGTTGCCGCCAGGCAGTGCCGAAGAAGCCGCTCTGGTGCCTGGTGCCCAGGTGTACAGGGCCCGCCACTTGCTGGACGTAGTGCGGCACTTTGCGCCACCAGGCTCCCCGCTTCTGGAGGCGGTGGATACCACGGCACCAGCCGACGACGGCTGGGCCCGCGTGGACGCTGCTGCACCCCATACCGCAGCAGTCATCACCGACATGGCCGATGTCAAGGGCCAGGCAGGTGCCCGGCGCGCCCTGGAAATTGCCGCGGCTGGCGGCCACAGTCTGCTGCTGGTCGGGCCACCCGGTTCGGGTAAATCCATGCTGGCGCAGCGCTTTGCCGGCCTGCTGCCCGAAATGACAACGGACGAAGCCCTGCAAAGTGCGGCCATCGGCAGCCTCAATGGCCGCTTCACCCTGGAACGCTGGGGCCAGCGGCCCACCTGTAGCCCGCACCATTCCGCCAGTGCGGTGGCCCTGGTAGGCGGCGGATGTGAATCACATCAAATTACTGGAATAAACATTAATTTGTTGTACCGGCCAGCGTAGTTCCGGCTATGTAAAAGCGCTTCACAGCGCCCCAGGCATGAGCGCGCCGTACTGGACCACTGCTAGGTTCGAGCATCGGGTTCCCTGAAGCGCGGAGACTCTTTCGCCCCACTTCAGCCCGCGTACATCGAACCTCTCAAACCCAGTTCTGAATGCTTCAAGTAGCCAAAATGACAAATGTATTTTGCATTTTGTAGAATATACATCTTGCAATATACATTTCCTTGATTTTTCACGTAGAGTCGTGATAATTAGTCTTATCAAAGGTCTGTAAATGACAAATAGGCTTAGCATCATCGACACTCTCGAGTCAGCCCGCAAGGCGCAGGGCCTGACCCAGGAAGAATTGGCCCTGAAGGCTGGCACCAGCCGTGTCACGGTCGGGCGCGTGGAGTCCGGCTTTGATCCCAAGCTGGCTACGGTCCACGAGCTGGCACGTGCGCTAGGGCTGGAGCTGCTCCTGGTGCCCAAGGTCCTGGCCGGTGAGGTCCAAGCCTTCATCCAGTCGGGTGGGCGTGTGCTGGCCCAGCCCAGCGGGGCCGGTGCACCCGACTCAGTTGTGACTCAGGCCTTGACCGTCAGCAATGCGATTCACAGGCTCAGGGACGAGTTCGACAAAGACCTGCAGCCCACACACTCCGCAAGGAGTCTCGCCCGCCATCTCAGCGATCGCGCACAAGAAGCCCGCTCACCCACGGCGTACTCTGTATGGTCAGCAAGAAGTGTGGCCCAAGAAGGGCTGCCCGCGCGTTTCACGGAGGGCGGAAATCTTCCAACTAGCGCCTTTGCTTCCTCTAAGCCCAAAGAAGGATCCAAGGGCCCCGGCATATCTACTGCGGCTCTGGCTCGCTTGCGTAGCACTACACCTCCCAAGGGCAATAGATAAAGCATGGCCGCTGTGAACCTGACGGGCACCATCCGCTACCTGCGCATGTACCTGTATGCGCCCAATGGCGAGCGCGTTCCCATCGGTTACCTCTCCAGCTACGGTGACATCATGCGGGTGTCCTTCGATGCAGATTACATCAACGATCCGCAGCGCCTGACCCTGTCCTTGAACTATCGCGGCTCGAACGACGCGCAAACCCGAGACATCCTCTCGGCGAAGAATGATGTACGCGTGGTCACAACCTCAGGCCGCTGGCCCAGCTACTTCGAGAACCTACTGCCCGAAGGCCATAACCGCACCCGCCTTGCGGACCAGCGCGGCTGCAGCGAGGAGGATGAGTTTGAGCTGCTGGCCGCGGCTGGCCACGACCTCATCGGAGCCCTGGAGGTGGAGCCCATGCCGCAGGACCAGGGCATCCCGACCGCGGTGCGGCACTGGCACACGGCACTAGGCCTAGATGTGCTCGAGCCCGGCTTTGTGGAAACACCCGTCGAAGATGGCTCGGCCATTCCGGGGGTGGTGACCAAGTTCTCTGCAGTGCACGATGGGCGCCGCTACGTCGTTCGCCGGCATGGCCACGCCGGCAGCCACATACTCAAATTGCCCAATTCCGTGCACCCAGATATGGCGCTCAACGAGTACGCCGGCTACGCCCTGTGCTCGGCCTTGGAACTGAATTGCGCCAGGGCCGCCCTGATCACGCGCGAGGAAGCGGCTTTGCCGGAACAAGTGCCGTTCGAGTTCATCTTGGCAGTGCAGCGTTTTGACCGCGTAGGCGGGCGGCGTGTGCACATGGAGGAATTTGCACAGGCCATGGGCCTGACCCCGAGCCAGAAATACGGCCACGAACTCCTGCAAGACTACGGTCAGATGCTGCGCGTGCTCAATGAACAGTCCGCGCGTCCGGCCCAGGACGTGAAGGAGTTCCTGGGGCGCATGGTGGCCTTCATCCTGATGGGCAACACCGACGCGCACCTCAAGAACTGGGCGCTGCTGTATGAGGACGGCATCACCCCGGCGCTTGCACCGCTGTACGACCCGGTGAGCGTATCGAGCTATTTCAAGGACTCACCCAAGTCCTACGGGCACAACCGCGCCGTCGACGCGATCGTCTCCAGGTTTGGCTGGGATGAAATGACACAGCTCATCGAGCGGGGCGGTTTTTCTCGGCCGTCGAGCCTGATCCGCCACTGTCGCGACCTGGTGGAATTGGCCAAAGCGACCTGGCCGAAAACACTGGAAGACTACGCCGCCCCACCGGCCATGGTGGAGGAGATCACCGAACGGCTGACTGGCAAAGTGACTTTGGCGCTATAGATCAGCTCTGCCAGCCTAGGGCCGTATTCCGTGCAATTAAAGTCGCAAACAACACGCTAGTGTTCATGCAGCTTGCCGTAGGGCTGGGCGTTTTGAATGGGCGCGAAAAGTCGTAAACACACCTGAATTCCGACTCGCGACCATCGTCAGCGGTCAGGAGCTGTCGAGAGGTGTTTCTGCCCGGATGTCCGATTTAGGCTGGCTGCTGCCGGTCAACTTTTGGAGCCCAATGACCGCTGGTGCCGATACCAGCCATCGTCCCGCTCCGGGGTTGGATGTTCGCAGAACCACCCAGGGCAGACATTTCAGGGATTGAGTCCCAAATCCAATGACAATCTGCGCTGAGGGGATAGGCGGTCTTTGCCCAAAGCCGCATCTTAAAAAGCATAGAATTCTTCTCGATGCTAGCTTTCCTCCGCTCCACCCTGTTGCGCCTGCTGCTTTTGAGCGTCGTGCTCAATCTGGGAGATGCACCATATGTGGACGAGTTGATTGAGGAAATGTCCCAAGCGTCGACCACGTCTGTTCAGATCGCAGCCTCCGGGGACCAGGCCCAAGATCCTCATGCTCAGGTTGTGACCAAGTCCTACTCGTCAATCTACGACGAGTTGCTAGCCAACGTGCCGATGCCCCAACAAGAGGCGCAACCTGTTTCGCTCGCCAAGCTGTCGGGTGAAAAACCAGAGACTGTGGCACCTCGTCCATCGTGCCCTCCCTTGTCTTCAATCGACAAACCTCCTCGATACGAGCTCGCGGCTTGACTGCCGCTTGATCCTGCGCGCGCCTTCAGTGCAGCGCAGGCCGTGAGTTCTTTGGAGGAGTTCCATGAAAACCTGTTTCGCCGTTGCAGCGGCGGATGCATTGCGCGTGGGCCCGGCTTTGGCTGGGCTCTGCATGATGCTGGCCGGCTGCGCGTCTTTCGAATCCAAGCCGATCGATTCTCAGGCAGAGGCGTCCAAATTCGAGGCCCAGGCCTTGGGTCCGGGACCCTGGGATGCCCCGGCCTTGCAGCGCGTAGCTTTGCAGCGACACCCCGAGGCTGCGGCGGCAGAGGCCAGGCGCAAAGTCGCCGAGGCAGCCGTCATCACTGCAGGGGGACGTCTCAATCCATCGCTGGCTGGCGTGATACAGAAAAACGTCAGCGCAGGTCCAGGCACAGAGCCCTGGACCTATGGCCTGACCCTAGAAATCCCGTTAGAAACAGCTGGAAAGAGAGCCAGCCGCGAGGCGCGTGCGCAGTGGCTCGCACTGGCTGCCGCTTACATCGAAACCGATGTCCGATGGCGGATTCAGCTGCGCACCCGCGAAGCATATGTCGGCGCCTATCCAACCGATGAGCTTGCGGCCCGACGGCTTGACACCTTGGATGCGCTGGCGCTGGAAACGCAAAAGCGACTGAAAGCGGGCCTGGTATCCGGCAACGAAGCCCTCCAAACCCGCCTAGCTGCCAGACAAGCAGCGCTGTCACTCGAAGAAGCCCGTCGACGCCGAGGAGAAGCTTTGCGGCGTTTGGCAGCGTCCATCGGAATTCCTGAGCGAGCGATTCTTGAGGTTGATCTTTCGCACTTGGATATCAGTTCCGAGAGCCTGCCAGACGCCAAGACTCTCGATGCGCTGGCAAAAAACGCCTTGCAGGCCCGCCCCGACGTGCTGGCGGCACTTGCGGAATACGAGGCGTCTCAGGCCACCTTGCAGCTGGAGATCGCTCGTCAGTACCCCAATGTATCGATCGGTCCGGGCTATAGCTGGGACGCCGGAGACTCCAAATGGAGTCTGGGATTTGCACTCCCACTGCCTTTGCTCAACCGAAACCGCGGCCCAATAGCGGAAGCTGAGGCACAGCGTGAAGCGGTGGCCGCAGCTTTCCGAGTCGTCCAGGAACAAGCCATTGCCGAGATCACGGGTGCGTTGGCTGCCTACCGACAGACCATACGCGCACTCGCAATAGCCCAAGCCGCCGCCGAGGACACCAAGGCGCTTGGGCGATCGGCCGAACTTGCCTTTCGTGCAGGTGTTACCGATCGTTTGGCTTTGCTAGCCGTCCGCCTGGAGGCCATCACAGCCGAATCCACGCAAAACGACCTGATGCTGGCGGCACATGCCGCAGCCGGGCGGCTCGAGTACGCCTTACGCATGCCATTGCCGCCCACGTCCCCCACCGCTTCGAAGGAATCCCAGCCATGAACCGAAAACTCATCTTCGCGATCGCGACCACAGCCATCGGTGTGGTTGTGGCCTATCCGTTCTGGATGGGGCAGGTCACTCCATCCAGCCGACCAATGACAGAGAAAACAGCAGATTCATCGACCCTCTCTATTGATCAGACTGAGCGTGAGCGAGTTGCCATCGAAACGAAGCAAGCACAGGCGGGTTTTCAGCAGATGCAGTTCACGGTTCTGGCGACGGTGTTATCGGTCCAGGATCTGGTCGACGCGGCCACAGCGGTGGCGACAGCGCAGGCCCAATCAGACCGGGCCTCTGCACAACGACATGCATCCCGCCGTGAATTAGATCGACTCCAGGGGCTTCATGCGCAGGACCGCAATGTATCGGACAAAAGTGTTGAAGCGGCTGAAGCGGCATGGCGCTCGGACGAAGCGGGTGTCCTTGCGACACGGGCCGCGCTCGATGCGGCCATCAGTTCTGTTCGCACCCGGTGGGGCGCTCAGTTGACGCAAGCACTGGTGAATCGAACCACGCTTTACCGACATCTGGAATCCCAACACAAGGTACTCCTGCGCGTTGTGGCGACCGGCGACGCAACGCAGGCACAGATGCCCAGAACCATAGACGTGGAAGACCCAAGTGGCGTTTCCCGTCGCGCGCAGCTGATTTCGCGTACCCCATCGGTAGATCCGCGAATTCAAGGCACCGCCTATTTCT
>JAGWUS010000013.1 GCA_028868305.1 Burkholderiales bacterium | reverse complement strand
AGGCGGGTGTTGTTCAGCGGGGTGAAAGTGTGTCGGAGAATCAAGCTGATAATTCCTCTCAAGGACTCCCATGATAGGCACAAAAGGAATGGCAAAGAAATGATAGGCAGACTCAGCGGCACCCTCAGCGACAAGAATCCTCCGCAGGTCATCGTGGACTGCGGGGGCGTGGGCTACGAGGTGCAGGTGCCCATGAGCACGTTCTACAACCTGCCTGCCGAAGGGCAGAAAGTGTCGTTGTTGACGCACTTCGTAGTGCGCGAGGATGCGCAAATCCTCTACGGCTTTGGCACCAGCTCCGAGCGCGAGGCCTTTCGTGAACTTATCAAGATCTCCGGCGTCGGTCCGCGCACCGCGTTGTCGGTGCTGTCCGGCATGGGCGTCGGCGAACTGGCCCAGGCCGTCACGCTGCAGGAGGCAGGACGCCTGATCAAGGTGCCCGGCATCGGCAAGAAGACCGCCGAGCGCCTGCTGCTGGAACTCAAGGGCAAGCTCGGTGCCGACATCGGCGCCACCGCCGGTGTTGCCGATGATTCCCAGGCTGACATCCTGCAGGCCCTGGTGGCGCTGGGTTACAGCGATAAGGAAGCGCTGGTTGCGCTCAAGGCGCTGCCCAGGGATGTGGGTGTGAGCGATGGCATCAAGCTGGCGCTGAAGGCGCTGGCGAAGTAGCCCGGTAGGGAGGCCGCAGTTCGACGTCTGCCGAGAACAGCACTGCCTGAGGTCTAGCGCCCTGAGATGCGCGCCAAGCTTTGTTTCGCAGCATCTGTAGTGTCACCGGGCAAATGGAATACGGCAACTGTCTGCACCATGTCATTGGATTGCGCGTTGAGGCTTGCGGCCGCAGCGGCCATCTGCTCTACCAGCGCTGCATTTTGTTGTGTTGTCTGGTCCATCAGTGCCACAGCTTCGCCCACCTGAGCGACACCCAAAGACTGTTCCGCGCTGGACGCGTTGATCTGTCCCATGATGTCAGTCACCCTGCGGATCGAATCCACGACTTCAGCCATCGTGGCCCCTGCCTTGTCTACAAGCGCCGTGCCTTGCTCCACGCGTTCCACGCTGGTGTTGATGAGACTTTTGATCTCCTTGGCAGCCTCGGCGCTGCGACCAGCTAGCGAGCGAACTTCGCCGGCAACCACCGCAAACCCCCGGCCCTGCTCACCGGCGCGTGCAGCTTCCACGGCAGCGTTCAACGCGAGAATATTCGTTTGAAAGGCAATTCCATCAATGACGCTGATGATGTCTGCAATACGCCGTGAGCTTTCATTGATGCCCTTCATAGTTTCCACGACATGACCGACCACTTCACCACCCTGTAAAGCGACCGTAGAGGCATTCACGGCCATCTGGTTGGCCTGGCGTGCACTGTCGGCATTTTGCTGAACCGTTGAGCCCAGTTCTTCCATGGACGCGGCGGTCTCTTCAAGTGCGCTGGCTTGTTGCTCCGTACGGTTGCTCAGATCCTGGCTGCCAGCAGCTATTTCATGGGTGGCGGTGGCTATTCCGTTGGCCGACACACGCACGCCCTTGACCAACTTCTGTAGCGATTCCTGCATCTGTTGCATGACCCCCATCAAACTGGTCACATCGCCTTGGTTCGGTATGGGTGAAGTGAGGTTGCCTTGCGCTACCTGAGACAGCGCTTCACGGGCTGTGGCCGGATCTCCGCCGAGCTCTTTTCGCACCGTCGCCTGAAGCATCACATTGAGTCCTACAGCCACCAATGTTGCCAGCAGGGCAATGCCAGCTGACAGACGCGTAGCCCAGGTTGCGCGCACATTGACACGGTCTTGTGCCTCCGAAGAGGCTTTAACAGCTATCGCGCGCTGCTCCAATAAGGCTCCGCGGAGTTCACGCCAAGCCGGAGTTTCCTCTTTGTTGAGCACATGGACAGGGTCACCCTTGTCTGCGATCAGCGCCAATACTTTGTCTTGCGCTGTGGCATGGCTGGCTCTGAGCGCCGGCAACCGCGAAAGTCGGGTCTCAAATGTGCTGCCTTTGGCACTGGCTAAGGCTTGGGTGTAGGCGGCCTCATACGCAGACTGCGCAGCCTTGAGGTTTTCCATAGCTTTGGGGTTCGTCGGGTCCAGCACAAGGTTGCGGAGTGCTTGCCCCATCTGAAGCCCTTGCGCGTACATCTCGGACAAACCGCGTTCTACCGCCTGCTCCGAATTGATATACCGGTCAAAATCAGAACGGGTGTTGACCAGAGAGCCAATGCTGCTCGCCAAGCCCAATACGAACAAGACAGCGGGAATAGCCGCGAAGCTGATGATTTTGGTGCTAAAGCGCATATTTTTCCTGCAAGTCAACGGACCACAATAGCACGTTACTGCGCTTCCCTCACCGGCCGGCCGTTGAGCGGCTGGACCGGGCGTGCGTTGCTGGGGTAGAGCTGAGTGAACAGGCGGAACTGGCTCTTGCTGAGTTGCACCGGCTGTTTGAGTACCATCCACAGCACGCCTTCTGAGCAGGGTGGCGTGGTCAGCGAGCCCATGAACTGGTAGTAGCGCTGATCAGCGGGCAGCAGTTCGTTCATGTTCAGCATGTCACGCGGCATGCGCACGCGGTCGTTGGCGTCCAGCGGCATGTAAGTCCACACCTTGTCGATCAGCGGGTTGGCTGTGCCTTGCTCCAGCAGCACAGCCACCACGGCTAGCTGGCCCTCGTCGTTCTTGTGCACCAGATGCGCCACCATGGCGAAACGCTTGTACTCGACCTGCTCTTCCGAGGGGCTGTGAAAGTGGAACTGCACCAGGCGGTAGCTGGAGCCACGCACGGTAATGGCGTTGTCGCCCTGTACATCCACCTGGATGGTGTGGCCGTTGTTCACCACCGTGGCATTGCTGGGGGTGTAGTTGAACTGGATGGGCTCCGCCGGGCCGAGCAGGGTGTTGCCTTCTTCGATGTTGATGGGCGACTGGCGTTTGCCGATGGCGCACAAGTTGAATTCGGGTTTGAGCCTGCCCCAGGTCTGCGGGCCATTCTCTCCCTCATAAGTCCAATGCACTTCGTCGCCATGGCCATTACTGGCACCCGCCTGGGCAGTGACTGCAGCGTGGCCTGTCAGTGCTGCGGCGCGCGCCTGGATATAGGCGCGGCTGGATTGGGGGGGAGTTGGTGCGGCACTGTGGCTGGGCGCAGTGCCGTGGCCGGCTGGCTCCTTGTCACTGACCACTAAGGTGAGTTTCTTGTTGGGCGCCACGCTGGAGCCCAGCGCCTCTCGCACTTGCTTGCCCACTTCCTTGGGGCTGGCCGCCGAGGTTGTGGATACGTCTGCGGTGCCAGCACTTATCAGTTTTTTCTTGTTGAGAATCTCCAACTTCTCGAGTGGCTTTTCAGACGCCGGGTCGTTGGCGCGTGTGGTACCGGCCCACAGGCCCAGACCACACAGCAGCAGTCCGTGCAGGAAGGTGAACGAACGGGGCTGGGGCAGGGTGAGAGTTCTCATGGTTATTCGACATATCGGCCGTGGGGCCCCGGAACTTAAGCGCCGGTCCTCGCCCGGGCTCAGGCGCTATAGTGTGCGGGTGAGTATCCAGACCGACGATTTTTCCCCCGCTCCCGCCTTGCGCATGGTGTCCGCCGATCCGGTGTCACCCAGCGAAGAAGCCATTGAACGCGCCCTGCGCCCCAAGCTGCTCGACGAATATGTAGGGCAGGCCAAGGTGCGCGAGCAACTAGAGATTTTTATTGGCGCCGCCAAAAAACGTTCCGAGGCGCTGGACCATGTGCTGCTGTTTGGCCCCCCCGGCTTGGGCAAGACCACACTGAGCCACATCATTGCCCATGAGCTGGGCGTGAACCTGCGCCAGACCAGCGGCCCGGTGCTCGAAAAGCCCAAGGACCTGGCGGCACTCTTGACCAACCTGGAAAAGAACGACGTCCTGTTCATCGACGAAATCCACCGTCTCAGCCCGGTGGTGGAAGAAATTTTGTACCCCGCGCTGGAGGACTACAAGATCGACATCATGATCGGCGAAGGCCCGGCGGCGCGCTCCATCAAGCTCGACTTGCAGCCCTTCACCCTGGTGGGAGCCACCACGCGCGCCGGCATGTTGACCAACCCGCTGCGCGACCGCTTTGGCATCGTGGCGCGGCTGGAGTTTTATACCTCCGAGGAACTGGGCCGCATCGTCAAACGCAGTGCGGGCCTGTTGAAAGTGCCCATGCACGAGGATGGCGGCTTTGAGATTGCCCGGCGCTCCCGTGGCACCCCGCGCATTGCCAACCGCTTGCTGCGCCGGGTGCGTGACTATGCCGACGTGAAGGGCTCTGGTGAAATCACGCTGGATATTGCCAACCGGGCGCTGGCTATGCTGGACGTGGACCCGCAAGGCTTCGATTTGATGGACCGCAAGCTGCTAGAGGCGGTGATCCACCGCTTTGATGGTGGCCCGGTGGGGCTGGACAACATCGCGGCCAGCATTGGCGAAGAGCGCGAAACCATTGAAGATGTGATCGAACCTTATCTGATTCAACAGGGCTATCTGCAACGTACGCCACGGGGGCGGATTGCCACGCTGGCGGCGTATCGGCATCTGGGGGTTGCCGCGCCTGCCAATCCGGCGCCGGATTTGCTTTAGTTTTACCCCCACTCCCCCCAGCCCCTCGCCCCGTCGGCGAGGGGCTGGGGGAGTGGGAGTAAAAAACAATGGGAGTTAGTCCCTGGCCCTTGCAAAGTGAACGATCAGCATCTGCGCCGCGTAATACGTCACCAGAATCCAAAGTGACGACAGCGCCACCGGCGTGACAAACTTGTTTATCGCAATCAGCGAGTCGCTAGCCATGAACACACAGGCCCCGACTGCCACCCAGCGCGAGGCACTGTCGCCCATTACGCCCGCACGTCCGATGGCTTGCGCCACCATCAGCGAGATGACGGTCACATAGGCTGCCACCGCCACCTTGAGCACCGGGTCGCCCAGCCCACCCCATACGATGGCGTACATGGCCGCACCAAACCCCAGTACCAGCAGCAAGGCACGCTTGCTCGGAAACCACGTCAGCCCCTGGCGGAACAGTGCGATGTAAAACAGGTGTGCCACCAGAAACGAGCCTAGCCCCAGGATGAATGGCGGCAAGCCCCACAGCGGCTGCTCGCCCGGCAGCATCAGGAACACGTCACCGCCCAGAGAGAATAGAAGTGCCGCCAGCAGCAATGCATTCAATCGGGCCGTAGTCCTCGTCGAACGTGCACGGGCAGCTACAAAAATAATAGCGATTGCCATGGTCAGGGGTTTAAACAGCAGGTGCAGCGGCACCATGTTCAGGGCGCTCAGGGTGGCCAGGGCCGCGCTTTCCAGTACCAGCACCTCCAGCCAGGTCAGGCGTCCCTGCATGAACAGCCCCATGCCCCACATGGCAGAACCAATGGCGGCCACCCAAATGGCGGATTGACCGATCGGCATGCGGTCGGCATTCCACAGAAACCACGAAACCGCGCCCAGGGCCAAAACGAACTGCAAGGCGGCAAACCACTGTTGCGCCACCGTGAGCGGCGGGTCGTAGGTGGTGATGGTGTCCAGCCGGAAGGCTGGCTTGGGGTGGGCCAGCTTCAGGTCGTCTGGCTGCCAGCCCGGCGGCTTGAACCAGATGCGCACTTTGTCGAACCAGCGGCGGGTCGCCCAGGAGTCTTTGGCCAGCGCCCAGTACACCTCGGCGTTGGCCCACAGGGGGTCCCAGCTGTTGAGCTGGCCACGGGTGCCGTACACGCAGGGGTCATCGTCGCGCTCCTCCTGAAAGCTGCCAAACAGGCGGTCCCACACCACCAGCAGACCGCCGTAATTCCTGTCGATGTACCGGTCGTTCACCGCATGGTGCACCCGGTGGTTGCTGGGGGAGCAGAACACCCGGTCAAACCAGCCCAGCTTGCCCACCTGCTCGGTATGTACCCAGAACTGGTAGAGCAGGTCGATCAGCGCCACGATTCCGAAAACCAGCGGTGGCACACCGGCAATGGCCATGGGCAGGTAAAAAATCCAGCCAAACAGCGCGCCGCTGGAGGTTTGCCGCAATGCGGTGGACAGGTTGTAGTGCTGGCTCTGGTGATGCACCACATGCGCAGCCCAGAACAGCGCCACCACATGGCCGGCGCGGTGCAGCCAGTAGTAGCAAAAGTCGTAGAACAGCAGGGCCACGATGTAGCCATACCAAGTGTTCCAGAACTCCAGCTTCGGGTAGAGCGCTACCGCACCAAAAACGGCTGCGTAAATGCCCACACTGAGCAACTTGGTCAGCACGCCACTGAGCTGGCTGAGCACACCCAGACTGATACTGTTGATGGCGTCATTGAGGCGGTATGGCTGCTGTCCGGCGGTGCGGCTGGCGCGTGTGCGGCTCCAGGCAAATTCCAGTGCAATCAGCAGCAGAAAAACGGGCGTGGCAAGGACAATGACTTGAAATGGACTCATTGGACGATTTTGTCTGAGCAAGCGCTTTGTGAAATGCGGAGGAACCCTAGGAATTTATAGGGAGCCTATTCCAATCCGGTTCGATCAGGTGCTGGATTCGTCCAGTGCCGCTTCATCCAGATGCCGGGTATCGGCCCAGCCCACCAGCGTCATGGCTTCAGGCGTCCACAGCAGGCGGTTAATGGCGGTGTTGCCAAGCTCCCAGGTGCGGGGCGCGCTGAGGTCCTGGTTGGTGGCCAGGCGGTAGAGTATGTCCATGACGCCGCCATGCGCCACCAGCACGATTTGCTCGCCCAGGTGCTGCGCGGCCAGTTCCGCGACGGTGCGGGCTACGCGCTCGCGCAACTGCAAGGGCGTTTCACCACCTGGCGGCGCAAAGTGGGGGTCGCGCTGGCGCCAGCGACGGGATTCTTCGGGCCAGTGGGTTTCAATGTCTGCCCAGGTCTGGCCCTCAAACGTACCAAAGCCGCGCTCGCGCAGGCCGGTGTGCAGTTGCACTTCTCGGGCGGCGGGGTGGCTTGTTCGATGGGCAATTGCGCGGGCCGTGGCGTGGGCGCGGGTCAGGTCACTGGAGTAGACGCGATGAATGGTCTCGTCAGCCAGGGCCTGTGCAACACGCTGGGCTTGCCAGCGGCCCTTGTCGTTCAGATCGATGTCGAGCTGGCCCTGGATGCGGGTGTCCACATTCCAGGCAGTTTCGCCGTGGCGCACGGCAATGATGCGTGTCGCTCCCATCAGCGTGCCCCGGGCCCGTCGGCGGGCAGTTCAATGACCACTTTGCGCGGGCCTGGAGGTGGATTGGGATAGTCGCGCAGTGCTGCTTCCAGAATCAGCGGCAGCAGGTTGCCGGCATCGGCCCAGGGGCCTTCATGTACGGCGCTGGTTTCGTAGGCCATTTGCCCGGTGGCAATGTCGCGCAGCAGCAAGTGCACGGTATAACGGTACCAGGGCGACTCCATCAGCAGGGGTTGCGCGCCCCAGAAAAAACGGTCTGTTCCCAAAAAAATGCTGGCACGCGGGCGGTACTGTGGCGCCCGGTAGAACTGGTCTATCTGTAGTTCCACCTGCACTGCGTATCGAGGGTGCACTGCGTCGGGCTTCAGACCGGCTGCGTTGAGTGCCTGGGCAGTCAGCATCTCCAGTTGTCCCTGCCGGGCGCTGTCCTTCTGGGATGGCAGGCGCTCAAAACGGTAGGTGGCACCCGAGACCGCTGGGCTGGTGCCGGTGTAGCTGTTGACATCGCTGTCGATCATGCGCGGCAACGCACAGCCCGCCAGCAGCAAGGGCATCAGGCATGCAGAAATGAGCCAGAGTGCAGTGCGTCGCATGGCTTACACCTGAATCACTTGCAAGCCCGGCAGGCTGGGCATGGCGGCGGCGGGGAACTCTTCCTCGTCAAACGCCTTGTCACCGTTCTCGTCGGGAATGCCGGTGGTCTTGAGGTTCTTGAAGTCGTGCAATTTCGAGTCCATCAGATGCGAAGGCACTACGTTCTGCAGCGCGGTGAACATGGTTTCGGCGCGGCCGGGGTACTGCTTTTCCCACTCGCGCAACATCTTCCCGGCTTGCACGCGTTGCAGGTTTTCCTGGTTGCCGCACAGGCTGCAGGGAATGATGGGGAACTGGCGGTGTTCGGCCCAGCGGATCAGGTCTTTCTCGGTCACATAGGCCATGGGCCGGATCACGATGAATTCGCCGTTGTCGCTGGTCAGCTTGGGCGGCATGCCCTTGAGTTTGCCGCCAAAGAACATGTTCAGGAAGAAGGTCTGCAGCATATCGTCGCGGTGGTGGCCCAGCGCGAGCTTGTTGCACTTGAGCTCCCGTGCGACCTTGTACAAAATGCCCCGGCGCAGACGGCTGCATAGGCTGCACATGGTCTTGCCTTCGGGAATGTTCCGTTTGACGATGGAGTAGGTGTCCTGCGTTTCAATGTGGAATGGCACGCCGGTGGTCGCCAGGTACTCGGGCAGGATGTGTTCCGGGAAGCCGGGCTGCTTCTGGTCCAGGTTGACGGCGACCAGCTCGAAGTGGATGGGCGCGCGCTGCTTCATCTTGATCAGGATGTCGAGCATGCCGTAGCTGTCCTTGCCACCGGACATGCAGACCATGATGCGGTCACCTTCCTCGATCATGTTGAAGTCGACAATGGCCTGGCCGACCTGGCGGCACAGGCGTTTTTCGAGCTTGTGCGTTTCGCGCTCGATCTTGGCCTCTTTGGCCTGGGTTACGGGTTCGTTCTCTGTCCAGACGGCACGCATGGTTTCACCACTTTCCTGTTTCTACGCGAATGGCGACTTCACAGTCGTCAAAAATTTCCAGCTTGGCGATCTTCACCCGCACGCCCTGCACGCCGGGCAGCTGCAGCAGGCGGTTGGCGAGCTTGCCAATCAAACTCTCCAGCAAATTCACGTGTTCCGCCGTGCATTCGTCGATGATGATCCGGCGCACCTTGCGGTAGTCCAGCACATGGTTGATATCGTCATCGTGGGGCAGCAGGGGCTGCGGGCCCAGGCTCAGCTCGGCGTCCACCTGAATCGGCTGGGGCGCGGTCTTTTCAGATTCCAGAATGCCCAGATTGGCGTCAAAGCGCAAGCCGGTGAGTGTGAGGATTTGGGTTCCCTGGGTGTGTGGCATGGGGTGGTCCGGGTTACATCAGGGAAAAATCGCGCTCGAAGCGCATGAGGTGCTGGCCGCCGTCCACGATCAGGGTGGTGCCGGTGATGGACTGGTTCTTCAGCGCAAATTCGACGGTGGCCGCCACATCCTGCGGGGTCGACGAGCGCCCCAGTGGCGAGAGCCGGTGCAGGGCATCAAACTTCTCCTGGCTCAGCATGTGGCTGGTCAGCGTCAGTCCGGGCGCTACGCCGACCACGCGCACCAATGGGCTCAGCGCCAGCGCCAGCATGGTGTTGGCGGCTTCGAGTGCGGCCTTGGACAGGGTATAGCTAAGAAAATCTGGGTTCTGGTTCCAGAGCTTCTGGTCCAGCAAATTGACCACCACGCCTTGCCCCCACGCTCCATCACTGCGCGGGTCGGTCTGGCGTTCGGCGATATGGCGGTGCAGCGCCTCACTGAGCAGAATCGCGGCGCCGGCGTTGCTACGCAGGTGCTTTTCCATGGCCGCAAAGGTGAAGGTGGTGGCGGTGTCGTGCTCGAAGGTGGAGGCGCTGTTGACGATGGCGTCGACATAGCCCATCTTCTCAATCACCGCGGGTAGCAGGTTGCGCACGGCTGCCTCATTCCCCAAATTACAGCGAAAAGCGGTTGCACCCCCCGTCAATCTTGCACAGTCAGCTACTGTTTTTGTAGCATCTTCGACCGAGTCACGGTAGTGCACCGCCACCCGCCAGCCGTTGGCGGCGAGCTGGAGCGCAATTTCACGGCCCAGGCGCTTGGCGGCGCCTGTAACCAGAACAGTGGGGGTGTGAACCGGGAGTGGGGTAGGGGCAGACATTGGGGGACAATTCAACGCGACATGACAACATCTCCGAGTTTAACGACCCCCCCTCTTCCCGACAGCCCGCAGGCTATTGGTGCTGCCCTGACCAGCCGCATTCTGCGGCAGATTCAGGACGCAGGAGGCTGGATCGGCTTCGACGCCTTCATGGCTTTAGCCCTGTACACCCCGGGGCTGGGTTACTATGCCCACGGCTCAGCCAAGTTTGGCGCTCTGCCGGGCGGCGGCAGCGACTTTGTGACCGCCCCCGAGCTATCACCGCTGTTTGGCCAGGCGCTGGCGCGCCAGGTGGCGCAGGCGCTGGAGGTCAGCGGCACCGATGAGGTATGGGAATTTGGCGCCGGTACCGGCGCGCTGGCCCTGCAGTTGTTGGATGCGCTGGGCGTGCGGGTGCGCCGCTACACGATTGTGGATTTGTCCGAGTCGCTGAAAGAGCGCCAGCGCGAGACATTGGCCGCCCACGCGGGCAAGGTCCAGTGGGCCACGGCTTTGCCCGATACCCTGCGCGGCGTGGTGGTGGGCAATGAGGTGCTGGACGCCATGCCGGTGCAGTTGCTGGCGCGCGTGAACGGCGTGTGGCAGGAGCGTGGCGTGGCATGTCACGGTGACGCGTTCGCCTGGGCGGACCGGCCCACCGACCTGCGCCCGCCGCTGGAGGTGGAGGGTGCGCACGATTACCTGACCGAAATCCACGCGCAGGGCGAAGCCTTTGTCCGCACCCTGGCAGACCATTTGCAGGCTGGTGCCGCATTTCTGCTGGACTATGGCTTTCCCGAGAGTGAGTACTACCACCCGCAGCGCCACATGGGTACCGTGATGTGCCACCAGGCGCATAAGAGCGATGGCAATCCGCTGGTGGACGTGGGGCTCAAAGACATCACCGCCCACGTGAATTTCACTGGTGTTGCGGTGGCAGCACAGGAAGCGGGGCTGGAAGTGCTGGGCTATACCAACCAGGCAAATTTCCTGATCAACTGCGGCCTGGCCGAGGCCATGGAGCAGGCGCCGTTGCAGGCGCGGGTGGCAGCGCACAAGCTGATTACCGAGCATGAGATGGGTGAGTTCTTCAAGGTCATCGGCCTGTGCAAGGGCGCACACTGGGATGCCATCGGGTTTGCCCGCGGTGACCGCACCCACCGGCTTTGACCGCCCTGGTTTTTTCGGCACTTGAAGTCCTGATGTAGATACCCATATGGGTACGAAGCGAGGCCCCCACCATGACTGAATCCCTGCACATTGTCTGCCCCCATTGCCACACCACCAACCGCGTGAAATCCGCGGATATGCAAAACGCCCCCGACTGCGGTGGTTGCCACAAACCGTTGTTTATGGCGCACTCCACCGCGCTGGACGAAGCGGCGTTTGAGCGCCACATCGGCCGCAACCAGATTCCGGTGCTGGTGGATTTCTGGGCGCCGTGGTGTGGCCCGTGTCGCCAGATGGCGCCAGCATTCGAGCAGGCCGCAGCCCAGCTGGAACCCCATATGCGCGTGGCCAAGGTCAATACCGAAGAAGCGCAAAACCTGGCGGCGCGCTTCAACATCCGCAGCATTCCCACGCTGGCGCTGTTTGTGAACGGCCGCGAAGTGGCGCGCCAGCCTGGCGCCATGGGCGCAGCCGACATCGTGCGCTGGACGCAGTCGCACCTACGGTAACCGCCCGGTAACGCGAGAGCCGATTGGCGGGTAGCATTCCCGCCATGCAAACCACCACCCGCACTGAAAACCTCGGACGCACTCAGCGGCCCTGGGGCTGGTACGAGACCGTGTCCGAGGTGCCGGGAAACAAGATCAAGCGCATCCATGTCGCTGCGGGCCAGCAGATCAGCCTGCAAAAGCACTATCACCGTTCCGAGCACTGGGTGGTCGTGCAGGGTACTGCGCGGGTGACGCTGGACGAGCACATATTCGACCTGTACCAGGGCCAACATTGTGATATTGCCCTGGGCCAGGTGCATCGGATTGCCAACCTGACAGATCTCCCCGTCGAGATTGTCGAGGTCCAGTTGGGCAGCTACCTGGGTGAAGATGACATCGTGCGTTTGCAGGATGACTACGGTCGCCAGTAAGCTCGGGGTCTTCCCATTTCCGTTTTTGATTGCGCACCGCCATGACCGCCTTTTCCGCCCCTTCCATCCTTTCCTCCGAACCTTTCACCGGACTCCCACAGGGGTCCGCGCCCGTGGCCTGTGTGGACATTGGCGGCACCAAAGTGGCGGTAAGCATCGCGGATGAACGCGGCGTGTGTGGCAAGGTGGCGGAGCCCACCGCCAAAGAAGGCCGCAATGACGCCCTGGCACAGCAAATCATCCGCCTTGTTGGGCAGAGCTGCGCAGCAGCCGGGGTTCCAGTGGCTGCCATTTCTGCGGTGGGGGTGGCGTCCTGCGGGCCTTTTGTGATCAACCAGGGGCTGGTGGAGCTCGCTGCCCCCAACATCTGTGGTGGCATGGCCGGCAAGGCCCGGGGCCTGCCCAACGACTGGCCCACCGCGCTGCTGGAGGCGCCGCTACGCGCGGCGTTTCCCAATGTGCGGGTGGAAAACGACGGTGTGGGGGCGCTGGAAGCGGAGCGCCGCTGGGGGGCCTTGCAGGGCATGGACCACTGCGCCTACGTGACCTGGAGCACCGGCATTGGCATGGGCCTGTGCGTGGACGGTCGGGTTCTGCGCGGCAAGAACGGCAATGCCGGCCATGTAGGCCACACCTTTGTCAGTGACAACGACGACGCGCTGTGTGGCTGCGGCAGCATAGGCGATGTGGAGGCCCTGGTCGCCGGCAATGCCATTCCGCGGCGGTTCGGTTCTCTGGGGTACACCGATTCTGCTACGCTTTTTATAGCTGCTCGTGCAGGTGATGCAAGGGCTGTGGTCATTATTGATGACTTGTGCCGGGTGATGGGGCGCACCCTGTTCAACATGATTGCCACGCTGGACCTGCAACGCATCAGCATGGGCGGCAGCGTGTTCTGGCACCACCGGGATTTTCTCTTGCCCAAAGTCATCAGCCATGTGCAGGGCAAGCTCGGGGCCCTGACCGGCGGTGTGGAGATCGTGCCCGCTGGTCTGGGCGAGCGGGTAGGGGACTACGCCGCTCTGGCGCTGGTGGCCTGACGACCCCCACGCTCAGCCGCTGCGCGGCGGGGCTCAGGGTAAGTACCAGTATTCATAAAGCTTTAATTAATGAAAAATTAACACATCCCGGCCGGCATGGTGCCGACCAGGGTTCAACGTTGTCACTGGCCACTCCGAACGGTCAGGGCACATTTTTTTGGAGACATGATGTTGAAGCTTTCTAAACTCGCCACCGCTGTGGCATTGGTGGTTGCCGGCTCCGCTGCAATGGCTGGCGAAGTGGAAGTTCTGCACTGGTGGACGTCCGGCGGTGAAGCCAAGTCCGTCGCCGAACTCAAGACCATCATGCAGAGCAAGGGCCACACTTGGAAAGACTTTGCTGTCGCCGGTGGCGGTGGTGACAACGCTATGACGGTGCTCAAGAGCCGTGTGGTGTCTGGCAACCCCCCCGCAGCCGCCCAGATCAAGGGCCCAGCCTTGCAGGAGTGGGCTGCTGAAGGCGTGCTGGCCAATCTGGATGCCACCGCCAAGGCTGAAAAGTGGGACGAATTGCTGCCCAAGGTCGTTGCCGACGTCATGAAATACAAGGGAAACTACATTGCAGTGCCGGTCAATGTGCACCGGGTGAACTGGATGTGGGCCAACAAGGCCGTGCTGGACAAGGTGGGCGTGAAGAGCGCTCCCAAGACATGGCCTGAGTTTTTTGAGGCTGCGGACAAGGTCAAGAAGGCCGGACTGATTGCAGTGGCACACGGTGGACAAAACTGGCAGGACTTCACTACCTTCGAATCCGTGGTGCTGGGTGTGGGCGGTGCCAAGTTCTACGAGGACGCATTGGTGAAGTTGGACCAGAAAGCACTGACCAGTGCCACCATGACCAAGTCGCTGGAGACTTTCCGCAAGATCAAGGGTTACACCGACGCCGCATCGCCGGGCCGCGACTGGAACTTGGCTACCGCCATGGTCATCAAGGGCGACGCCGCATTCCAGTTCATGGGTGACTGGGCCAAGGGAGAGTTCGCAGCCGCTGGAAAGACACCTGGCAAGGACTACATCTGTGCTGCTGCACCCGGTACTGGCAACGCGTACACCTTCAATGTGGACTCTTTTGCCATGTTCAAACTGAAAGACCCCAACGCCCAGAAAGCCCAGGCTGATCTGGCCGCTGCCATCATGGGCACCCAGTTCCAGGAAGTGTTCAACCTGAACAAGGGTTCTATCCCCGTGCGCCTGAAGATGGACATGAGCAAGTTTGACGACTGCGCGAAGCTGTCTGCCAAGGACTTTGTGGAAACTGCCAAGACTGGTGGTCTGGTGCCCTCGGTGGCCCACGGCATGGCGGTCAAGCCTGCAGCTGAAGGCGCCATCAAGGACGCTGTGAGCCAGTTCTGGAACGACGACAAGATCTCGGTGGCAGACGGTGTGAAAAACATCGCCAAGGCTGCTGCGACCAAGTAAGGCAAGCGCAGGAGGCCGGCTCTGCGCCGGCGAGAGGGATGGAGCACGTGCCGCCGCTCATGTCCCCCGGCCTTCGGCCTCCTCCTTTACTTCGCTTTGGCACGTACCCCATCCCTTGCGCTCGTTAAAGAGTGCAATGGGAATTCCTGTGCAACGCCCATGAAAACTATTGAAAACCTGTTACCCAAGCTGGTGATTGCGCCGGGCTTTGTGCTCGGGTTTGCCTTCATCTATGGCTTCATGATCTGGAACGGCGTACTGTCCGTAACTGGGTCGCACATGTTGCCCAACTACAACGAGTTCGTCGGCCTGCAGCAGTATGCCACTTTGTGGAATATGGACCGCTGGTACGTGGCCCTCAAGAACCTGGGCATCTTCAGCACGCTGTATGTGGGTGGATCGATGGTGCTGGGTATGGTGCTGGCAATTTTTCTGGACCAGAAAGTGCGCGCAGAAGGTTTCCTGCGCACGGTCTACCTGTACCCCATGGCGCTGTCGTTCATCGTGACCGGCACGGCCTGGAAATGGATTCTCAATCCCAGCCTCGGGCTGGAAAAACTCATGCATGACCTGGGCTGGGCCAGCTTCAGCTTTGACTGGCTGGTGCAGTCCGATACGGCCATCTACTGCGTGGTGATTGCCGGCATCTGGCAGTCGGCGGGATTCGCCATGGCGCTGTTTCTGGCCGGGCTGCGAGGTATCGACGACAGCATCATCAAGGCCGCGCAGATCGACGGTGCGTCGCTGCCGTTGATTTACTGGCGCATCATCCTGCCGATCCTGCGGCCGGTGGTGTTCTCCACGATACTGGTGCTGTCGCACCTGTCGATCAAGAGCTTCGACTTGGTCATGGCTCTGACGGCCGGCGGTCCTGGATACGCTACCGACGTGCCGGCAACCTTCATGTTCGTGATGAGCTTCAACCGCGGCCAGATTGGCCTGGGTGCTGCCAGCGCCACCATGATGCTGGCCACCGTCGCCGCCCTGGTGGTGCCCTACCTGTACAGCGAACTTCGCTCCAAACCCCACGACCGCTAGGAAATGGTTGCCACCATGCACTCCAAAACACTGCACCGCGTCATCATCTACGGCATCCTGCTGGTTGCCGCATTCTTCTTTCTTGCACCGCTGTATGTGATGCTGGCCACCTCGTTCAAGGATGCTGACCAGATTCGCAACGGCAACCTGATGAGTCTTCCCACCTCGCTCAATTTCGAGTCGTGGAAGCTCGCCTGGTCCACAGCCTGCACCGGTGTGGACTGCCGCGGTCTCAAGCCCTATTTCTGGAACTCGGTGGCTATGGCGGTTCCGGCGGTGCTGATCTCCACGCTGTGGGGCGCCATCAACGGCTATGTACTGTCGATGTGGAAATTCAAGGGCAGCGAGGTGCTATTCGGCTTCATGCTGTTCGGCGTGTTCATGCCGTTTCAGGTGGTGCTGTTGCCCATGAGTCAGGTGTTGGGTTTTTTGGGCCTGTCCAGCTCGATCTGGGGGTTGATCCTGGTGCACTGCCTGGCCGGCATCGCTGGCACCACGCTGTTCTTCCGCAACTACTACACCGCCATTCCGCGTGAGCTGGTCAACGCTGCGCGCATTGATGGCGCCGGTTTCTGGCGCATCTTCTGGCGCATCGTGGTGCCGATGTCCACGCCCATCATTATGGTGACGCTGATTTGGCAGTTCACTAACATCTGGAACGACTTCCTGTTTGGCGTGTCATTCAGCGGCGCTGACAGCAAGCCCATCACCGTGGGGTTGAACAACATGGCCAACACCTCCACTGGGGTCAAGGCCTACAACGTCGACATGGCGGCCGCGATCATCGCCGGCCTGCCCACTATGCTGGTCTATGTGCTGGCCGGTCAATACTTTGTGAAAGGTCTCACCGCAGGTGCGGTGAAAGGATAAACGAATGGCTTCTTCTCTTGAAATCGCAGGCATCCGCAAGGTCTTTGGCAAAGGTGCTGCCGCCGTTGAGGTACTCAAAAAAATCGACATCACGGTCGACCCCGGCGAGTTCCTGATCTTAGTGGGCCCATCGGGCTGCGGCAAGTCCACCCTGCTCAACATCATTGCTGGCCTGGAGGAGCCGAGCGAAGGTGCGCTGCGCATAGGCGGACGCGATGTGATCGGCGTGGCACCGGCGCAGCGCGATATTGCCATGGTGTTCCAGAGTTATGCGCTTTACCCCACCATGACAGTGGCAGACAATATCGGCTTTGCACTGGAAATGCGCAAGGTGCCACTTGAGATACGCACCAAACGCATCCACGAAGTGGCCGCGATGCTGCAGATCGAGAACCTGCTAGACCGTCGTCCCTCGCAGCTCTCCGGTGGCCAGCGCCAGCGTGTCGCCATGGGACGGGCTCTGGCGCGTGACCCCCGACTGTTCCTGTTTGACGAGCCGCTGTCCAACCTGGACGCCAAGCTGCGCGTGGAAATGCGCGCCGAGATCAAGCGCCTGCACCATGTGTCAGGCATCACCAGTGTGTATGTCACGCATGACCAGATCGAGGCGATGACGCTGGGCAGCCGCATTGCCGTGATGAAGGACGGCATCCTGCAGCAGATCGGCACACCCGACGAAATCTACCGCACCCCGGTCAATACCTATGTGGCGGGCTTCATCGGTTCGCCGATGATGAACTTCATCGAGGGACGGGCTGAAGGCGCGGGCGAGCAGGGCAAGTTCGTGTTTGCCGGCGGCAGCCTGGACTTGCCCACGCCCGCAGGCCGCGAAGTGGTTCTGGGCCAGCGCCCAGAACACATCCATCTGGCCGACGATGCGGCTTGGCGTGGCGAAGTGGTGTTGGTAGAGCCTACGGGGGCCGATACCTATGTCGTAGTCAAGACCAGCGCTGGCATGATCACGGTGCGTGCGCCAGCCAACACCAAACTGGCCATTGGCGCCAATGTGGGCATGACGGTCAGCAGCCGCCACAACAACTGGTTCGATAAGGCTACAGGGCTGCGGGTCGGGCTCTAGCGCCTGATCAGGCGCGCAGCGGCAGTTGCAGGCTGATGATCAGCCCCTGCTGCAGCGCACTGCGTGCCACTGCCTGACCACCGTGGCGTTGGGCGATCTCAGCCACAATGGCCAGGCCCAGGCCGCAACCTCCCGGCAGGTCACTGGCTCGCCAGAAGCGCTCAAACACATGCTGCAGGTCGGATTCGCTCAGGCCGGGGCCGTTGTCTTCCACTTCCAGTACGCACTGTCCGTCACGCTGCAATGCACGTAGTGTCACGGCAGTACCACGCCCGGCATAGCGAATGGCGTTGTCAATCAGGTTGCTCAAGGCCTCACGCAGCAGGAGCCTGTCCGAGCGCACCGTCAGTGCATCTTCCCCCTCAAAACCCAGGTCGATGTCTGCGGCCAAAGCACGGGGGGTCCACTCCCGGGCCACCTCGCGCGCCAGTGCGGCCACGTCCACCGATTGCAGGGCGACCTCAGCTTCGGTGCGGGCCAGGGACAGCAACTGGTGCACCAGATGTGCGCTGCGTTGCGCACCGGTATGGACTTTTGTCAGGCGCTGCTGCAGCGCCTGGGGTTCTTTTTCCTGCATGGCCAGTTCGGTCTGGCTGATCAGGCCAGCCAGGGGTGTGCGCAACTGATGTGCGGCATCGTTGAGAAAGCGCTTTTCCTGGCTCAGGCTGCGCCGCAGGGTGGTCAGCAACTGGTTGAGCGCAGTGGCCAAGGAATGCACTTCTTCGGGGGCCTGCGTCATTTCAATAGGGGAGAGCGCCTCTGCATTGCGGTGGGCCAGCTGGGCCTCCAGCCGTTGCAAAGGCGCCAGGCCACGCCCGATGCCGGCATACACTAAAAAACTCAGCACCACCCCCAGAAGCAGCAGCGGGAACAGCACATCGCGCACCAGTTCGCGCGCAATGGCCTGTTGCACCGCCAGACTCTTGGCCACCTGCACCCGCATCACCTGTTGCGTGGGGCCATCACCAAAGCTCACGTCCATGGTAGCCACCCGCATGGGCTTGCCATCGAACTCCACGTTGTAGAGCATGGGTTCATTGCTCGGTGCGATCTGGATGTCTGCGGGGCCGGGGATTCGGTCGTTGCCAAGCAGGAAGCTTCCTGGCGGTGATGAAACCATGTAGGACAGGCGGTCCTTGGGGTCCTGCTCCAGCACATCCTGGGCGGCCTTTGGGAAATCCACGAGCAGACCCGAACCAAAAGGCTTGACCTGGCGTGCCAGCGCGCGAACGGATTGGGTCAGGGACTGGTCAATTGCCTTTTCTGCGTAGGTCATGGCGACGCGAAATGCCAGCACACCCCCCATGAGCCACAGCACAAGCTGGGGAAGCAGGAGCCATAGCAGCAACTGGCGCTTGAGAGAGAAGCCGGCTGCTTCACTCATGCGGTGGTCAGCTCCAGCATGTAGCCCAGCCCCCGCACATTGCGGATGGCGAGCCCTGAATCCTGCAGTTTGCGACGCAGGCGGTGTACATAGACTTCCAGCGCATTGGAGCCACCGGTTCCGCTCTCCAGCGGCTCCGATTGCCATACGGCCAGTACATCTTCGCGGCCCACCACCTGCCCCAGATTGCTCACCAGCAGCGATAGCAGGGACCATTCGCGGTGGGTGAGTTCAATGGAGTCATCGTCCAGCCAGGCCAGCGGCAGATGGGGGTCGACCCGCAGACGCCGGCTGGTCGCGCCCAGCACTTCCAGCGAGCCGCCGAAGGCCGGCATGCGTGACCGCCTGAGCATGGCCTGCAGGCGAGCTTGCAACTCGGCCATGTCAAAGGGCTTGGTGAGGTAGTCATCGGCCCCAGCGTTGAGGCCCTGCACCCGGTCGTCAATGCCGTCCCGCGCGGTCAGCACCAGCACCGGCAGTGCGGCGAGTCGCTGGCGTATCCATTTCAGCACCGCCACGCCGTCCACCACGGGTAGCCCCAGGTCCAGGATCACGGCATCAAACCGTGTGCTTTCCAGCAGGGCTTGTGCTTGTGCGCCGTCGCTGGCGCTGCTGACGTTGTGGCCGGCATGGGTGAGCTGTGCGCACAGGCCATCGCGCAGCAATTCGTCGTCTTCAACGATCAGTAAATGGGACATGTCAGGAGCATACTTCGTGGGCGATGGCGGCAGCCCGGGCATCGTGGATCAGGGCGCCGATCTTTGGGCCCTTGAGCCCAGAGGCCATCGCTTCTTCGGCGATGGCCTGCGTGGAGACCAAAAGCGCCAGGCGCAGTGCGTGGGCCAGCCGCTGTGCCTGGGGATAGGGGGTGGCCTGCAGCCCCAGACGTCCGCGGCTGTCGCATTCGCAGGCCAGCAGAATATCGGCAAAGCGTTCGGGTTTACGGATCGCATCGCACCGCTCCAGCAGGCGCAGGGTGGCATGCGGGCTCAGGTCCCCTGAGCGGTGGATATGGCCGTGCTCGCAGGCCACAACCTGCGCCAGCTCGTGGCATTCCGTGGGTATGCGCAGCCGCGCGCACAGGCCCTTGAGCAGCCGCACACTGCGCTCTTCATGTCCGATGTGGCGCGGAAGCAGATCGGGTGTGGTTGTGCCCTTGCCCAGGTCATGGGTCAGGGCAGCAAAGCGCACAGCCAATGGGGCGTTCAGCTGCGCCGCCATGTCCACCACCAGCATCACATGCACGCCGGTGTCCACCTCCGGGTGGTGTTCGACCGATTGAGGAATACCCCAGAGCCGGTCGAGTTCCGGCAGCAAACGCGCCAGGGCGCCACAGTCACGCAATACATCGAACATGCGTGAGGGACGAGCTTCCATCAATCCGCGCGACAGTTCCTGCCAGACACGCTCGGCCACCAGGTGATCGACCTCGCCGTGGGCCACCATGTCGCACATCAGTGACATGGTTTCCGGCGCTACCGTGAAGTCGGTAAAGCGTGCGGCAAAACGGGCCAGGCGCAGGATGCGCACCGGGTCTTCCTGGAAGGCGGGTGTGGTATGGCGTAGTACCTTGTTCGCAATGTCGCGCTGGCCATGAAACGGGTCACACAGATCTTTGGCGTCAAAAGTGCCGTCAACCCGCATGCAATCTGCAGAAACAGCTATGGAATTGATAGTGAGATCGCGGCGACCCAGGTCTTCTTCCAACGTCACATGGGGCGCCGAGTGCACTGCAAAGCCGCGGTAGCCGGGGGCGGTCTTGCGCTCAGTGCGCGCCAGCGCGTATTCCTCTTTGGTCCTGGGATGCAGAAACACCGGAAAGTCCTGGCCAACGGCCACATAACCCAGGTCCAGCATCTGCTGCGGTGTGGCGCCTACCACCACCCAATCGTGGTCCTGGTTGCGCAGACCCATCAGGGCATCGCGTACCGCACCGCCGACCAGGTAGGTTTTCATCGTCTTAGCGCTTGAGCCGATAGGGCTCTTCAAAGTCGAGGAAGTCTCTCTCGGCCAGTGCATCCTTCACCCACGCTTGCACTGCCGGCAAGGCGCAGACCCGATCGATATAGGCCTGCACCACCGCAGGCACTGGCAGCGCATAAGTCTGTATGCGCATGCACACGGGGGCAAAGTAGGCGTCTGCCACGCTGAAAGCGCCAAACAGCATCGGACCCTGGTGCTCCTGCAACAGCGCAGTCCACATGGTGATGATGCGCTCCAGATCGGCGCGCACCGCGGGTTTGTCACGCCAGATCAGCGCGCCAATCTCGGGCAGGTGTGACTCGATGTTCATCGGGCAGTTGCCGCGCAATCCGGTAAAGCCGCTGTGCATCTCGGCACAGATGCTGCGCGCACGGGCACGGGCCATACGGTCGGCCGGCCAGAGCTGTTTGTCCGGGAACTGCTCGGCCACGTATTCGGCAATCGCCAGCGTGTCCCAGACCACCAGTGCGCCATCCTGCAGCGCTGGCACCTTGCCGGTGGGGGAGACATCAGCGAGCGTTTTCTTGAAGTGGGAGGTGGCATCAAAGGAGTCAAAGCGCACCTTGACTTCTTCAAAGGGAATGCCGGCTTGCGTCAGCAGCACCCAGGGGCGCATGGACCAGGACGAATAATTTTTGTTGCCAATAAAGAGTTTGAGCATGGAAACCTCCAAGACCTGTCAAATTACCCTGCCAACCCGAGCCGCCTGCAGTTCAGGGCAGGTCCAGCCCGGCATCCGGCAGCGCCGGATCTCGCGGCCCCACCAGCCCCAGGCGCGCCTTGAGCGATTGCGGTTGCCCAGTGATGAGTGCCGCGTAGTTAGTAGTGTTGGCAAGCACCTTTTTCACATAGTCGCGCGTCTCATTGAATGGCACATTTTCCGCCCAGATGGCAGCCTCTACCGTCGGTGCGCCGATTTGTCCGCGCCAGGTGCGGGGCCGGCTGGGGCCGGCGTTGTAGGCCGCCGCAGCCATGGGCATGGAGCCGCCAAAGTTGTCGAGCACTAGTTTGAGGTAGCCGGTGCCGATGGCGATATTGGTGTCGCGTTCGGTGATCCGCTGGGGCTGGAAGTCTGTTAGGCCGATTTTTTTGGCAGTCCATCTGGCAGTGGCAGGCATCACCTGCATCAGCCCGGAAGCGCCCACATGCGAGCGCGCGTCCATGATGAAGCGGCTTTCCTGGCGGATCAGGCCGTAGACGTAGGCGGGGTCCAGATTAATTTTCTTGGCGCGGGCCAGCACGGCTTCGCGAAATGGCATGGGGTAGCGCTGCTCCAGGTCCACCACGGTTTTGGTGCGGTCGCTGGTGTTGATGCAGCGGTCCCACACTTCGACCGAGCAGGCCAGATCTGCTGCCGCCAGCAGGGCACGGTCGTCCATGCCACCGCGCACATGCAGGTTGGTGGTGTAGTTCCACTCACGCACGCCTTCGGGCCGCAAGCCGATGCGGATGGCATACAGCGCGCGGTTGAGTCCGGGATTCTGGCGGGCGGCCTCCTTTTCCTGCGGCGTCAACGGTGCGGGTTTTTCGGGCGTGACGATGCGCTGTCCGGTTTCTTCCAGTGCCAGTTGTTCGTAGAAGCCGCGCACACCGGCAATGCCCTCCAGCAGGCGCAGGGCCTCAGCGCGTTCGCTTTCGTTGCTGGCCTGCGCCAGCAGGGCACGGGCGTGCCAGTAGATCCAGGTGGGCTCGTTGCGCAGGGTCTCGGGCATAGCCGCAATGGCTGCGCGTACCTGGTTCCAGCGGCCGGCGCGCAGCGCTGCGCGTGCGGCCCAGGCCAGGTGGTCTTCGTGCATCTGCTTGAATTCTCCTTTGGCAAAGTAGTGCAGCGCTTCGTCCGACTGCTTCATGGCGGCGCGCTTGCCAATGACGCCCCAGATCCAGTTGCGTTCTTCCTGGGTGAGCTGCGTCTTCCACCGCAATTTTTCCATTTCGGCGGCAGCTTCTGCCGGATCCAGATAGGCCTGGCGGATTAGCGCCAGCGACACGAACTCGCGGGTCTGCGGCCGCACCGCGGTGAGCTTGTCATTGAGGTACTTGCCGGGGTTGAGGTAAATCGCATTGACCGTCCTGGTCCAACTGTCGTTGAGCAGGCCCACGGCCTGCGTGGCGACGCGCAGGCGATCGTTTTCCATGCCTAGGCGGGCACGCAGCCACACCGGCTGTTTGCGGGTGGAGTGGTCCTTGACCAGTTGCTCTGCCGCTGCCGCACAGCCCTCGTCGGCGTCCTTGAGGGTTAGCCAGATGTCGTAAACAGCTGCATTCACATCGGTGCCGCCGCTGAGGTGTTCCGCCAGCAGCGCATAGCAGCGCACCGACTTGTCGTCATTCATGCGGTACTTTGGGTACTCGCGGTTGAAAGCCTGCCAGTCCCGTTTGCGGCCCAGTTGCAGCAGCCACTCGGCGCGCAGGCGGTCTTCCAGGTAGCTGCCGGTGTAGCGCTCCATGAAATCCTGTATTTCGTTGGAACTGGCTTCGTCCAGGCGCGCCGAGAGCTCCCAGTAAGCTGCCCACGGTTCCAGCACGTAGCCCCGCAGTTGCGGCAACAGGGCGCTCAGCCGCTTGCGGTCGCGCTGTTTGTAGGCCTGGGCCATTTCCAGAATGGTTTCGTCCGCGCGGGCATTGTCGCGGCCTTGGGCCATAACAGGTGCGGAGGCAGACAGCGCAAAAACGCCGCAGAGGGCGAACGATGTCAGAATGGATGAAAATTGCATGTAGGGATTATGGACAAATCAGACGATCTGAAGTCGGCATACAAGAAAGCACTGCGCAAGGCACTGCTTGAGCAACGCCTGAAACTGCCGGACCGCCTACAGCGCGCCGACCTTTTGCAGCGCGTCATGCGCATCTGGCTGGTTGGTCGGCCCGATACCGTGATTGGCGCCTACTGGCCCATCAAGGGCGAATTTGACCCATTGCCAGCCCTGCACCGCTGGAAGGAAGATGGTGAATTGCTCGACGAACCCCAACCGCGCCGAATTGGACTGCCGGTGGTCAACAAAGAGCACAAGACCATGATTTTTCATGCCTGGTACCCCGGCTGTCCCATGGAAGAAGATGCCTATGGCATCCCCAAGCCCAAGGACACCGAGGTGATCGTGCCCACGCTGCTGTTTGCCCCCTGCGTGGGCTATGGCCCTGGGGGCTACCGCCTGGGCTACGGCGGAGGCTTTTACGATCGCATGATGGCGTCGCTGCAGCCCAAACCATTTACGGTGGGCCTGGCCTTTGGTACTGGCTTTGTGGAAGACTTTGAGCCCGAGCCCCACGACATGCCACTGGATGCCATCCTGAACGACCATGGTGTCGTCTGGCCGATTGGTTGAGCGGGCTGCGATGCAGCACCTGCTGGACCCGCTAATCGACGCCAGTTTCAAGGGCTTCCCGCACCACAGCGCGCCATTGCGGCGCTCGCAGATGGGCGCACAGGGATGGAATGTGCTGCGCGGTGACCTTCCGCTGCCTCTGGCGGTGATCAAGCGCGATGTGCTGGCGCACAACCTGCGGTGGATGCAGGGCTTTGCCCGGGCGCAGGGTCTGGGCCTGGCGCCACACGGAAAAACGTCCATGTCGCCCCAGCTGTTCCGCATGCAGCTGGATGCCGGTGCCTGGGGTATGACCTTTGCTACCGTTACCCAGATGCAGGCCGGCATCGCAGCGGGCATGCAGCGCTGCCTGATTGCCAACCAGGTATTCAACGCGGTGGATCTGCAGGGTATTGCTACCCTGCGGCGTGACCATGCAGGGCTGCGGATAGTTTTTCTGGTGGACTCACTGCAGCAGCTGGAGCGGATTGAAGCCTGGCAGCAGCAGAACCCGACCGTTGCGCCCTTTGAGGTGTTGCTGGAAATCGGAGTGGCGGGTGGTCGCACCGGTTGCCGCACCGCAGCCCAGGCACTTGTGCTGGCGCAGCGACTGCACGCCAGCACGGCGGTGCGTCTGGTGGGTGTGGAGTGCTATGAGGGGCTGGCGGCAACGGGAGAAACTGACAAGGACGTGCCCTATGCCGCAGGCCTGATGGAGACGGTGGGCGCCGTGGCGCATGCCTGCGATGCACAGAACCTGTTTGACAGTGACGAGGTTATCCTCACCGCAGGGGGCTCGGCCATTTTTGACCTGGTAGCCCGGCGTTTAAAACTGGTGCTGGGCCGCCCGGTGCTGGGCTTGTTGCACTCGGGTTGCTATGTCACGCACGACCAGGGCACCTACAAACGCATGATGCTGGCGGTGGCCCATCGCACCGGTTGCGGTGACGGGTTGGAGGCAGCGATGGAGGTTTGGGTCAATGTGCAGTCCTGCCCCGAGCCCGGTTTGGTCATTCTGGCGGCGGGCAAACGTGATATGTCGTACGACTGGGAGATGCCGCAGCCACTGGCTGTGTGCGCAGGTGGTCAGGTCAGCCATTTGCCGCTTCAGATAGAGCCCGCAGAGGCGGACTGGAAGGTCGTTGCCCTCAATGACCAGCACACACACCTGCGTGGGGCTGGCCCCCGCTTTGACGCGCTGAAGGTGGGCGATCTGGTCTGCCTGGGTATTTCGCACCCCTGTACCACCTTTGACAAATGGCGCTGGATGCCAGTGGTGGATGCGGACTACACCGTGTGTGACGCCATCGTTACCTGCTTCTGAACCCTTAACGTGCGGCCATCAGGGCCCGCGCATCCCCTTCGTAGTTGTGCAGTGTCTGGGCCAGTTTGCTGCGCTGGGCGGGCGTGGCGCTGTTGTGCAGGCTGGCCACCAGGCTGCAGGTGTGTTGACGCAACCGGTCCTGGTAGTTCTTTTGCGCTGGCACGGTGGAATGGACGCTGCGGTTCAGCAAGGCGCGCAGCTCGGTCTGCGCCAGGGCTTCGGTGGTCCCGGCACCTTTCAGGCCGCGCAGGGTTTGCAAGGTGTCCTGCTGGCGCTGCAGCCGGTCGCGGTATTGGGTTGCGGCGTCAAAAGGGGATGCGTCCAGCAATGCGCTCAAGCGGCTTACCTGGGCATCGCTCAGGCGACCGTAAAACGATTCTACCCGGTCCAGCAGTTTCTTCATGCGGTATTTAGTGCGCTCGGCGGGCGTGCCATCCAGCCAGTCTTCGCGCCATTCCTGGTTGTGCTTGTCCCAGGTTTTCTGCATGTGTTCCAGCTGCGCCGGGGCCAGGCCGGGTGCCAGTGCGGCGGCGGTGGGCAGCATGCGCTCGGCACTGGTGAGCAGCCGGTCTTCAATCGTGGTGTAGAGCGCACACACCTGCTCGGGGCTGACCTGTTTGTTCACCAGCGGTTGCAGGCTTTTGATCATGTCGGCGTACTGGGGCAGTTCTTCTTTGCGGTGCCAATCCTGCAGCGCCTGGAGATCAGCACGCAGGCGCACCGACTGGGGCGAATCGAAGTCCATATAACTGTCGAGCCACCAGTAGGTCAGATCGGGCGCGTTGTTGTAACCCAGGCGTACCGCACTGCAGCCCCCCAGAAAGAGCGCGCCTGAAAGCAGCCCGATAATGGCTGAACAGCGAAACAGAAAACGCACGTAAAGGGACATGGAAGTGACTTCAATGCAAGGCAAGGTGGAGGGCGCGGGTACCCGACCCGCAGTGGACGTGGTGATTATGGCGGCGGGCAAGGGCACGCGCATGAAGAGCCGCCTGCCCAAGGTGCTGCACCAGCTGGCCGGGCGTGCCCTGCTACAGCATGTGGTGGACACGGCGGGCGAGCTGATGGCACGCAAGGTAGTGGCCATCACCGGCCACGGTGCTATGGAAGTTGAAGCAGCACTTGCAAGCATGGCGGGGGCTACAGCCGAATTTACCTTGCAATGTGTACGCCAGGAGCCGCAGTTGGGCACTGGCCATGCGGTGCAGCAGGCCGCGCCAGCGCTGGCCGACGATGGCATGGTGGTGGTGCTGTCGGGCGATGTGCCGCTGACCCAGGCCAACACCCTGATGCACCTGATCAAGGCGTGCGGTGGCGACAAGCTGGCCCTGCTCACACTGGAGATGACCAACCCCGCAGGCTATGGCCGCATTGTGCGCGCGGGTGGTAGTGCAGAGGGTGGCGCTGAAGGTGCGGTGCAGGCCATCGTGGAGCACAAGGATGCGACGGACGCCCAGCGCCAGATCACCGAAATCTACAGCGGCATCATGGCCGTGCCTGCAGCCCAGCTCAAGCGCTGGCTGGCGCGGCTGGACAACCAAAACGCCCAGGGCGAGTTCTACCTGACCGACATTGTGAAGTTTGCCGTGGCCGACGGCGTGGCCGTGGTGGGCTACAAAATTGACGATGCAGTGCAGGTGGCGGGGGTGAACAGCCCGGTGCAACTGGCCGAACTGGAGCGTGCCTACCAGCTGCGCCAGGCCCGCCGGCTGATGGAAGAGGGCGTGCGCCTGGCCGACCCGGCGCGCATTGATGTGCGCGGCGATTTGCTGTGTGCGCACGACGTCAGCATCGACGTGAACTGCATCTTCATAGGCCAGGTGAGCCTGGGTGAGGGCGTGTCCATCGGTGCCCACTGCGTGATTGCCAATGCGGTGATCGAGGCGGGTGCAGTGATCCACCCTTTTACGCATATCGATGGTGAAAAGATGGGCGTGACCGTGGGCACGGGTGCGCTGATTGGCCCCTTTGCCCGCCTGCGCCCGGGGGCGCGGCTGGGTGCAGAGGTGCACATCGGTAACTTTGTGGAAGTGAAAAACTCCACCCTGGCGGCGGGCGCCAAGGCCAACCACCTGGCCTACCTCGGCGATGCCACGGTGGGTGAGCGGGTCAATTACGGCGCCGGCAGCATCACCGCCAATTACGACGGCGCCAACAAGCACCGCACGGTGATTGAGGCGGACGTGCATGTGGGCAGCAACTGTGTCCTGGTGGCGCCGGTCACGATTGGGGCTGGTGGCACCGTGGGCGGTGGCTCCACCATCACCAAGAGCACCGAGCCGGGAGCCCTGAGCGTGGCGCGCGGCCGGCAGATCAGCATTGCCAACTGGGCGCGGCCCAAGAAGGCACCCAAGCCCTGAAAGGCCCAGGCCATGGATGAACGCATAGCGCAACTGGAAGCGGAACTGGCCGCTGCCCGGCGAGAAATGCAGGACTTCAGCTACACCGTGTCGCATGACCTGCGCGCACCCCTGCGCCACATCGCGGCGTATGCGCAGCTGGTGCAGGAAGATGCCGGGCCCCTACTCAGCGCCGAGGTGCAGGGTTTTCTGGGGACCATCACCGACGCGGCCAAACACATGGGTGTCATGCTCGATGCGTTGCTGGAGTTGTCCCGGGTGGGGACAGCACCGGTGCAGAGGAAGCCCGTCGCTTTGCAGGATGTGCTGCATGCCGTGATGGAGAGCTTGGGTGCGCAGCAGGCGCAGCGCGAGGTACGCTGGAGCATTGCCCCTAATGCCCCGGTGGTGCAGGCGGACGCGGCCCTGCTGCGTCTGGCGCTGGAGCAGGTACTGGGCAACGCCCTAAAATTTACTGGCCCACGCGCGCTGGCAGAGATTGCGATTTCAGCCGAATTGCTGGACGGCGCCGTGCGCCTGACGGTGCAGGACAACGGCGTGGGCTTTAACCCGGAGCAGTCTGAAAAACTGTTTCAACCCTTTGTGCGACTGCACAGCACCCGGCAGTTCGAAGGGTTGGGCATGGGGTTGGCGCTCACGCGCAAGGCATTGCAGCGCATGGGTGGTGATGTGGCCATCGGCGCTGGCGTGGACGCGGGTTGCTGCGTGACCATCACCTTGCCAACTGCATAATCAATTGCTACTTTTTTGATAGCTTCTTATGCAAGTTCCATGCGGGCTAGCTGCTAATTTGGTTCTCAATCCAGCGGCAGCTCCGCACCAAACTTGCTGCGTTTGACGCTGAAGAACGCTTTCACATTGCGCACATTGGCGTCGCTGGTAAACAGGCGCTGCGTCAGCGCCTGGTAGTCCGGCATATCGCGGGTGTGCACCACCAGACAAAAGTCCGGCCCCGGAGACACGCGGTAGCACTGCTGCACGGCGGTGTCTGACGCTACACGTTTCTCAAAGGCTTCGAGTGCAGCTGCATCCTGCCGGTCCAGCGTGATCTCCACCAGGGCCGTCAGCCCATGCCCCAGGGTTTGGGCCAGGCGCTCGGGGTTGAGGAAGGCCACCTGCCGCTCGATCAGTCCCGCATCGCGCAGCCGTTTCACGCGCCGCAGGCAGGTGGGCGGCGAGGTGTGGATGCGTTCGGCCAATGCCTGGTTGCTGAGCGAGGCGTCGCGCTGCAGTTGGCCCAGCAGCTGCAGGTCGATGGCATCAAGTGGCAATTTTTCCATTTAATTGATATTTATGGAAATTTATTCCAAAATATGTAATTAGTGAAATTTTCGTTCAAATATTATTTTATTTCAAGTACATATTTCTTTGTAGAACTTTAGGATGCAGGCATTCAATGGACTGGAAGAAAAATCATGTGTGGCATCGTCGGCGCTATCTCTACCCGCAACATCGTTCCTGTGCTGGTGCAAGGCCTGGAGCGGCTGGAATACCGGGGCTATGACTCTTGCGGCGTAGCCGTCTACGCGCAGGACGGCCCTACCGAAGGGGGCTCCGGGTTCAGCGGCCTGCGCCGCGCCCGCAGCACCTCCCGCGTAGCCGAATTGATCGAGCAGGTCGCCGCTGGCGGCGTGCAAGGCAACCTGGGCATTGCCCACACCCGCTGGGCCACCCATGGTGCGCCCGCGGTGCACAACGCCCACCCCCACTTCAGCCACGGCACCGGTGCAGAGGCCTCCAGCAAACCGGGCCGGGTGGCATTGGTGCACAACGGCATCATCGAAAACCACGACGACTTGCGCGCTGCGCTCAAAGCCAAAGGCTATGTGTTTGACAGCCAGACCGACACCGAAGTCATCGCCCACCTGATTGACAGCCTGTATGACGGCGATCTATTCGAAGCCGTCAAAGCCGCCATTGCCCAATTGCATGGCGCCTACGCCATTGCCGTGTTCTGCAAGGACGAGCCGCACCGCCTGATCGGCGCGCGTGCGGGCTCGCCGCTGATTCTGGGCGTGGGCAAGGACGGACAGGAGCATTTCCTGGCCAGCGACGCCATGGCTCTGGCCGGCGTGACCGACCAGATCGTCTACCTGGAAGAGGGCGATCTGGTCGATGTGCAGCTGGGCAAATACTGGCTGTTCGACAAGTCAGGCAAAGCGATTACCCCCGCACAGCGCCCGGTGAAAACCGTGTTGGCGCACAGTGGTGCCGCCGAGCTCGGCCCCTACCGCCATTACATGCAGAAAGAAATTTTCGAGCAACCGCGCGCTATTGCCGACACGCTGGAAGGCGTGGAGGGCATCGTGCCCGAGCTGTTTGACCAGCAGGGCAACCATGCACCTGGCGCCAATGCCGCGCGCGTGTTTGCCCAGGTGGACTCGGTGCTCATCCTGGCCTGCGGCACCAGCTATTACAGCGGTTGTGCCGCCAAATACTGGATCGAGAGTATCGCCAAAGTGCCGTGCAATGTGGAAGTGGCCAGTGAGTACCGCTACCGCGACTCGGTGCCCAACCCCAGCACCCTGGTTGTCACCATCACCCAGAGTGGCGAGACCGCTGACACGCTGGCCGCACTGCGCCATGCCCAGTCCCTGGGCATGCAGCACACCCTGACCATCTGCAATGTGGCCACCAGCGCCATGGTGCGCGAATGCAGCCTGGCCTATGTGACCCGTGCCGGTGTCGAAATCGGCGTGGCGTCCACCAAAGCCTTTACCACCCAGCTGGCGGGCTTGTTTTTGCTGACCCTGTGCCTGGCGCAAGCCAAGGGCCGGCTGAGCGATGCCGACGAAGCGCGGCACCTCAAGGCCATGCGCCACCTACCCGCAGCCTTGCAGGCCGTGCTGGCACTGGAGCCGCAGATCATTGCCTGGGCCGAGGACTTTGCCAAAAAAGAAAACGCCTTGTTCCTGGGCCGTGGCCTGCACTACCCTATTGCTCTGGAAGGTGCGTTGAAACTCAAGGAGATCAGCTACATCCATGCTGAGGCCTACCCGGCTGGTGAACTCAAGCACGGCCCCCTGGCGCTGGTGACCAGTGAAATGCCGGTGGTGACCGTAGCGCCCAACGACGCGTTGCTGGAAAAGCTCAAGAGCAATCTGCACGAAGTGCGTGCCCGCGGCGGCGTGCTCTATGTGCTGGCGGACGCGGATACCCGCATCGACAGCGGCGAAGGCCTGCATGTGATCCGCATGCCCGAGCACTACGGCGAGCTGTCACCTCTGCTGCACGTGGTGCCCCTGCAACTGCTGGCCTACCACACAGCCTGCGCGCGGGGAACGGATGTCGACAAGCCGCGCAACCTGGCCAAGAGTGTGACGGTGGAGTAAGCATCCATGCGGGTAAGTTTGTTGTATCCACTTCGCATTGATTGTTGAAGCTATTCGATTGCTAACACGCCCTAGTTGATAGCGAACGCCAGACCCATAGCACCCAATGCGAGCACTCCTAAGCCTATAACAAACACAACTTCGGCACTGGACTCATATGTGCCCCCCGCTTTGCTTACCCGCATGGAAATAAAGGACAACATCGCGCTGATCAAAAAAACCAATGCGTCAATAGCCAGCACCTTATCTATCACAATACGCCATGGCCCTGCGGCGCCCAGATGACCAATGGTCAAAACAGTCATGCAGACGCCTATCATCGTTGCCGATGTCGGCAATATGTGGGCCGAGATTCCGCGAAGCAGCGGCTTCTCGCTAAATTTCGTCGTCAAAATATCACTTTCCCAAAATGACTAATGCGCCTCAGCGTTACTTGCAGGCCACAAAAAAGTGACTTTTGCTGGCTGACCGTCTTTGAGTTCTATTTTTTGGTGCATCGCTTTACCAAGCAGAATTGCTTGTACCTTGTAGACACCTGGTGGAATTTTGGCAAGTATGAATGGTCCCTCCGATTTCGCATTCATAACAACTTGCCCCTTTGTGTCCGTAACGACCACCTGCACATCGGCCACATACTGGGCCTTATGCCCACTTTTTTCTGCGAATTGCAGCGTGAGAGGCCAGTCTTTCATCGCACTTTTGAAGGCCGTGGATTCATCAAGCCCGATACCACCTGTTATAAAAGTGTTGGCTCCGCTGTGTTGTACTGGTGGTAACAATGACTGAGCGTTTGCGAAGTTTGCACCAGCAAGCAATGTGAGCCCTATCGTCGTAGTCAGAAGCGTTTCGGAAATCTTGTTCATGTTGAAATCCCCATAAAAGTCAGCAGAAAATTCGTGAAGTGGTCTGCAGAAACCACTAAATAAACGCAGGCTTGCCGTCATCCAATCCGTACGGGAACAAAAATCTGATTCCCTTCGCGCAGAATGAGCAATGCGACTGATTTGCTGGACTTCGATACGATGGCACGAACTTGCTCGATACTATGAATTTGGGTGCCGTTGACGGCAACCAAAACGTCACCCGGCTGTATGCCCGCCAAGGCCGAAGCGCCCTCAGCCCCTTCAACCATAAATCCACTTGTCGCCCCAATGGCGCGCTTTTCCTGATCCTGCAGTGGCCTCAGTGCTAAGCCAAGCTTGCCATTGCTAGCGCCTTCGTCTTTGGCAACGGTCTGTTCTTGCTTGGCACTAGCGTCAGCTAACTTAACCGCGATCTCTTCACGTTTGCCCTGGCGCCATACCTCCAGTGCTACTTTTTCGCCAGGCAGGGCATTCCCGATATAAGCTGGAAGATCACCCGAGGCGACGACGGATTGACCATTCGCTTTCAGAATGACATCACCGCTCTTGAGGCCGGCTTTCTCAGCGGGACTTCCGACTTCGACGCCGGATATGAGTGCCCCTTCGGGCTTATCCAGTTTGAATGAATCTGCAAACGCTTGGTTGACGTCTTGAATAGAAACGCCCAAACGAGCATGGCTGGCTTTGCCGGTCGCAAGTATCTGCTCTTTAACTCTATTTGCTAATTCAATGGGTATTGCGAATGAGAGACCCTGGTAACCGCCCGTGCGACTATAAATCTGCGAGTTGATGCCCACCACCTCACCACGCCCATTAAATAGCGGGCCACCAGAATTGCCGGGATTAACTGCTACGTCTGTCTGTATGAATGGCACAAAGCTATCTTCGGGTAATGATCGGCCTTTGGCACTGACGACACCCGCTGTCACGCTGTTGTCAAAACCAAAGGGGGAGCCGATGGCGAGAACCCACTCGCCGACTTGCAGATCGCGGGTATTCCCGAGCGCAACAGTTGGTAGATCCTTGGCGTCAATTTTGAGTACAGCCACATCCGTCTTGGGGTCAGCACCCACGACTTTGGCATTGAATTCGCGTCGGTCGGTCAGCTTGACCGTGACCTCCTTTGCGTCACGTACAACGTGCGCGTTGGTCAGTATCACGCCATCTGCGCTGACTATAAATCCAGAACCTTGCGCATGCATCGGGGTTTCCCGCGGCAATGGATACTGGCCGTTGGGTCCCATGAAATGCTTGTAGAAATCGAAGAATGGGTCATTGGGGTCTAACCCCTGACGTCCCCGGCTTTGAGACGTCGGGTTGCCGGAAGAATTGTCGCTCGAGGTCTTTGTAATACCACTCACACTGATATTGACAACTGCAGGTCCATTGTGTGCAGTGATTTGTGCGAAGTCAGGCAAGGACATTACAGGGGATTGCACGGAAGCAACTGCCTGCTTTGCGGGCGTTGTCACGGCATGCGCACGCGTAAAACCCAGTGCGCCGAGACTACCGATGGTGATGAGTCCAGCAGAAGCCAAAGCAATCGCAATACTACGCTGCGTCGATAGAGAGGTCAGCATATGTGAGTTCCTTTCAAAGCGTTAAGGGGAATAACAACTTCATTGTCAGGAGTGCAACTTAGCCAGGACTTAAGAATTGCTCAAACTATGCGTAAAGCTTTGTTAACGTCACACACTTGGACTGTGCAAGGGTTGCGTAGCTTCAAAAGCTACGGTCACCTCAAGCCCGCCTAGGTGAGCGGAACGTCCAATGGACACATGTGCAACAAGCATGTCTGCAATGGTCTTGACAATGGACAAACCAAGACCACTTCCACTGGTGCGCGTGTCAGCCAGTCGGTAAAAACGGTCGAATATTCGTTTGTGGTCTTGTTCGGGGATGCCGGGGCCACTATCTTCCACCTTCAGAAATATATGATTCTCACCACGACTAAGAGATATATTCACGACGCCACCCTTTGGGGTGTATTTAATTGCGTTGTCCACCAGATTGCGAATGAGAATTTGCAGAGCGTCTTCCTGTCCATTAACGTAACCATCTTCGCAGCCATCAATGCCAATATCGATCTGACGCTGTCTTGCCACTTCCCACAGGTCAGCAAGTACGAACTGCGCTACCTTGCGCAAGTCCACGGGATGTAGGGGGATTTCCTCAGCTACGCGAGCCTGTTGCCGCGCCAGGACTAATAGTTGTTCCACCAATCGGGTTGCGCGATCAATACCCGCTGTAAGTCGCTCAACCGCAAGCGATTTTGACGAATCATCATGCGCACGACGCAACCCCTGAACCTGCAACTTTAGTGCAGCCAGAGGAGAACGTAATTCATGCGCGGCATCGGCGACAAAACGTTGCTGTGCCTCAAAGGCCTGTCGCACTCTCTTAAACAGCAAGTTAAGTTCTTGAACCAAAGGGACGATTTCATCGGGCAAACCATCTTCGCTAACTTCCGTCAGAGTATCTGCATGCCGCGATGCCACCTGCCTTCGCACACGGTCCACTGGAGATAGCGATGTAGTGATGACCCACCATACGAGAAGCATCAAGAGCGGAGCCACAAGCCCGATGGGAGCTACCGTACGCAACGCTAGCTTGCCTGCCATCTTTTGCCTCGCTGTCAATTCCTGGGCGATTTGGACAACTTGGTTGCCAGTTGCAAGGGAAAAAATCCGGTAAGTCGTGCCATGTGTCTCTATATTCGAAAACCCTAGAACCGCGCGCTGCGGCAAGTCTGCTTTCGCTGTGGATCGAAAGACACGCAGTCCCTCCGAGGTCCAGACCTGCACCACAAACTCAATTTCGGCATCAATATTCGGGTCAGGATCAAATTCCGCTGCTGACGTTACTAAACCAGGTCGCAAAGACGCAGCCATTTTCTGCATCTGATAATCGAATATCTCATCTGTTTCTATCAAAGCGGAGCGGTATGCAACCAAGGCCTGAAGCAAGGTCGTAACAATGACGGCGACCAATAGAAACAACAGCAGTCTGGCCCGAAGGGAGTGCGGCAATACTGTATTCACGGAGCCCCTTTGGGAATCATGTAGCCAACACCACGAACATTTTGAATCAGCTGTGTCCCCAACTTTTTGCGCAAGCCATGAATATAGACTTCGACGGCATTGCTGCTCACTTCATCTTTCCAACTGTAGAGCTTATCTTCTAACTGTTTGCGCGAAAGTACCAAGCCAGGACGTGCAAGTAAAAGCTCCAATATGGCCCACTCTTTTGACGAAAGAGTTACCGACACCCCATGTACCAAAACTTCTCTGGTCACAGGGTTCACGCTAACACCCAAGTGCTCGTACACTGGCTCAGCACGGCCGGAAGCACGACGTATCAGGGCGCGAATCCGTGCCAATATTTCGTCAAGCTCATAGGGCTTCACAATGTAGTCGTCTGCCCCCATGTCTAGTCCACGCACACGCTGTTCAAGCGCATCACGTGCAGTAACAATGAGCACAGGGGTCCTGTCCTTGCGAGATCGCAGTTTGCGAAGAACCTCGAGCCCGTCCCGCTTGGGCAGGCCCAAGTCCAAAAGAATCAAATCATAATTTTGAGATTCAAGCGTGGCGTCAGCTATCTCGCCGTCTCTTACCCAATCCACTGCGTAATGCTCGTCACGTAGCAGGTCCAGAAGGACCTCGCCGATCATGGTGTCGTCTTCAACGAGTAGCAGTCGCATGTTAGGAGTCAATAAGTTCTATTATCGGCACTTGGCTAGACAGGTGAGGTGAAACGAATCAGTCCTGGTTGTCCTCGTCCAATTGAATGCACGCAGAAAGTTGCGTGATTTGAAGAATAGGTGGTCTTACTTAGCTCAAACTGAGTCGCAAAAATGAAGTGAACACTGGCGCAGGTCTGTTTCAATGTTGCGCTGATTAAAACGGAAGACCGACGTAGTTTTCTGCAAGCGACCGCTGCGCAGCCTCCGAAGAGAACAGGTAGGCCAGGTCGATCTCCTGCAGCTTCTGGTCGTACTCGATGGATGCAGGGAAGGTGTGCAGCATGGTCGTCATCCACCATGAGAAGCGCTGTGCCTTCCAGACGCGCGCCAGGGCTTTTGCGGAGTAGTTGTCCAGGCCGGAACTGTCGCCCTGTTTGTAATGCGCCACCATGGCGCGGTAGAGGTAATAAATGTCGGAAGCCGCGCTATTGAGCCCCCGTGCACCCGTGGGGGGGACAATGTGGGCCGCGTCCCCTGCCAGGAACAGGTTGCCATAGCGCATGGGTTCGGCCACAAACGAACGCAGCGGAGCAATCGACTTTTCAATCGAATCGCCCGTGATGAGCTTGTCAGCCACTTCTTTGGGCAGGCGGCGCTTGAGTTCATTCCAGAAAGCTTCGTCGGACCAGTCTTCCACCGTGTCTGTCAGTGGCACCTGGATGTAATAGCGGCTCAGCACCTGCGAACGCAGGGAGCACAGGGCGAATCCTCGCTCATGCTTGGCATAGATCAGTTCCGGAGAGACAGGTTTTGTGCGGGACAGCACGCCCAGCCAGCCGAAGGGGTATACCTTCTCGTATTCCTTGAGCACATTCTTGGGGATGGACTTGCGGCTCACGCCGTGGAAGCCGTCCGCGCCAATCACGAAGTCGCAATCGATACGCACGATCTCGTCGCCATTGCGGTAGGTCACGTAAGGTTTGTCGCTTTTGAGGTCGTGCGGCTGCACGTCTTCGGCATTGTGGATCACGATGCCTTTCATGCGATCGCGTGCCTCGTAGAGGTCACGGGTCAGTTCAGTCTGGCCGTAAACCACCACCGAACTTCCGCCGCTGTATTTATGCAAATCCACACGATCGAGTTTGCCATCGTGGGCGATCAGGAAGCCGTCGTGGATTTCGCCTTCCTTGTCCATGCGCTCGCCGCACTGGGCTTCGCGCATGAGTTCAGCAAATCCGTGCTCCAGCACACCGGCACGGATACGGCTGAGCACGTACTCACGGCTTTGCCGCTCCAGCACTACGGTCTCAATGCCTTTGAGATGCAGAAGCTGCGAAAGCATGAGGCCGGAAGGGCCACCGCCAATGATGCAAACCTGGGTTTTCATGGTTGTCTCCAATAGGGGTTCAATTGTTTTCACTGGGATACCGCAGGACGAAAGATACGCCATATCGGCTTGGTATTGAATAGCCAAATCAGGCCAATACTTGTACATTTCGAACATGAAAAACGGTCGGCATGCGATCCAGTCCTACAGCTTGTTTGGCGAATCCACCCATTTGCCGGACGTGATGCATTGCGAGACGATTGCAGACAGGTCGGTCCTGCACGACTGGGAGTTATCTCCCCATCGCCACGCACGCCTGCACCAGGTGCTGTTGGTGCAATCGGGTTGCGGCACTGTCAGTCTGGACGGTACGGTCAGCGCACTCACCGCCGGTTCCTTGGTCAATGTGCCTCCTGGCCATGTTCACGCCTTCCGGTTCAAAAAGGGAACCTGCGGATGGGTAGCCACTTTTGCAGACGAACTGCTGGACGAAATATTGGTGCGCGTAGGTGATGTGCGTGCCGATCTGGGGCGCGCCTGCGAAGTGCAGGCCGACGCGTCCATCCATCGCGTTATGGAGCAGATATGGCAGGAGTTTTCGGGTAGTTCCAAGGCGCGGGCACTGGTGCTTCGGGGCCTGAGCGCCGTCTTGCTGGGCTGGGTGGCACGCGCCATGGGTGCGCAGGGCGCACAACCCTCCAACTTTGCGGAATCGAACCTGGTACAACGCTTTCGTGGGCTGATTGACGCGCACTTTCTTGCGCACTGGCGAGTGGCCGACTACGCCCGCGCGCTCGCAGTGTCGCCCACACACTTGAGCCGTCTGACCCGTGCTGCCACCGGCGACTCGGCCCTGCGGATGATTGAGGCGCGCACCATACGGGAAGCGCGCAGGCAGCTGGCATACACCAATCTCAGCGTTACGACCATTGCCTACGCCCTGGGCTATGGGGATCCCGCTTATTTCACCCGGGTTTTCAGGCGCGATGCGGGCGTTTCACCGCGGGTTTTCCGGGCAAAGCTGTCGTGACGGGTTCAGACCCCGGAGGTACGTGCGTCGCGCGCAAAGGTGACGATGTGGTTGACGTCGACACGAATGCCGATCCACTCTCCAACGTCGTGGTTATGGTGGGAGGGAACGTGGGTCATCAAGGTCTCCCCGGAGGACAGGCGCAGCGTGTACAGAAATTCCGAGCCGCGAAACGCCTTGCGCACGATCTGCCCCTGGACCGGGGATGCGTCATCGTGAATGATGTCGTCGGCGCGCAGCAGAAGCTCACACAGGCCTGCTTCATACGCACTGGGTAGGGGGCATTCACCAACGTCGTGCAGGCGGCCCAGGGGCGTCTGCACCACCACTTCACCTTCACCCAACGACAGCTGGGCCGGGATGAACACACCATGGCCAATGAATTCGGCTACGAACCGCGTGGCCGGGCGGTGGTAGATCGTATAAGCGTCATCCCATTGCTGCAGCTTGCCCTGGTGCATCACGCCAATGACGTCACCGATGGCAAACGCTTCGAGCTGGTCGTGCGTCACAAACAGGGCGGTGGCGCCGGCCGCTTTAAGGATGGCGCGCAGCTCGTGCGCCAGTCGCTCGCGCAACTCGATGTCGAGGTTAGAAAACGGCTCGTCCAGCAACAGCAGACGCGGCTTGGGGGCCAGAGCCCGTGCCAGGGCCACCCGTTGTTGTTGGCCTCCCGACAGTTCATGGGGATAGCGGGACTGCATGCCATCCAGACCGACGAGACTGAGCACTTCACTCACCCGTGCATGCCGGCGTGCCGTATCCAGATGCCGGATGCCGAAGTCCACATTGCGCGTTACGTCCAGGTGCGGAAACAGGGCATAGTCCTGAAACACCATACCCATGCTTCGGCTCTCTGGCGGCACCTGCGCATCGGGGCTGCTGATCACTTGCCGCTCCAGGCTGATGCTGCCGTAGTGGATGGGCTCCAGACCCGCTACCGCGCGCAATAGCGTGGTCTTGCCGCAGCCGGAAGGGCCGATGAGAACGCCAATATCGCCCGCTGCCAGACCGAGCGTAACGCCATCGACGGCGGCCCGACTGGCACCCGGAAACTGGACCCGAAGTTCTGAGAGCGCGAGGAACATGTCTGCATTGTAGATAATATAGATTCTCATTTACATTGAAATGGCCCAACCCATGGTCCGCACTGGATTCCGGTGGACGTCCCTGTTATTGCCTCTTTGTGCTCTGGTGCTGGTGTTGCCCGTGCTGGCCCTGGCGTTGACCTCCTTGCAGTGGGACGCACAGGCGGCGGATGTGCTGCGCCAGATGGCGCAAACCGTGCTGCCGGAGTACGCCGCTACCTCCTTATGGCTTAGCGTGGCGGTCGCCATCGGTGTGGCGGTGGTGGGGATGGGGACCGCCTGTGTGGTCACGCAGTTTGAGTTCCCCGGGCGCCGTGTGGCCGAATGGGCTCTGCTGTTGCCGCTGGCCATGCCAGCTTATGTAGTGGCGTATGCCTACACGGATTTTCTGCAGTTTTCCGGGCCGTTGCAGACATTGCTGCGCGAGACTTTCGGCCTGCGCGGGCGTATGTTTCCTGAAGTCCGCAACCTCGGGGGCGCCGTGTGGGTTTTTACTTTCACGCTGTACCCCTATGTGTACCTGCTTGCACGCACCGCCCTGACAGAGCACGCATCACAGCTGATGGAGGCAGCCCGCCTGCTGGGCGCACCGCTGTCACGCCGTCTGCGCGAGGTGGCCTTGCCGCTAGCGCGGCCGGCCGTGGCCGCAGGCGTGGCGCTGGCCTTGATGGAAACACTGGCGGACTTCGGGGTGGCGAGTTATTTTGGCATCCAGACCTTTACTGCGGGCATTTACAAAGCCTGGCTGGTGATGGACAACCGCCTTGCGGCGGCCCAGCTGGCGACGCTGCTGCTGGCTTCGGTGGGCGTGCTGCTGTGGCTGGAGCGCCATTCGCAGCGCCGCCTGCGATTTGCCAGCGGGCGTGGCCAGCGCAGCGGTGGGTTTGAAGCACGGCCGGTGCATCTGCAGGGTGCTGCGCGCTGGGTGGCCTGGGGCGCTTGCAGCGTGCCGGTACTGACAGGTTTTGTATTGCCGGTGCTGTTCATGCTGCGCCCTCTCATGGAGGGCTGGGAGACCTTGCCTATCGGTGCTTACGGGCAATGGGCACTTAACAGTCTGCTGCTGGCACTGGTCAGCGCCATGCTGGCAACGGCGCTTGCGTTCTGGCTCGCTTTTGCGCAACGCCGGCAACCGGGCATGGTGACGCGCGGCGTGGCGCAGCTAGTGGGTCTGGGCTATGCGGTGCCGGGGGCTGTGGTGGTGGTCGGGCTGCTGTTGCCCGTGGGTGGGATCCAGCGGGTGGCACCACAAGCCAGTGTGGGGTACTGGGTCACTGCCACCGTGCTGGGTGTGCTGTGGGCCTACATGGTGCGGTTCACGGCGGTTGCGCTGCAATCGGTGCAGAGTGGTTACGCACGCATCTCCCCGGCGCTGGACGATTCCGCCCGCATGCTGGGAAGTTCGGGGGTAGGGCTATTGCGGCAGGTGCACTGGCCGCTATTGCGTGGCTCCACCGCGGCTGCGATATTGCTGGTGTTTGTGGACGTCATGAAAGAGTTGCCTGCCACCCTGGTTCTGCGTCCCTTCAACTGGGACACGCTGGCTGTGGTCACCTACCAACTGGCCAGGGACGAACGGCTGGGCGAAGCGGCTCTGCCGGCGCTGACACTGGTGGCCGTGGGGCTGATTCCGGTGATCATGTTGAGTCGTACCTTGCAACGGCGCCGTTAAATTAATTGATAGTAATGCGAATGATTCGCATTGGTGTTATAGTGGCGGTTCGACCTCAATCTGAACAAGCCCATGAAACCGATCCCTTTCTTCGCAATCGCACTTGCGCTGGCCGCACTGGCGCCAGTGGCCCAGGCGCAGGATGCTGTGTTAAACCTGTATTCTGCGCGCCACTATCCGAGTGACGAAGCGCTGTACAGCGGCTTTACCAAAGCCACGGGCATCCGCATCCAGCGTGTGGACTCTGATGACGCAGGCATCCTCTCGCGCCTGCGGGCAGAGGGGGCTGCCTCGCCGGCTGATGTGGTCCTGCTGGTGGATGCCGCACGGCTGTGGCGTGCCGAGGTGGATGGTCTGTTCAGGCCCGTCAAGTCCAAAGTGCTGGAGAGCGCCGTTCCCGCCCAGCTGAGGGCTAAGACCTCAGATGAAGGCACGCCATGGTTCGGTTTTTCCACCCGAGCGCGGGTCATTGTGTATGACAAGGCCAGTGTCAAAAAAGAGGATGTTGACACCTACGAGGAGTTGGCCGACCCCAAGAACAAGGGCAAACTGTGCATCCGGTCAGGCTCCCACCCCTATAACCTGAGCCTCTTTGGCGCCATGGTGGAGCACATGGGCCCAGAAAAAACCGAGGAGTGGCTCAAGGGCATGGTGGGCAACATGGCGCGCTCGCCCAAAGGGGGCGATACCGACCAGATCAAGGGCGTTGCCAGTGGTGAATGTGCGATTGCCGTCACCAACACCTACTACCTGGCCCGACTGATGCGCTCGACAAATCCGGAAGAAAAAGCCGTAGCCGAACGCGTGGGGGTGGTGTTCCCTAACCAGGCGACCTGGGGTACGCACGTGAACGTGGCTGGGGGAGGGGTTGCAAAGAACTCCAAAAATACCGCCAACGCGATCCGCTTTCTGGAATACTTGGCTTCGCCTGAAGCACAAAACCATTTTGCCAACGGCAACAACGAATGGCCTGTTGTTCCCGGCCTGAAGCTGGATAACCCGGCACTCAAGGCCATGACAGGCGGCAGCTTCAAGAGCGAGCTGATCAACATCAGCGCCGTAGGCATGAACCAGATCAAGGTGCAGCAGATGCTGGATCGGGTTGGTTTCAAGTAGGCAGCGGGTGCAGGTGCTTTTCGCGCTGGCGCAAGGCGTAGGCAAAGTAGGCGCCCAGGGCGGTAATTACTCCACCGCCCAGTGCCACCACCACCCCTGAGCCCAGCGGTGCAATCAGTGCGGCTGCTGCCATGACGCCCAGCGATTGGCCGATGAACAGCGCACAGGCAAAAAGCGATACCGCCGTCCCGCGCGTTTTTGGGGTCATCTGGGTGGCGTTGGCCTGCATGGTGTTGTGAAACATGAAGAACCCAAACCCGCCGAACAGACCCGCCGGAATGCTCAAATACCAATAGGGTGTCAGACCCAGCACCAGGGCAGACAGGCCGACGAGTGCGCCGCCCACCAGGCACAGTCCAACTTGTCCGAAGCGGCGAATCAAATGGCGTGCGACTGCCATGTACAGCACCCCGCCCAGTCCAAAAAGTGCCACGATGGATCCCGCCATGGACAGCGACAAATGGTGGGTGCTGTGCAAGTGCGAGGCCCAGATGGCCAGAACGCCAAAACCGGACGCGCCTTCCAGCAGAGCCACAGCCAGCACCGTACGGGGCCAGGGGGCTATGAGCATCGAGAGCGACTGGCGTACAAAACCAGCGTTGCCTGCAGAGACTGCATGGCCGCCAGGTGTGGACAGTGGCGATTGTTTGCGCCAATTGAAGTACAGCAGGGTGCCCACGCTGCCAAACAGCAGCGTCATGAAGCCAAATGCCCAACGCCAACCCACGGCATCGGTCAGGAATCCACCTAGCAGCTGGCCTCCCACAACGCCAAAGGTGGAACCGAGTCCGAGGCGCGCCAGTGTTTCCTGCAGATGCGCGGTGGTCACCAAATCGCCTACCCAGGCCATAGACAGGGGGATGATGGCGGCAGCGCCGGCTGCCACCAGCATGCGCGCGATGACCAGTGCGTCGATGGAGCCGGCAAATGCACAGACACCACTGCCCAAAGCACAAGCAAGCGTGGCAAAGGTGACGACACGGTACTTTCCGATGCGGTCGCCCAGCGGTCCACAGAACAGTTGGGACAGGCCATACACCACGGCAAACACCGAAATGACTTGTGCTGCCTTGCCCAGGCTGACGGTGAACTCACGGGAGAGCTCAGGCAGCATCGCATCACAGATGCGCTGCGACGTCATGCTGGAGAAAGTGGCAAACGACAGCAGCAGAATCGAGCGCCGTGTGCTGGCCGGCGTTGCGGTGGCAGCGGTGGTCATGGCATGTCGCCGTGCATTTCGGGCGGTCTTAGTCCCGGGCCGTGGCCATGACCGCAGCAAAGCCAATGAATACGCCTCCTGTAACGCGGTTGAAGGTTCGCATGACGGTGGCACGCTGCAGGTACGCCGACAGCCGCTTTCCGCTGACGGCATACACAAAGTACCAGCTGATCTCAATCACCGCAAAGGTGATGAGCAGAATGCCGAACTGCGGCAGCTTGGCCAATTGCGGGTTGATGAACTGCGGGAAAAAAGCAGCTGCAAACAGAATCGCTTTTGGGTTGCTGGCGGCCACCAGAAAACCTTGCCGGAATTGCGCTGTGAACCGGCCGGGTGCACCATTGCCCCCGGCTATTTGTGCCACCTCGTCAGCCACCGATGCCCGCCAGGTTTTGTAGCCCAGGTAGGCCAAGTACGCGGCTCCCGCCAGGCGCAGGGCATCAAAAACCGCTGGAAATGTTTGTAGCAGGGCGCCCAGGCCAGCCGCTGAAATACTCATCATGGCCAGCAGTGCCGCCATGCAACCTGCCATGGTGACTACGGCGGCACGCAGCCCGAGCCGGGCGCTGGTGCTCATGACCAGCAGCATGTTGGGCCCCGGCGTGGCCGAGACTACAAAGGTCATCAGGACAAACAGCCACCAGGTACTCAGGGTCATGAATTCTCCAAAGATCAATGACCAAGACTACCAGACGGTCAGCACGATGGCGTATCTTCGCGTTAAGCCCCCATTGCCCACTTTTCTGAAAGACTGCCCATGCGCCCATTCACTATCCCTTTCGTTTTGACCGGCCTTGCTGTTGCAGCACAGCTAGCCACCGCGCAGGGCACCGAGCAGCGCAGCACGCTGGCCGATCAGCGCGAAGTGGCCGTCACCATCTACAACGACAACCTGGCGTTGGTGAAAGACCAGCGGCGGGTGCAACTCAAGACCGGTGCCGGGGCACTGGCGTTTCGCGATGTGAGCGCCAAAATGCGCCCGGAGACGGCGCTGTTGCGCAGCATCAGTGCGCCGGGCGCTTTGAGTGTGGTCGAGCAGAACTTCGATTTCGATTTGCTCACGCCGCAAAAGATGCTGGAAAAATATGTGGGCCAAACGGTGAACGTGGTGCGCACCAACCCCGCTACCGGCGCCGAGACCACCGAGACGGCCACGGTACTGTCGGCCAACAACGGGGTTGTGCTGCAAATCGGCCAGCGCATTGAAACCGGTATTCCCGGGCGCCTGGTGTTTGGCAGCGTACCCGCCAATCTGCGGGACCGCCCCACCCTGGTGATGGCGCTGGAGAACACCGCCGCCACTGCGCAGGACGTGGAACTCAGTTACCTGACAGGGGGGCTGGCATGGAAGGCCGATTACGTCGTGGAACTCAACGCGGCAGACGACAGACTCGATATGTCGGGATGGGTCACGCTGACCAACACCAGTGGCGCCAGTTACCGCAATGCCCGGGTGCAACTGGTGGCGGGGGACGTGAATCAGGTTGCGCCTGAAGTCGCACAGCGCGGACGGGTGCTCATGGCAGCGCCTGCCATGGCCAAGGCGGTCAGCGACCTAGCACAGGAGTCGCTGTTCGAATACCACCTCTACACCCTGGGCCGCCCCACCACCATTGCCGAAAACCAGACCAAACAGGTGGCCCTGCTGTCAGCCAGTGGCGTGCCGGCCCGCAAGGAACTGTTGCTGCGCGGCAGCGATTACTACTACCAGAGCAGCGTGGGGGACCTGGGCCAGAAGCTCAAGGTCAGTGTGTTCGTGGAGTTTGAAAACAAGGAGAGCGCACGCCTGGGTCTACCACTGCCCAAGGGCGTGATTCGCGTTTACAAGAAAGACAGTGCCGGCAACGCGCAGTTCATCGGTGAAGACCGCATCGACCACACGCCCAAGGGCGAAAAGGTGAGCCTCAAGCTCGGCGACGCGTTTGACGTGACTGCCGACAAGAAGCAGACCGACTTCAAAAAGCTGGGCGGCACAGGCAAATACAACGCGGTGTTCGAGAGCGCTTACGAGATCGTACTGAAGAACGCCAAGAAAGAAGCCGTGGTGGTCACGGTGCAGGAGCCCATGCCAGGCGACTGGCAAATTCTGAGCGCCAGCCAGCCCCACACCAAGGGTGCATCCAACACGGCCACCTGGAATGTGGCGGTGCCGGCAGAACGCCAGACTACGCTAACGTATCGCGCGTTGGTGCGTAACTGAAAAAAAGCCCAGAGCGGGCGGCGCTGGGCTTTTTGGGGGATGCAAGCGGGCACGCCCGCCTGAGCCGGGTTCAATTTAGAACGCGTAGATCATGCCCACAGAGTAAGTGACAACCTTTGCGCCCACATTAGGAGTTTTGATGCCGTAGTCGAGGTATGCGGTCGTGTTCTTCAGCACTTCCTTGTTGGCAAAAAACTCGGTGCCGGTATCTTGGGTATCGCTGTTCTTGGCGTATTGAACACCAAATGTTGCGCCGGCAATGGGAGCCTGGATACCAACGATGGTACCGCGACCGCTGAGGCCCGCTGCGGTCGTTCCACCGTTCACGGCTGCACCAGAAACCTTGACAACGCCCAAGTCATAGCTCAGTCCCAGTCCGGAGAACGCATTGCTTCTGAGGCTGGTGGTGTCGTCGGTACTACCCGTTTCAAACGCTGCACCCACGGACAGGGGGCCGTTGTTGTAGCTCAGACCCAGTGCGTACATCGACTTAGCACGGGGGTCCGTACCCGTGTTATTGCCTTTTTGGGTGGCAGACACACGGGCCTGGAAGCCCGACATGTCTGGGCTGATGTACATCACCGTGGTTTTGCTGATGGTGTTTTGACCGCCGTAAGTGGGAACACCAGCAGCATCAGCCGCAGCAGTCCTGTTTGAATCATAGTTCAGGTCATAGGGGATCAGTGTCTGGAAAGTTACCGAGTCTTGCGTTCCGGCGCGCACTTCACCAAACTTGCCAGCCAGTCCAGCCCATGCCTGACGGTTAAAGAAAGGCTCGTTTGCGCCCTTGACAGCTTGGGGATTGCCAGCTTCCAGCTGGAAATTGCCCTTGATGCCAGAGCCCAGGTCTGTGCTGCCCTTCACGCCAAGGCGCGTGGTGGAATTTCTGCTGAAATCGACCGTGTCATCAGCGCCGTCGGTGTGGCCGTAAGCCAGGTCAAACAGGCCATAAACCGTCACATCGGCATGGGCGGCACCGATCATGGACATGGAGGCCAGGATGGCGGCGGGGATCAATTTCATTTTCATGGTCAGTTACTTTCTATGGTTAAGGTTGATTGTGACGAATTGTAATAAGCGTGGACTTCTGCGTAACTTAATAGTGTTGCCGCGAGGCAACGCGTCTCTGTGGGATCCCGTTTATTGCTGTCCAACGCCTTGAAGCAAGTTCAGTGCCATGTGCTTTGCCGTAGTCACTCTATGGTGTGAAGCCATATTTGACGGCACCGAATCCCCAGAGTGATGCATTTTTTTGTTTTGCACCAGAGTGGTGCAAGAAAACGTGGGCGAAGCGATTTTTTTTCAAATTTTCAAAAATAGGCCTAAATCCCAGCCCAATTCTGCCGTTAAGAAACGTACGTCAAACCCATAATGTCACTGGAGGGGGCCCAAAAGCCTTAAGCACAATGCAGTTGCCATCCATGGATCGAACCCAGAATGTGCGCCAAGCTGCCGCAGATTTGGCTTCGGCGGGGGCAAACAGGGTGATTCCGGTCGCCCCGGTCAACCCGTCGGTACAGGCACATCCATCCATTGAACCCACGCCCAGCGTGGTGAATCTGGTCGCCCCAGCCCTGAAGCAAAAAACGCAGCCTACCGAGGGTGAGCCCGTCTACACCAGTGTGGCCGACCCCCTGCAGAAGAAAACCCACGAAGCGGCCTCCAAGGACTGGACGATTCACCGTCCGGCCCCCGAAAAGGTGGAAGATCCGCCGCCCAAGCCGCTGTCGCAGGTACTCATGGACCACTTGCGCAGCATCTGGACGGCCAGTGCCAGCGCCATCCAGGTCGAACAGGTCAAAGAACTTGTTACGCCGGCGAAGCCTGCTATACCCACCCAGGTGCCGGGTGATATGGCCAAACAGGTTCTTACCTACGAACCGGCCAGGATCAAGAAGACCGAAAACCTCTGATCCCCCTCCCGGGGCCAGACGGTGGTGACGCCACCACTCGCCGTGCTCTACCATGGCGCCCATGCACACCACAGCTCTCGTACTTTTCTCCGGCGGACAGGACTCCACCACCTGCCTTGCGCACGCACTGTCGCACTATGAGCGTGTTGAAACCGTAGCTTTTGACTATGGTCAGCGCCACCAAGTGGAGCTGGGCGCCCGCCTGAACGTGCTGCGCGAAATCAGGGCGCAGTTCCCGCAGTGGGTGCTCAAACTGGGCGAAGACCATCTGCTGGATCTAGCGGTGCTGGGCAAGGTGAGTGAAACCTCACTGACGCGGGATACCGCATTCAAGATGGAAGCCAGCGGCTTGCCCAACACCTTTGTACCCGGGCGCAACCTGCTGTTCCTCACGCTGGCTGCCGCCCTGGCCTACCGCCGCGGCTTGCAGGTCATCGTGACCGGGGTGTGCGAAACCGATTACTCGGGCTATCCGGACTGCCGTGACGACACCATGAAAGCCATGCAACTGGCGCTCTCGCTGGGCATGGACCAGCGCTTCCTGATCGAAACCCCGCTGATGTGGATCGACAAGGCCGCCACCTGGGAACTGGCGCGTGATCTGGGTGAAAAGTCCGGCACGCCCCAGGGCGGGCAAGCGCTGGTGGACCTGATCGTGGAGCACACCCACACCTGCTACCTGGGCGACCGGGCGCATCGCCATGTCTGGGGCTACGGTTGTGGAACCTGCCCCGCGTGCGAGTTGCGGGCCAGGGGGTTCGAAAAATATCAGGCAGCGGGACCGGTACGGCTGTCTTCCGCCTGATACCGCGCCGGGGCACCATCAGGCTGCGGCTGCAGGCTCCAGCGCCGGTTATGGAATGCTGCCACGCCCGGTCGGTGTGCTATTGAAACAAGAGCGCCTTGTGTATGTTCCACGAGGGTCAGAAGCCGTTTATAGACCGAAGCCTCGGCCGCCGCATCGAGTGCGCTGGTGGCCTCGTCGGCAAACACCCAGCGCGGATGCTTCAGCAGCACACGGGCAATCGCCAGGCGCTGCTGCTCGCCGCCAGAGAGTTTCTGGCTCCAGGCGTCTGCACGGTCCAACTGGCTTTTCAGCTCGGGCAGCAGGGCATCGTCCAGGGCCTGGTGCAATTGCGCGTCGGTGTAGCGCGCGACGGGTTCCGGATAGGCCAGCGCGTCGCGCAAGGGCCCGTTGGGAAAGTAGGGTCGTTGCGGAATAAACATACTGTCCGCAGGGAGTGTCACCCGGCCGCTGGCAAACGGCCAGATGCCTGCCAGGGTGCGAAACAACGTGGATTTGCCGCTGCCGGAGGGGCCCTGCAACAGCACCCGGTCACCCGCAGCGGCCTGCAGGGAGGCGCCGGCGAGCAGCACCACTCCACCCGGCAAGGCCACGGTCAGATCCTGGGCGCTCAATTCTGTCGCGTCGGTTGCTACTGAGTTGATAGCGGCTTGAGCATACTCAGCCTGGGCTAGCGCCTGAAAAGATGCTTCAAAACTGGTCAGCCGGTCGGTGGTGGCGCGCCAGGTAGCCAAGCTGGGGTAGCTGTCCACAAACCAGCTCAGTGCGCCTTGCACTTGCCCGAATGCACTGGAAATCTGCATCAGCTCACCCAGCTGGATGGCTCCGCTGAAAAAGCGAGGCGCTGCCACCAGGAACGGAAACACCACCGCGGCCTGGCCAAAAAAACTGGTGAACCAGACCAGCCGCTTCTGCGCCTGGATCAGCGCCAGATAGTTGCCCAGCACGCGGCCAAAGCGCAAGTCCAGCTGGGTGCGTTCCACTGGCTCACCCCGGTCCAAGGCAATGGATTCGCTGTATTCCCGCACCCGCACCATATGGTGCCGGAAGTCGGCTTCCACGCGCTGCTGCTCAAAGTTCAGCGCAATCTGGGGGCGCCCGATGGTGTGCGTGATCACGCTGCCAGCCAGGCAGTAGAGCACCGCCATCCAGACCATGAAGCCCGGAATCACATACTGTGCACCCCCCAGCGGGATGGTGAAGCTGCCCGACAGGCTCCACAGGATGCCCACGAAGCTTGCCAGCGTCACCACCGAATTGAGCAGCCCCATCGTCAGGCCGATGGTCAGGCTGGTGAACTGGTTGATGTCCTCCTGGATGCGCTGGTCCGGGTTGTCGGGGTTGCCCTGCGCATTGGGCTGGCCGGTGAAGCGTGCCAGCTCCAGGCGGTAGAAGCTGTGGTCGGCCAGCCAGCGTTGCAGATAGTGGCGCGTCATCCACGCGCGCCAGCGCAATTCCAGCAGTTGGGTCAGGTAGAACTTGTAGACCGCAATCACGATGAACGCGAACGCCAGGTAGCTGAAGCGCCCCAGCTGGGTCCAGAAGACCTGGGCATTCTTGTCCTGCAGCGCGTCGTAAAACAGCTTGTTCCAGTCGTTGAACAGCACGTTCATGTAAACCAGCGCCAGGTTCAGGCCGATGATCGCGGCCAGCAGAGCGCGGGCCTTCCACTTTTCGTCGGATGCGTAGTAAGGCTTGGACAGGGCCCAGACCTTGTGCAGGAAGTTCCGGAAGGCGGTGAACTTGGTGGTCAATTTGGATGGGTTGGCAGTCATGCGCGCAGCATACCGTTCAGCGAGGCATCCCAGGTAAAGCCGGGGAACAGGCGGTCTAGTTCGCTGGCCTGCAGTCCCTGGGTGCTGCGCAGCACCTGGGCCAGCACACTGCGGAAGTCGTGGTGGACTGGCAGGTCACGCCCCTCGTGCAGGTTGCCCTGCGCCAGTCCGGTCCAGTTCCCGTGCCAGCGGCCTCCGTTGACCTGGTTGCCCATGATCCACAGGGCATTGCCGTGGCCGTGGTCGGTACCACGGGTGCCGTTCTCTGCGCTGGTGCGGCCAAACTCGCTGCACACCACCACCACGTCGCCGTCAAGCGAAAAGTCGCGACGCAGTTGCACCAGCGTACTGGCCAGGTTGCCCAGGTTGGTGGCCAGCGCGCCGGTCGCTGCCCCTTGGTTGGCATGGGTGTCCCAGCCGCCCGCGGAGAGAAACCCCAGCCGCAGCCCGCGGTCCTGGCGCATCAGCGTACCCAGGTGCTGGGCATCAAGCAGCAGGCCCTGGGCGGGGCCCGCTCCGTTGTTGGCGGCCTGCATCTCACGGCTGCTCATGGCGGGATCGGCGGTGTCAGGGGTCATGGCCGCGGCGCTGAGCGTCTGGGCGGTATGCATGCGGCTGTCGGCCCCGGCGCGAAATGCCTGCGACAAACCATCCTGCCCGGCGTAGAGGCGCATCACCGCATCGCGGGTGCGCTCATCCCCCAGCGCACCCTGGCGCGTCGCGGCCTGGCCCCTGGGAACCAGTTGCACTGGCGCGTTGCCGGAAAGGATTTGCGGGTTGGCTTCGCCCACACCGATTGCTATGAATTTAGTAGCTGCTTGCGCACTGTTTTCGGGGGCTTTAGCTTTAAAACCTGCCAAAGTATTGAGCCATCCCGGAGCGTTGCTGCTCTTGCCAGGCATGCCGATTTCCCAGTGGTGCTGGGCATCAAAGTGCGAGCGCGTGGGGTCGGGTGAGCCTGCCGATGGCAGGGCCGTCAATACGCCCTGTTTCCACAGCGGCATCAGCGGCGCCAGCGCCGGATGCAGGCCAAAAGTGCCGTCCAGGGCCAGCGTGGTTTGCGCCGTGCCGTCGGGCCGGGGCAGGGCGATGTTCGGGCGCAGCGCATAGTAGTTGGCCTCGCCATGCGGCACCAGGGCCGAGAGTCCGTCGTAGGCGCCGCGCAGGAACACCACGACCAGCCGGCCGTTGCCAGCGTTTTCTCCCGGGCTTTGCGCCCACGATGCCGGGGTAGCCCAGTAGGCACCTGCGCCCAGCAGGGTGTGCAGGGCCGTGCGACGGGACATGGACAAAAAGGGTGGTGGGGGATGGTGGCGCATGGCGAATAACGGATAGGGTCTTTGGGGTGCTTATTTGCGCATGAAATCCGGGCTGGCCAACATCAGCCCAGCCCGCAGGGCGGGCTTCTCCTGGGCAATGGTGGCGCGGGTGGTCTCGCTCAGGTAGGGCTGCAGGAAGTCCATGTCCCCGGCCTGCCGCGCCAGCGCAAGCGCGTAGTCGGCGCGGCGGGTCAGGGCTTCCGGTGCCAGCCAGGTGGCGGCGTCGGTCTTGTAGCCATCGGGCGTCTGCCAGCCGTGGATGGGTTGCCCGGCCTGCGCCAGAAAGCCTGCTGTCAATACTAGGTGGCGGCGATCGGTGTCGGCGTGCTGGGCGCTGCGCTCTGCACCCTGCACCGCTGCCAGCGCGGAGCAGGCAAAGTCCATCGGCGTCTTGAACAGGCGGTTTTCTGGCTGCCAGAACTCGGGTGATTCGAACAGGGTGCGCAGCACCGCACGCATGTCCCCCTGGCTGGCCAGAAAGGTCTGGCTCAAGCGTGTCACCACCGCTGGCGGCGGGGTGTCACTGACGAAAAACTGGGCCAGCCGCAGGCTGATGCGCTGAGCGGTTTGTGGCTGCCGTGCCAGCCAGCGTATGGCTTGCTCGCCTTCGCGTTCCCCGGTTCCAAACAGGCCGTCCGGGTACCTGCGGCCCATGACCCGCTTGTCGCCCGTGTCGTGCAGTCGCGTAGCAAACCGGAAGCCGCCAGCATCGCGCGGATCGACCGTCCAACCGGTCAGCACGCGGGCCAGATCGCGCACATCGGCCTGGCTATAGCCGCCTTGCACACCCAGGGTGTGCAGTTCCATCAACTCGCGGGCGTAGTTTTCATTCAGGCCGCGGGTGTTGCCCTGGCCGCCACGCAATCCCGGGGCCACGCTCTGCGCCTGGTCCAGGTAGAGCAGCATGGCTGGATGGTGCGCACTGGCCAACAACAGGTCTTCAAACTTACCCAGTGCATGGGCCCGCGCCACGTTGATCACATAGTGCCCCGTGAATGGCCGCACCGCGCCTTTGCCCGCGTAAATGTTCAGGTGGTTGAACCAGAACTCGGTCATGCGCGCCAGCAAGGGGTTTTCCTCGTCGGGTTGGCTGGCAGACAGCAGGCGCCACGCTGCCGCCTTTTGCACCATGCTGCGGTTGAAGTACAGCGGATCCGGGGGGCCAGAAAAATCCATGCGGCGGTTGTCCGGTGGTTCGCCGGGCACTGCACCGGCCTTGATGGCGGCACGCACCTCGCGCTCATGCCGGGCGCCGGCAAATATCTGGGGCAATGGTGCGTTAATGTCTGCCAGATCGGGCGCCATGCGGGGTGCGGACTGACTGGCCACATAGGCTGCATCTATGTGTTGCAGTGCCCAATCTTTGGGGCTGCTGGCCCCCTGTACGGCGCGTACCAAGTTGGGCGTGGGCCCGTAGCCCACACGGGAGATTGCACGCCACTGGGCGTCGGTGCCTGGCATCACCGTTGGGCCGGCAGACGTCTGGGCCCAAGCGCCCGGCAACAGGACGGTGCCGCCCCATGCTGCCAGGGATTGCAGGGTGTGCCTGCGTTGCAGGCTGGTAGGGTGCTGGTTGGTGCTTGGCATGGTCACTACGGTCAACGCGCCAGCGCTCGGGCCAGCCTACCGCACCGTCCCAACTTTACAAGCCTTAACAGTGCAAGCCGTAACAGTGCGGCCATCCTGTTTGCTATTTCAGTTGCGCACACCGCTGGCTACATGGCCGGACGGCACATGGCGCGCTGCCGATTCGATGTGGCCGGTCTGGTCGTCAAAGAAAAAGTCAGGTTCGAATTCGCGCAGGAATTCCCCCTTGTCCAGTCCGCCAAGGAACATGGCTTCGTCCACCTCGATGTTCCAGTCCATCAGGGTGCGGATGGCGCGTTCGTGGGCCGGGGCGCTGCGGGCGGTGACCAGCGCAGTGCGTATGCGCATGTGCGGGATGGCCGCTTTTTGCATGCGGTGCAGCGCTACCAACAGTGGCTTGAATGGGCCGTCGGGCAGGGGCTGGGCCACCTTGTCGATCTCGTGTTGCTGGAAGGCGTTGAGTCCCTGGGTCTGGTACACCTGTTCGGCCTCGTCGCTGAACAGTACAGCATCTCCGTCAAAGGCAATGCGCACTTCAGCGGGGTGGGCGTCACTGGCGTGTGCACTATGTGGGTACACCTGTGCGGCAGGAACGCCGGCTTGCAGCGCAGCGCGCACATCGCTCAGATGGGTACTGAGGAACAGGTTGGCATGCAGTGGCTTGAGGTACCGCCAGGGCGGCTCGCCCCGGGTGAAGCTGCCCCGCTGGATGGGTAGGCCGTAGTGCGCGGCAGAGCGGAATACCCGCATGCCGCTGACCGGGTCGTTGCGAGAGAGAATCACCACCTCCACGCGTTGCGAGGGCTCCTCGTTGAAGGCCAGCAGCTTTTTGACGAGTGAAAACGCTACACCGGGTGTGGCCGGAATGTCCAGCCGCTCGCGCTGCAACTGCATGTAGGCGCGGTCATCTCCCTGCTCAAAAATGAGGTTTTCTTCCTCGAAATTGAACAGGGCGCGGCTGGAAATAGCCACCACCAGTTTGCCGTCAAGCGTGATCCCCATAGTGGCGACTGTAAACCCGAAAACCGAAAAGCCTATTGCTGCAGGAACATCCGGTACACCGGGTTGGCGGTTTCCTCGACGTAGGGGTAGTCCAGCGTCTGCAGGAATTTGACAAACGCCTTGTCGTCCGCCTTGGGAACCTGCAGGCCGACCAGAATGCGGCCGTAGTCGGCGCCCTGGTTGCGGTAGTGAAACAGGCTGATGTTCCAGTTGGGGCGCATCAGGCTCAAAAATTTCATCAGCGCGCCGGGCCGCTCGGGGAAGACAAAGCGCAGCAGCCGTTCGTCCTGCGCCAGCGTGGAGATGCCACCCACCATGTGGCGGATGTGCTCCTTGGCCAACTCGTCATGGGTCAGGTCAAGCGTCTTGAAACCGTGCTTGCTGAAGTTGGCTGCCACCTTGGCCGACTCGCCTTTGGCCTGGGTGGTCAGGCCCACAAACACATGGGCCTGCGCAGCATCGCTGATGCGGTAGTTGAACTCGGTGACATTGCGCGGGCCGCCCGGCAGTTCGCCAATCAGCCCGCAAAAGCGTTTGAAGCTGCCGCGCTCTTCGGGAATGGTCACCGCAAACAGCGCTTCGCGTTCCTCGCCCACCTCGGCGCGCTCTGCCACAAAGCGCAGGCGGTCGAAGTTCATGTTGGCGCCGCACAGAATGGCCGCGTAGGTTTCGCCCCGGGTCTTGTGCTTGGCCACATACTGTTTGATGGCCGCCACGGCCAGAGCACCGGCAGGCTCCACAATGCTGCGCGTATCGACAAACACATCCTTGATGGCGGCACAGACGGCATCGGTGTCTACCGTCATGTATTCGTCCACCAGGTGGCTGACCACGCGGAAAGTTTCTTCGCCCACCAGCTTGACGGCGGTGCCGTCGGAGAACAGGCCCACATCGGGCAGGGTGACGCGCTTTTTGGCGGCTACCGACTGGATCATGGCGTCGGAGTCGTTCATCTGAACGCCAATGACCCTGATGCGCGGGTCCACCGCCTTGATGTAGTTGGCGACGCCCGCAATCAGGCCACCGCCGCCAATGGCCACAAACACCGCGTCCACCCCGGCGCTGTTTTTGCCACGGACTTTCTGGCCGGCCTTATTTCCCGCTTTGGCAGCCTTGTCCGCACCCAGTGTCTGCACCTGGCGCAGCATTTCCATAGCTATCGTGCCTTGGCCGGCGATCACGTCGGGGTCGTCAAACGGGTGCACAAAGGTCAGACCTTCTTTTTTCTGCAACTCCAGGGAGTGGCTGTAGGCATCGGAATAGCTCTCGCCAAACAGCACCACCTCGCCACCAAAGCCGCGCACCGCGTCCACTTTCACCTGGGGCGTGGTGGTGGGCATCACAATCACGGCGCGGGTGCCGAGCTTGCTGGCGCTCAGCGCAACGCCCTGCGCATGGTTGCCTGCCGAGGCGCAAATCACACCTTTTTGCAACTGCTCGGTGCTGAGGTGTGCCATCTTGTTGTACGCACCGCGCAGCTTGAAGCTGCGCACCGGCTGCTGGTCCTCGCGCTTGAGCAGCACGGTGTTGTGCAGGCGTCGGCTCAGGTTGCGTGCAGGCTCCAGTGCAGTTTCGCTGGCCACGTCATAGACACGGGCAGTGAGAATCTTCTTGAGGTATTCGGCGGGCGTGAGGCGGGATGCAGACATGGTGGTTAAACTCCTGTCACGCATTATAGGCGGACAAATTTTGCTCCGCGCGGAGCAAAAAAGTTCTGCAGGCTAACGGTCAAACTCTTCAGGCGTGGTGTCTGGCACCTGCTTCAGCGCAGCACGGAATTTTTCTGCGGAACCACGATCCGCTCTTTCCTTCAGGTACTGCTCTGTGGCCAGGGCCGACACTTTTTCGGCGACGGCAGAGGCAATGAACTGGTTCATGGAAACCTGGTCCTGGCGCGCAATGTCTTTGGCCATGCGATGCAAGGAATCGGGTAGTCGAATGCTGATGGCGCTCATGGTTGCTTCCCTTCCAAAAAATTCAAAAATTCCCCTGGTGTCTGCACCAGCACACCGAGTGCCTGGGCCCGCTTGAAGTCGGCAATGTTCCAGGTAATGATTCTGGCCTGGGCCTTGATCGCCAGCTCAAGCACAAAATCATCCCCAGGGTCTTTCAGTACAGGCCGCCACAAGTAATAAATTTTGTGGTGGTGTGCCCGGGAACACAAGAAATCGACAACATCATCGATTTGCGATTCGGACAGGGCCAGCGAACCCCGTTTCAACACCGCTTCGTATTCCGCCACCAGTGCAATGGAAACGTGCAACTGAAAGCGATCGTGTTCCACCATGGACAGCAACCGGTAAGACGTCCCTCTGGAGGACCTGAGTGCTGTCAACAGTACATTGGTGTCCAAAACGATATCTGGCATCATTTTGGTATTATAGAGAATACCAGAAAGACACTAAAGGATTTTTTATGGAATGCACAGTCAGCTGGACCGGTGGTTTGAACACCCGCTCGGGTATGGGTTTTGTGGCCGAAACCGGCAGCGGCCACACCCTCATGATGGATGGCGCGCCTGACGAGGCCAAGCCCGAGAACGGTGGCCTGAACCTTGCCCCGCGCCCACTGGAAACCGTGCTGGCCGGCACCGGCGGTTGCACGGCATACGATGTGGTGCTGATCCTCAAGCGGGGTCGCCACAACGTGCAGGGCTGCACCGTCAAGCTGACGGCCGAGCGTGCAGAAGCTGACCCTAAGGTGTTTACGAAAATCCACATGCAGTTCACGGTGACCGGCAAGGGCATTCCTGCCAGCGCGGTGGAGCGCGCCATTGCCATGAGCCACGACAAATACTGCTCGGCCAGCATCATGCTGGCCAAAACGGCCGAGATCACGACCGGTTTTGACCTGATTGAGGCCTGAAGGGCCAGCCTAAATCCGGCAGGCCACGGTGGTCATCACCTTGGCTGTGGCGCGCATCATTTCCTTGACGGGTTGCGGTAAATCCATGGCGCCCGCTGCCAAGGCATCGTCGGCATGGCGCAGCTCGTCGTCGTGCATCTGCACCACGATCGCGCGAGAGGCGTGGTCGTTGTCGGGCAGTCCACCCTGGGTGGCGTCCAGATGGCTTTGCAGGTGCGCACCCACCTGTTTCTCGGTTTCCACCACAAAGCCCAGGCTCACCGGGTCACCCAAACGCCCGGCCAGCAGCCCCAGACCAAAGGCGCCCGCGTACCACAGCGGGTTGAGGAGTGAGGGACGCTCGCCCAGCTCTTCCAGCCGCTGCGCGGTCCAGGCCAGGTGGTCGGTTTCTTCCATGCACGCCTTGGTGAAATGCTGGCGCAGCGTGGCATTCGGTGTGGCCAGTGCCTGCGCCGTGTACAGCGCCTGGGCGCACACCTCGCCCACATGGTTCACCCGCATCAGGCCCGCCGCGCGACGCTTTTCTTCGGCGGTGAGCTCGGTGGGGCGGTCGGGCAGGGTGGGGCAGGGCTGCGCCGCCCGGGGCTTGGCGAACAGGGTGCGCAGGGCGGTATCGGCAGCGGTGAGCAGTGCGTCCATGGTTTATTCCCGGGAGTGAAAATTGGCTGTTTTGAGTGTAGCGAAGCCTGGAATGCACCAAGGCGATACAAATTGTTGCAAACCTGCAACGCGCTGCAGTTTTTCACCCCTTTTTTGGGCATTTTCTTTGCCAAAGGCCCGGCGGTCTGGTGCAATAGCGCCAACTTCCTGAACTAGGAGGTTGGCCCGGGGTTCCGTACCCTTCGGACCGGAGCCCTTTGTTTAACCTTATTGAGAAATTTCACATGAAAAAGACCCTCATCGCTTTGGCCGCTCTGGCTGCTACTTCTGCTTTCGCACAAGTCACCATCACCGGTACCTTCGATCCTTCCATCGCTGCTTCCAACACCACTTACAACACCGCCGCTGGTGACCAGTCTTTGTCGCAAAACTTCGTGCGCAACAACAGCCAAGGCACTTCGCAAATCACCTTCAAGGGTGTGGAAGACCTGGGCGGCGGTATGTCTGCCATGTTCCTGTACGAAGGTGACTTCACTTCTGCTGCTGGCGCAAGCGCAGCCAACAGCATCGGCGGCGGCGGCGGCGAAATCTACACCGCTCTGTCTGGCGGTTTCGGTACCGTCAAGCTCGGCGCTCCCAACACACCTTCTTTGACCGTGCAAGCTGCGCGCCAGCCCTTCGGCACCAAAATCGGTTCCGGCTTCGGCGGTGTTCTGGGTACCAGCCACGTGCGTGAAGACAACTCTCTCAACTACACATCGCCAGTCTTCGCTGGTGGTCTGACTGCGGCTGTGAACTACACCTTCGGTACCAACGTTGCTGCTCCTGGCACCAACGTCAATGCCAAGACCGACATCGGCCTGATCTACGCTGCTGGCCCCCTGTTTGCTGGCGTGTCTTTCTACAAGCAAGACGGCACCAACCAACAAACCAACATGGCTTTGAGCTATGACTTCGGTATGGCCAAGGTGATGTTTGGTGTCCACAACGAGACTGCTACCGTCGCCGGTGTTGACAACCAGTCTTCCGGTACCAACCTGGGCGTTGCAGTGCCTTTCGGCAAGATCACCCTGCTGGCCAACGTGGCTCAGCTGGATGACAAGTCTGCCGCCAATCTGGACAAGACCATTTCCGGCATCGGCGCACGTTACGACCTGAGCAAGCGTACCAGCGTGTACGGCCGCTACGTGGCAGAGAAGAACGACAACGTTGTTGCAGCCAACGGCATCAAGGCTGTGAACACCACTCTGGTGGGTGTTCAGCACAACTTCTAATCTGACGCTGGCGCAAGCCAGTTGAGATTTAAAAGACAAAATCCCCGCTGCGGCAACGCAGCGGGGATTTTTTATTAGGTGCCGTCCCTTTTCAGGATGATTTTTGTGAATTGCAGAAATTCGTCCAGATGCTCGGTAATCACATTCACCAAAATCGGCAACATCAGACTTTGGTAGTCATGAACAGCGATGTTGCGAAATGCCACCATGCGCTTCAGGCTGGCTGCCAGCTCTGCATTGATCCACTGATGTTGGGCCAATAGGTCAAACACATCGCGGGCACGTGCAACGCAACGCTCTATGGTGGCCGGCTTTGTTCACAATCACATCATCGGCCATGGATGATCCCTGTCGCTGCGATGTCGCGCATGAGTGGAGCACGTGCTGCATCCAGCGCAGTTTTCTCACTCAGAACATAGCACTCAAACAAACCCGCCTGTACGTTGGCAGACCACAGGCGTGCCCCCTTGGTAATGACCTGGTACTGCATGACGGTGGATGCAGCACGCAGATCCAGAAGGCATACACCGCGATCACGTTCAAAAAATGCGCCCTGAGCGACTGCACAACGGCCCCGTCGGACGCCAGTAATTTTGAATCGACCTTCATGGGGTCGTCATTCTAGGCGTAACGCTTGTTGCGCAGGTTGTTCTTCATCTCGCGCAGCAGTGGTTGCAGCTTGCCGCCGCCAATGCGCAGCGCCACACAGGTGGCCAGAATGTCGATGATCATCAGGTGCAGCAGGCGCGACACCATGGGGCTGTATTTGTCAAAGCCCTCGGGGTGGTCTGCGCTGAGGTGAATATGTCCGGCAGTGGCCAGGGGTGAGCCACTGGCGGTGATGACGATGGTGGTTGCACCATTTTTGCGCGCTATGTCGCAGGCGTCCATCAGGTCCCGTGTGCGCCCGGAGTTGCTGATAACCACCACACAGTCACCTGGCCCCAGAATGGAAGCACTCATGACTTGCATGTGGCCGTCGCTGTAGGCCGTGGTGTTGATGCCCAGCCGGAAGAACTTGTGCTGCGCGTCCTGCGCCACGATGCCGGAGTTGCCCACACCAAAAAACTGGATCTGGCGCCCGGCGTTATAGGCGGCTACCAGTGCAACTACCGCTTTCTCAATGGCGACGGAAGAGGCTTCGTTGCGGTACTTCAGAAAGGCCGCCACCGTGTTGTCGATGACCTTGACCATCACGTCGCCGGTCTTGTCATCGGCGTCCACACTGCGGTGGATGAAGGGCACGCCTTCGTTGACATTGCCTGCCAGCTTGAGCTTGAAGTCCGACAGGCCGTCATAGCCCACGCTGCGGCAAAAGCGCACTACGGTGGGTTTGCTCACGTGGGCGCGGTCAGCCAATTCGCTCACCGGTAGCCGGGCAAAGGCCCGCGGGTCGGCCAGGCAGAGCTTGCCCACCCGCTGCTCGGCGGGGGCCAGCGAGGGCAGGGAGGCTTTGATGCGGTCCAGCATCAGGATTCTTCTGACCAGCAGAAACCGTCGCGCGCAATCATGGCGCTGGAGGCACTGGGGCCCCAGGTGCCCGCGGCGTAGAGGCGCGGGCCCTGCGCGTCGGCGGCCCAGTGGTTGAGCATGGGCTCCACCCAGCGCCAGGCTTCTTCCTGTTCGTCGCTGCGCACAAACAGGTTCAGGCGGCCGTCGATCACGTCGAGCAGCAGGCGTTCATACGCACCCACGCGCTCGGAGCCAAAGCGTTTGTCAAAATCCAGGTCCAGCTGTACGGGTGCCAGGGCCTGTGCCGCGGCATTGCGGGTTTGGCGGTTGGCTTGCCCCTGTGCCAGTAGATGCAGCTCCAGTCCGTCCTTGGGCTGCAGGTTGATTACCAGACGGTTGGCGACGTCGATGTTGGAGTTGAAGATAGCGTGGGGCGTAGGCCTGAAGTTGATCACGATGCGTGCGTCACGGCTTGCCAGACGTTTGCCGGTGCGAATGTAGAAGGGCACGCCAGCCCAGCGCCAGTTGGCGATCTCGGTGCGCAGGGCTACAAAGGTTTCGGTGTTGCTGCTGGGGCTGACGCCCGGCTCTTCGCGGTAGGCGGGCACTTTGACGCCGCCGCTGGTGCCACTGGCGTACTGGCCACGGATGACGTCCTGCGCCAGTGACTCCACGGTCCAGGGCTTGAGCGAGCGCAGCACCTTGAGCTTTTCGTCGCGGATGGCGTCCGCATGCGAGTTGATGGGCGGTTCCATGCCAATCGCGCAGAGCAGTTGCAACGCATGGTTTTGCACCATGTCACGCAGGGCACCGGTGCCTTCGTAAAAGGCGCCACGGCTTTCCACACCCAGGTCTTCGGCGATGGTGATCTGGATGTTGGCAATGTGTTCACGGCGCCATAGCGGCTCGAACAGGGCGTTGCCAAAACGCAATGCAAACAGGTTTTGCACCGCGGGCTTGCCAAGGTAATGGTCAATGCGGAAGACCTGCTTTTCCTCAAAAAAGCGGCGCACCGTCTGGTTGATGGCGCGGTTGGAGGCCAGATCATGGCCCAGGGGTTTCTCCAGTACCACGCGGGTTGTGGGGGTGTTCAGGCCGGCGGCAGCCAACTGCTCGCAGACGGTGGTGAAAAGCGCGGGGGCGGTTGCGACATACATCACCACGGTGTCGGCGTTGCGGCTTTGCAGGCTGGTGGCCAGTGCCGCATAGTCGTCGGGCTTGGACAGGTCCATGCGCACAAATTCCAGCAGGGCCGCGAATCGGGCAAATTCTTCAGCGCTGGGGCGCTTGGCCAGGTCCACCTTGTCAAAGCGTGACTGAATGAGGCTGCGGTATTGCGCATGGCTGAGGTCGTCTCGGCCCACGCCGATGATGCGCCCCCCTTCAGGCAAGGTGCCATGGCGAAACGCCTGAAACAGCGCGGGCATCAGCTTGCGCCACGCCAGATCGCCGGTGCCGCCAAACATTACAAGATCAAAGCTCATGACAAGTCTTCTGGAAGTGAGTTACATAAATAGGGATGTTGTACTGTAACTTTGTTTCATTGATAATTCAAGCCTGTTTTTCTATTCACCCCACCGTTTCATTGGCAAGCTCCTCATGAACCTACGCATCAACCAACTTCAGGCCCTCAAACAATTCACCACCGTGGTGGCCGATACCGGCGACTTCAAGCAGCTCGATGCCTTCAAGCCGCAGGACGCCACCACCAACCCTTCGCTGATCCTCAAGGCGGTGCAAAAGGCGGATTACGCGCCGCTGCTGAAGGACACGGTGGCGCAGTTTCGGGGCCGGGCGATGGACGAGATCGTGGACCGTTTGCTGGTGCGCTTTGGCTGCGAAATTCTCTCGATCATTCCGGGGCGTGTGTCCACCGAAGTGGACGCGCGGCTGAGCTTTGACACCAAGGCCACCGTGGCGCGTGGTGAGCGCATCATTGCGTTGTACCAGGCACAGGGCATTCACACCGACCGCGTACTGATTAAGGTGGCGTCTACCTGGGAAGGCATTCAGGCCGCGCAACAGCTGGAGCGCAAGGGCATCCACACCAACCTGACGCTGCTGTTTGCGTTCTGCCAGGCGGTGGCTTGTGGCCAGGCCAAAGTGCAGCTGATTTCGCCCTTTGTGGGCCGCATTTACGACTGGTACAAAAAATCGGCTGGCGCTGCCTGGGTGGAGGCGGACATGGCGGGTGCCAACGACCCCGGCGTGAAGTCGGTTACCCAGATCTACAACTACTACAAGAAGTTTGGCATTGCCACCGAGGTGATGGGCGCGAGCTTTCGCAACGTGGGCCAGATCACCGCGCTGGCGGGCTGCGACCTGCTGACCATCAGCCCCGACCTGCTGGCACAACTGGCGGCCACCGAGACTCCTTTGACGCAAGCGCTGGACGCTGCAAAGGCACAGGCCATGGACATGGAACCTGTGGCGTATGACGAAGCCAGTTTCCGCCTGGCTTTGAACGACGATGCTATGGGCACCGAGAAACTGGCTGAAGGCATTCGTGCCTTTGCGGCAGACGCCGTCAAGCTCGAACATCTGATACAGGCGGCCTGAGCGATGGCACGCACACGTTGTGATCGCACGCCGGTCTGGCACCAGTTGCTGGCTGCGTTTGACGCCACCGGCAAGCACTTCGATCTGCGCACCGCTTTTGCACAGGATGCCGGGCGCTTTACGCGCTTTAGCCAGGAGGCGCCCTATGTGTTTGCGGACCTGTCCAAGAACCGCATCGATGCGGACACCGAGGCGCTGCTGCTGACACTGGCCTCGCAATGCGGCCTGGAAGCGCACCGCGACGCCATGTTTGCCGGGGACGCGATCAATAGCACCGAGCAGCGTGCGGTCTGGCACACTTTGCTGCGAAATCCGGCTGTAGCCCCCGAGCAGGCCAAGGTGCACGCCACACTGGACGCCATGCTGGCCTACGCCGAGAGTCTGCGTGCCGACAGCGCCATTACCGATGTGGTGAACATTGGCATTGGCGGCTCGGATCTGGGGCCGCAGATGGCGGTGCTGGCGCTTGACGCCTTTGCTACCACTGGCAAACGCATGCACTTTGTAAGCAATGTGGATGGCCACGAACTCGCAGCGGTGTTGCCCAAACTCAAGGCGGGGAGCACCGTCTTCCTGATTGCCAGCAAGACCTTCACCACCATCGAGACCATGACCAATGCGCAGTCCGCCAAGGCGTGGTTTCTTGCGCAGGGCGGCACCGATACGGCACGGCACTTTGCGGCGCTGACCACCAACGTGGCGGCGGCCAATGCCTTTGGCATCACCACCACCTTTGGCTTCTGGGACTGGGTGGGCGGCCGATATTCGATGTGGTCGGCCATTGGCTTGCCGATTGCCATTGCGATTGGTGCGCAGGGCTTTCGCGATTTGCTGGCCGGTGCACACGCCATGGACGAACATTTCCGCACCGCGCCCCTGGCCAGCAATCTGCCGGTGCGCCTGGGGCTGCTGGACGTCTGGTACCGCAACTTCCATGGCTTCACCAGCCGCAGCATTGCGCCGTACCACAGCGCGCTGCGCCGCCTGCCGGCTTATCTGCAGCAGCTGGAGATGGAAAGCAACGGCAAGCGGGTGGATGCTTCGGGCGAGGCGCTGCCGTTTGGCACCGCTCCCGTGCTGTGGGGCGAGCCGGGCACCAATGGCCAGCATGCGTATTTTCAGATGCTGCACCAGGGGACCGATGTGGTGCCGATGGAGTTCGTAGCTGTCAAAAAGGCGCGCCATGCTTTGCCGGGCCACCACCCGCTGCTGCTGGCCAATGTGCTGGCGCAGGCGCAGGCGCTGATGGTGGGCAAAGCGGACAGCGGAGGGCATAAGAACTTTCCAGGCAACCGCCCCAGTACTTTCCTGCTGCTGGACGACCTGACGCCCGCATCCCTTGGGGCGCTGATCGCCTTGCAGGAGCACCGCGTGTTTGTCAGTGGCAGTCTGTGGGGCATCAACAGCTTTGACCAGTGGGGCGTAGAGCTGGGCAAGGTGCTGGCCAAGGACATTGAGGCGCGGCTGGCGTCGGGTGATGTGTCTGGGTTGGATGGCTCCACCGCTGGCTTGCTGGCGCGGCTGCGGGCCTGACTTCGTGGAGGGCGACACAGTGGGGCGTCGGCTGTGCGTGATTGAAGATGGTTACACAACAGCAAGCCCGCAACCTGCACCTTGCAGCACAAGGGCTATTGGTACCGCCAGCCAAAAACGCAACACGAAGCGCGTTGGTGCGCTGCATCGAACGCATGGCGCTGCTGCAGATCGACACCATCCATGTGGTCAACCGCAGCCCCTACCTCGTCGTGTTTTCCCGATTGGGGCACTACCCGTCGGTCTGGCTGGATGATGCCCTGGCACGTGGCCAGATTTTTGAAACCTGGGCGCATGAGGCATGCTTTGCACCGCGTGCGGATCTGCTGGCGCACCGGGCTTACAACCGCACCGAGCGCAAGCACTGGGGGTTGGTCTACGCGGCATTGCACCATGACCGCCAGCGGCAGCATCTGGATGCGCTACTTGCCCACATTGCCGAGACCGGGCCGGTTAAGTCGTCCGACTTTGAGCGCAATACCGATCGCACCAGTGCATGGTGGGGCTGGAAGGACGAAAAGCGCTGGCTCGAAGCCCTGTTTGCTTCCGGTGAACTGATGGTGAGCCGGCGTGAGATATTCCAGCGCGTGTACGACCTGGCCGAACGCGTGGCACCGGAACTAGCCTCGCAAGACACCATACGCGCAGCTTCCACGGGCGCGCAGGTGCATGACGCATTCATCGAGCGTTCGGTGGCCGCACTGGGCATCACGCAGGCGCGGTGGGTGAATGACTACTTTCGCATCAAACCGCGTCTCAAGGATTCCGATCTCGAGGAACTGGTGGCGCAGGGCGTGGTACAGCGCGTCGCCGTGGAAGGCTGGGATTTACCAGCCTATGTGCATGCCAGCAACGCAGCGCTGCTCAAAAAGGCGCAGGGTGGCAAGCTGGTAGCGACCCACACCGCTTTGCTGTCCCCCTTCGATCCGGTGGTCTGGGACCGCGAGCGGGCGTCCACACTGTTCGATTTTGATTACCGGCTGGAGTGCTACACCCCGGAACCCAAACGGGTGTACGGCTACTTTGTGCTGCCCATCCTGTGCCGGGGCGAACTCATCGGCAGGCTGGATGCCAAGGCGCACCGTGCCACTGGGGTGATGGAAATCCGGGCCTTGCATGCGCAGCCCGGCGTGCGCTGGAGCGATGCGCAGGTGAGTGACCTGGCGGAGGCTCTGACCCCATGGGCCGCCTGGCATGGAACGCCGGAAATCCGGATCGCACGCAGCCAACCCGCCGCCCTGGCAGCCCGCGTGCGCGCTGCACTGACCGTAACAAGGACTGGAAGTGACCCCCACTGAGAACCCCGATGCCATCCATATCGTCTTTGACTTTGGTGTGGTTCTGTTCACCTGGAAACCGGTCGAACTGGTAGCCGAGTATTTCCCGCAGCGCGCCGCCAGTGTGGCTGATGCCGGGCACTTGGCCCACGCCATTTTTGGCCATGCGGACTGGCAGGCGTTTGACCGCGGTGTCATGCCCATGCTGGCCGTGGTGGAGCGCACCAGCCTGCGGTTGCAGCTGGATCAACAGGTGTTGCATGAACTGGTCGCCAGCGTGGGTGCGCGTCTGCTGCCAGTACCCCAGTCGCTAGCCCTGTTGGAGCAATTGCGTGATCTGAGGGAACGCACCGACGGCAAGATCCGGCTGTACTACCTGTCCAACATGCCGATACCCTACGCCCGCGCGTTGCAGGGGCGTTATCCGTTTCTGGACTGGTTCGATGGCGGCATCTTCTCCGGCGATGTGAAGCACATCAAACCCGAGCTTGCCATCTATCAGCTGCTGGCCAGCCGCTACCGCCTGGTGGCGGGACGCACGGTGTTCATCGACGACATGCTGGGCAATGTCGCGGTTGCCCGGACCCAGGGCTGGCATGGCATCCATTTCCGATCCGCACAACAGGTCCGGCAGGACCTGTACCACATGGGTCTCAAGGAAATAGGTCTTCAGCCCCCGCCGGACAGGCGTAGATAGCTATTTAAAAGATAGCAAATCGAAAATCGTCCGGGCAAAGAAAAACCCCGCCAGGTTCGCACCGTACGGGGTTTTGCAGCAAGAGGGCTTGCGCCCTCAGGCAGAAGGCAATTACATGCCCATGCCACCCATGCCGCCCATACCACCCATGTCAGGCATGCCGCCGCCGGCAGGACCTTCAGCCTTGGGGGACTCGGCCACCATGCATTCGGTGGTGAGCATCAGGGAAGCCACGGAGGCAGCGTTCTGCAGGGCAGTACGGGTCACCTTGGTGGGGTCCAGAATACCCATTTCGATCATGTCGCCGTAGGTGTCGTTGGCAGCATTGAAGCCGTAGTTGCCCTTGCCGGCCAACACCGCGTTCACCACCACAGAGGCTTCGCCACCGGCGTTGTACACGATCTCGCGCAGGGGAGCTTCGATGGCCTTGAGCACCAGGGCAATGCCGTGGTCCTGGTCGGCGTTGGCACCCTTGATGACACCAGCGGTTTGCTTGGCGCGCAGCAGAGCCACGCCTCCGCCAGCCACAATGCCTTCTTCCACGGCAGCGCGGGTGGCGTGCAGGGCGTCTTCCACGCGGGCTTTCTTTTCCTTCATTTCGACTTCGGTGGCAGCGCCGACCTTGATCACGGCAACACCGCCAGCCAGCTTGGCCACGCGCTCTTGCAGTTTTTCACGGTCGTAATCGGAAGTCGCTTCTTCGATCTGCACACGCACTTGCTTCACGCGGGCTTCGATGTCAGCAGCAGCGCCAGCACCGTCGATGATGATGGTGTTTTCCTTGCCCACTTCTATGCGCTTGGCGGAACCTAGGTCAGCCAGGGTCACTTTTTCCAGTGTCAGGCCGACTTCTTCTGCGATGACCTTGCCACCGGTCAGGATGGCGATGTCTTCCAGCATGGCCTTGCGACGGTCGCCGAAGCCAGGAGCCTTGACAGCCACCACCTTCAGGATGCCGCGGATGGTGTTGACCACCAGCGTTGCCAGGGCTTCGCCTTCGACATCTTCAGCAATGATCAGCAGGGGACGGCCAGCCTTGGCAACCTGTTCCAGGGTAGGCAGCAGGTCGCGGATGTTGCTGATCTTCTTGTCGAACAGTAGCACGAAGGGGTTGTCCAGCAGGGCAGCCTGTTTTTCGGGGTTGTTGATGAAGTAAGGCGACAGGTAGCCGCGGTCGAACTGCATGCCTTCGACAACGTCGAGTTCGTTTTGCAGGGACTTGCCGTCTTCCACAGTGATCACGCCTTCTTTGCCCACTTTGTCCATGGCGCTGGCGATGATGTCGCCAATGCTGGAGTCCGAGTTGGCGGAAATGGAACCCACCTGGGCGATTTCCTTGGAAGTGGTGGTCGGCTTGGAAGCCTTCTTCAGCTCGGCGATCAGGGCTTCCACCGCCTTGTCGATACCGCGCTTCAGATCCATCGGGTTCATGCCAGCGGCCACGTACTTCATGCCTTCGCGCACGATGGCTTGCGCCAGCACGGTGGCGGTAGTGGTGCCGTCACCAGCGTTGTCGGAGGTCTTGGAAGCGACTTCCTTGACCATCTGCGCGCCCATGTTCTGCAGCTTGTCTTTGAGTTCGATTTCCTTGGCCACGGACACGCCGTCCTTGGTCACGGTGGGGGCGCCGAACGAGCGCTCCAGCACCACGTTGCGGCCCTTGGGGCCCAGGGTCACTTTGACCGCGTTGGCCAAAATGTTCACGCCTTCAACCATGCGTGCGCGGGCTTCGCCGCCGAATACTACGTCTTTTGCTGCCATGTTTGGCTCCTAATAAGGGTTAAATAGACCGCCAGCCCGCACCAGTAGTGCATAGCCAGCTATAAATTTGATAGTGACTTGAATTACTTCTCGACCACGGCAAACAAATCATCCTCTTTCATCACGAGGAGTTCGTCGCCGTCGACCTTGACGGTCTGGCCGGAGTATTTGCCGAACAGAACGCGATCGCCAACCTTGACGGTCAGGGCCTTGGTTTCGCCCTTGTCATTGGTCTTGCCGGGGCCGACGGCCAGCACTTCGCCTTGGTCAGGCTTTTCGGCTGCGTTATCGGGGATGTAGATGCCAGAGGCCGTGCGGGTTTCGTTTTCGACGCGTTTAACAATGACGCGGTCTGCCAGTGGGCGCAGTTTCATGAGGAATCTCCTAGGGTTGAAACGAGAGTGAAATCCGTACCGACCGACAAAGTCAGTACTTATTAACTTGTGGCGAAGTGTGTTGTTAGCACTCAACTCCAGCGAGTGCTAATGATAAGGCTTTTTGGCGGCCTTTCAAGTGCGGGTTAACCTGGCCCCTGCGAAAAAAGGGAGCTGTTACGAAGCCTGGGCGATCTGGAACACGCGGCTAGCCAGAATGTCCTGTGCTTCGATGGTGCATAAATCGTCTGCACTCAGCACCCGGTTGCGATCCGCAAACAGGCGACCAGCCTGTCGAAGGCGTGCACGCTCCAGGGCGTTGCGTACGCTGCGGGCATTGGCAAAGTGCGCCTGCGTGACCCGGAGTTTCAGGTACTGCTCGAAGGCAGCTTCGGCGCCAGCGCCAAACCTGTAGTTCTGGAGTGCAATGGTTTTATTTGAAATTTCCAGAAGCTCAGGCACGGTGTAATCCGGAAAATCCAGATGGTGTGCGATGCGTGAACTCATCCCGGGGTTGGACTGGAAAAACGTGTCCATGCGGTCCTTGTAGCCCGCCAGGATGACCACCAGGTCATCACGGTGGTTTTCCATGACCTGCAACAAAATCTCAATCGCCTCCTGACCATAGTCGCGCTCGTTCTCGGGCCGGTAGAGGTAATACGCCTCGTCGATAAAAAGCACACCACCCATGGCGCGCTTGAGCACTTCTTTGGTCTTGGGGGCGGTGTGGCCAATGTATTGCCCCACCAGATCATCCCGGGTGACCGATACCAGGTGGCCTTTGCGCACATAGCCCAGCCGGTGAAGAATCTGGGCCATGCGCATCGCCACGGTGGTCTTGCCAGTGCCCGGGTTGCCGCTGAAGCACATGTGCAGGCTCGCCGCGTGGCTGGTCAGCCCGAGGTTGATGCGCAGCTTGTCGATCACCAGCAAGGCGGCAATTTCCTGGATGCGCGCCTTGACCGGTGCCAGGCCGACCAGGTCGCGATCCAGTTCCTGCAGCACCGCCTCCACCTGGGACCCATTCAGCACCTCGGCCACCGTGCGTGCGCCCGACGTGTCGGTTATCTGTGGGGCATCCGGGGTGGTGGTGTCCGCCATGCGGTTGCTGGGTGCCGCGGGTGTGCTGCCTGGAATCGAATACATGGCGGGCCCTCGGCTTATCGCTTATAGCGTTCACCCTCTGGCTGGTTCGCACCGTAGCCGCGGGTGGTGTAGCGCAAGGAGCGACCGTTGACTTCCTGTCGCTCCAGCATGAAGCCGGGCTCGACGGCAGGCCGGTTCACAATGAAGCTCATCGCAATCGTCTCCACATTGCGTGTGGAGTCAAACGCCATCATGCGGATGTAGTGGTTGGGGAACGCGGCACGGCACCCTTTGAGTTCCTGCATCACACCTGCAGCATCATGCAAGTCAAACATCGGATTGCCATACATGCTCCAGTAGGTGTTGCGCGGATGTGGATCGTCGGTGTATTCCACGCTCCAGGCGTAGCCCTTCTTCAATCCATATGCGATTTGCAGGGTGATTTCTGCGTCCGTCAGGTCAGGCAGAAAACTGAACTGGCCCTGCGTGAGACGGCCGGTCGGGTTGGTCATCATGGTGGTATTCCTTTTCGTAACGTGTGGGTGTGGGCTCAGGCGGCAGCAGGCGTGGCGGTGTAGTCGCTTGCATCGGTGCTCTGGTAGTTGAAGCTGATCTCGCCCCAGGTATCCAGCGCGGCCTTGAGCGGACTGCAATGTTGTGCGGCCTGCTTGAGGATGGTGGGACCTTCTTCCAGAATGTTGCGGCCTTCGTTACGGGCCTTCACCATGGATTCCAGCGCCACACGGTTGGCTACAGCGCCAGCCTGGATGCCCATGGGGTGGCCGATGGTGCCGCCGCCAAACTGCAGAATCACATCGTCGCCAAACAGATCAATCAGTTGGTGCATCTGGCCGGCGTGGATGCCGCCGCTAGCCACAGGCATGACTTTCTTCAGATCGGCCCAGTCCTGGTCAAAGTACAAACCACGGGGCAGATCGACCTTGGTGTAGCTGTCGCGGCAGACGTTGTAATAGCCCTGCACCGTGAGCGGGTCCCCTTCAAGCTTGCCCACTGCGGTGCCGGTATGCAGGTGGTCGCATCCGGCCAGGCGCAGCCATTTGGCGATCACACGGAAGCTCACACCATGGTTTTTCTGGCGGGTGTACGTGCCATGTCCGGCACGGTGCATATGCATGATCATGTCGTTTTTGCGGCACCAGTTGGCCATGGACTGGATGGCGGTGTAGCCGATCACCAGGTCCACCATGACGATCACCGATCCCAGGTCTTTGGCGAACTCGGCCCGCTCGTACATGTCTTCCATGGTGGCGCCGGTCACATTCAGGTAGCTGCCCTTCACCTCGCCGGTTTCTGCGCTGGCTTTGTTGACGGCATCCATCACAAACAGGAAGCGGTCACGCCAGTGCATGAAGGGCTGGCTGTTGATGTTCTCGTCGTCCTTCATGAAGTCCAGCCCGCCCTTGAGTCCCTCGTACACCACGCGGCCATAGTTGCGTCCGGACAGTCCCAGTTTGGGTTTGGTAGTGGCGCCCAGCAGGGGGCGACCGAATTTATCCAGCCGCTCGCGCTCCACCACCAGCCCGGTGGGCGGGCCTTTGAAGGTTTTGACGTAGGCCACCGGAATCCGGATGTCTTCCAGACGCGCCGCTTTGAGCGGCTTGAAAGAAAATACATTGCCAATCAGACTGGCCGTCATGTTGGCAATCGATCCCTCTTCAAACAGGATCAGGTCATATGCCACATAGGCAAAGTACTGGCCGGGGTTATTGGGCACGGGAATGACTTTGTAGGCCTTGGCACGGTAGCTGTCGCAGGCTGTCAGTCGGTCGGTCCATACCACCGTCCAGGTCGCCGTGCTGGATTCGCCTGCGACTGCTGCTGCGGCTTCCTCGGGGTCCACGCCGTCTTGCGGGGTGATCCGGAACAGACACAGGGTGTCGGTGTCCTTGGGGACATAGTCGGGCATCCAGTAGCCCATTTGCTTGTACTTCAGTACGCCGGCGCTGTAGCGCTTTTTGGCGTCTGTGATTTGACCGGATGATTCCGTGGTGTTGCTCATTGCACTGCTCCTCAGGGTGGTATGGGGAACTGGTTGTTCCCTGTTGAAATCGATGGAGCGACTTTAAAATTCGGACTAAACAAAGTAAATTCACATTTTTTGCCACTTTGATTAAGGTATTGCTTAATGAAAAATGCCACTTTCCGGCAACTGAGGGTTTTTAGTGAAGTGGCACGGCAGCTCAGCTTTGTCAAGGCGGCCCAGTCTTTGCATCTCACGCCGCCGGCGGTGACCATGCAGGTCAGGGAGTTGGAAAAGCACATTGGAATGCCCCTGTTTGAGCGCAGCGGACGGCAGGTGGCGCTCACTACCGTGGGTGAATACATGCTGGTCTATGCGCGCAAGATGCTCTCGACGCTGAAAGATGCGGAGGATGCGGCGGCACGACTGCAAAAGCTCGAAGTCGGTACCTTGACGATTGGCATGGTGAGTACCGCGAAATACTTCCTGCCGTATCTGCTTGCCGAATGGCGAAAAGAGCATGAAGGCATTGATGTGAAGCTCGTGGTGGGCAACCGCGAACAGCTTGTCGACATGCTGCTCGGCAGTGAGGTGGACGTCGCCATCATGGGCCAGCCACCGAAGGATATGGCGGTACGCGCAGAGCCATTTGCAGCGCAACCGCATGTCTTCGTCGCACCGGTGAATCATCCTCTTGCCAATCAGCGCGCCATGCCCATCGAGGCGTTAAGTGGCGAGTCGTTCATCGTGCGGGAAAGCGGGTCGGGAACACGTGCTGCGCTGGAGCGATTTCTCGCTCCACACCAGGTGAAGCTTCTGGTCAGCATGGAACTGAGCAGCAACGAAATCATCAAGCATGCCGTGATGGCCGGGCTGGGCCTGAGCTTTCTGTCGGTTCACACGGTTGGCATGGAACTGGAAAACGGACTGATTTCTGTTTTGGATGTCGACGGGGCG
>JAGWUS010000058.1 GCA_028868305.1 Burkholderiales bacterium | reverse complement strand
GTGACAGGAAACTGTTGCCCAGCAGCACATACGGCATGGCACCCGAGGACACGACTGCGTCCACGTCATACACCACCACGTCACCCAAGCGCAGAGAAGCCAGTTTGACCCGCCAGGCCGGAATGACCCCATTGGCGGTACTGAGGTATGTGGGCTGGCCATTCTGGTATTTCAGTCCAATGCGCTGTGCATCGGCCACGCTGAGCGATACGACGGAAGCACCGGTGTCCACCACCAGCTGCACGGTCTGCCCGTTGATTTGTCCCTGGGTAAAGAAGTGACCGCCACTGCCAGCGCTCAGTACCACGCGGTTACCGCCGGCGTCGCCTGCACCACCGCTACCCACGCTGGCTGGCGCATCGCCTACACGCAGGGTATGCCGCTTGCCGGCTATTTCGATCACCGCCTGCTCGCCCTGGGTGGACACCACTTTCACACCCTTGAAGGTTTCTCCCGGTGCCACGCTTTTGGGGGCGCTGCCGTCCACAATCAGCAATGCTTTGCCGCCCAGCATGCCCGACAAACCCACGGATTGCGCCAGGGCGGCGCCCAAAATGCACTGCAGTGCAATAAGGGACAGCAGGCTGCGTTTGAACATCAGTCGCGGAAGTTGTCGAAGCTCAGGGGGATGTCGGTCACGTCCTTGCGGATCAGGGCCATGGCGGCCTGGAGGTCATCGCGCTTGGCGCCGGTGACGCGCACTTTTTCTTCCTGGATGGCAGCCTGTACCTTGAGCTTGCTGTCCTTGAGCAGGCGCTGGATCTTCTTGGACAGTTCGGCCTCGATGCCATTGCGCACCTTGATCACGACCTTGACCTTGTCGCCCCCCATCTTCTGCACATCGCCTTTGTCCAGAAAGCGCACATCGACTTCCTGCTTGGTCAACTTGTTGCGCAACACGTCCTCGATCTGGTCGAGCTGGAACTCGGCATCACCGATCAGGGTGATCTCCTTGTCCTTGATTTCGATCTTGGCGGATGTTCCCTTGAAGTCAAAGCGGGTGGCGATTTCCTTGGCAGTGTTTTCTACACCGTTTTTCACCTTGACCAGGTTGGCTTCGCAGACGGTATCAAAAGAGGGCATACAGGGCTTCAATTGGGCAGTGAGACAATCCTGCCATGTTAGTCGAGAAAAACGTCCCGCTTCAAGCCCTCAACACCTTCCACATTGTCGCCAAAGCGCATACTTTGGTACGAATCAAGGAACCAGCAGATATCGGGGCAGTGCTGGCGGACCCTGAACTGGGGCCTGCACCGAAGTTTGTGCTGGGCGGTGGCAGCAATATTGTGCTGACCGGTGATGTGAAACCTGTGGTTCTGAAGATGGAAATCAAGGGCATGCGCCTGGTTTCGGAAACTGCCAGGGACTGGATTCTCGAAGCCGGCGCCGGTGAAAGTTGGCATGATTTCGTGACCTGGACGCTGGACAACGGCTACCCGGGCCTGGAAAACATGGCGATGATTCCCGGTACCGTGGGCGCTGCTCCGGTGCAGAACATTGGTGCCTATGGCGTGGAACTGCAAGACCGCTTTGATGCGCTGGACGCCATCGACCTGCACACCGGCCAAACCTTTACCCTGAACGCCGCCCAGTGCGCCTTTGGTTACCGGGACTCGGTGTTCAAGCATTGCGGATTGCAGTCCATGGGACTCAAGGACCGCGCCGTGATCGTGCGGGTCCGCTTTGCGGTGCCCAAGATCTGGAAAACCGTGCTGGGCTATGCCGATATCGACAAAAAAATGGCGGAGCACCAATGCCGGCAGCCCACCGCCCGGCAATTGTTCGACTGGGTGTGCGCCATCCGTCGCGCCAAGTTGCCCGATCCGGAAGTGATTGGCAATGCCGGCAGTTTTTTCAAGAACCCCACGGTCACGCAAGAGCAATGCGCCGACATCATTGCCCGCGACCCCAAGGTCGTGCACTACCGCATGGACGATGGCTCGGTGAAACTGGCCGCGGGCTGGCTGATTGACGCCTGTGGCTGGAAGGGCAAAACCGTTGGACAGGCGGGTGTGTACGAGAAGCAGGCGCTGGTGCTGGTGAATCGGGGGGCGGGTTCCGACGGCAATGGCGCTACCGGCGGCGAGGTGATGACGCTGGCCAAGGCCATCCAGACCAGCGTGTACGAACGCTTTGGCATCCTGCTGGAACCCGAGCCCGTCGTCGTTTAGCGCCCCCTATGGGGTGATGGGGTAGAGTTGTAGCAGCAACTACGGAGACCCCCCATGCGCCCAGATACCATGAAACACAAAGCCAGCCTGTGGGATGGCGAATACGGCAACTCACAGCACATCACCGATGTGCACTGGGAGGGCGACATCACGCCCGAAGAGTTGCGCAACGTGGCCGACCAGATCTCAGCGGACTGGCAAACTATCGACCTGGAACTCGACCCAGCGCATCCGCGGTATGGCGAGACCTTCCGTATGGTCAAGTCCTGGCCTGCCCCCGACGCCGAAATGGATGCACTGCGGGTTCTGGAAGCCGAGGATGAACTGGAAGGCACCTATGTATGGGTGCACTGCTGCAAGCATATTTATGACGAGGACGGCGAACTGGAGGACGAAGGCGGACGCCTGTATCGCCAGGTCTTCAACACCGTGATGTTCTGCGTGGAGTTCACCTCGTTTGATGACATCGCTGCGCAGTGCGACGAGAACTTTGGCAAAGACGAATGGGACGAGTATGAGCTGTATCTTGACGACGAGCTACCGCAACCAATTGCGTATTGCCAGTAGGCAAGACACTGTCTCTTCCGACTCGCTACAGTGGGCACATGAAAAAAGTTCTTGTTCTCGGCGGTACCGGTTTTGTCGGTGGCCACGTGTGTGAAAAACTGGTGCGTGCCGGATGGCATGTCACGGTGCCTACCCGGCGCACGGTCAACGCACGGCGGGTGCAGCACCTTCCCGGGCTAACGGTGTTTGAACTGGATGTGCACAATGAGATGGCTCTTGCCCGGGCGATGGCCGGGCACGATGCGGTGGTGAACCTGGTGGCCATTCTCCATGGGGATGCAACTGCCTTTGACAAGACCCATGTCATCCTTGTTCAGAAAATGCTTCGTGCATGCCGTACGGCGGCCGTGCATCGGCTGGTGCATATCAGCGCCCTGGGCGTGAATGGTGAGCGTCCGGGTTCTGCGCCTTCGGAATACCTGCGCAGCAAAGGCCGGGGGGAAGCCGTTTTGTTGCATCCGGCCGATCCTGCTGATAGGCCGCAAGTGACCAGTCTGCGCCCCAGTGTCATCTTTGGTGCAGACGACAAGTTCCTCAACCTGTTTGCCAAATTGCAGGCCGTGCTTCCATTTATGCCGCTGGCGGGTGCAACTGCGCGGTTTCAGCCAGTGTGGGTGGAGGATGTGGCAAATGCAGTAGTTCGGAGCCTGCAGGTGGGACGTCATGCGGTTTTTCCACAGATTGTGGAGGCCTGTGGCCCGGAGATTTACACGCTCAGGCAAATGGTGCAGTTAGCTGCGCGCCTTGGTGGTGTGAATGAGGGGCTGGGCCGCCCAGTGTTGGCGATCCCTGATTGGTTGGGGCGTTTGCAGGCTCGCATGATGGAACTGGCACCCGGCGCACCTCTGATGAGTCGCGACAATCTGAATTCGATGAAGGTCGACAACGTGGCCACGGGCAAGTTGCCCGGCTTGCAGGCGCTGGGCATACAGCCCGCAGCACTCCAGCCCATCGCTGGGGACTATCTGGGGTGCGGTCAGGTGTCCCATGGTTTGCTGGGTATTCGCAACCGGAATCGCATATGAACGCTCCGGCATTTTCCGTGCTGGGCGCCGACGTGTATGTAGAGGGGCAAGGCGCCCAGACCCTGGTGATGATTCATGGCTGGCCCGACACCTACCGTCTGTGGGATAGCACCGTGCTGGCCTTGCAGGGCCAATACCGTTGTGTGCGCTTTACCCTGCCAGGCTTTGAGGGGCCCCGTCAGGGCAACGCGCGCACGCTTGCTGACATCACTGCGTTGCTGTTGGCCATTGTTGACGAGGCCAGCCCGGATCAACCTGTGACGCTGGTGCTGCATGACTGGGGCTGTCTATTCGGTTATGAACTCGCCGCGCGACATCCCGACCGGGTAAACCGCATTGTGGGCCTGGACATTGGTGATGCCACCTCCCCGGACTTCCTGCGCTCCCTGTCGCTCGTGCACAAGCTGATGATCGCGTTTTACCAGCTGTGGCTGGCCACTGCTTGGGGGGTGGGGCGCTATGTGAGTGGCGCTGTGGGCGATGCCATGACCCGCTTCATGGCGCGTGCCATGCGCTGCCCGGCGCCACCTGAAAGTATTCGCTGGTTCATGAATTTCCCCTACGCCATGGCCTGGCTCGGCGTCGGGGGAGGTTTGCGCGGCGTCATGCGCTTCACGCCCCATTGCCCCATGTTGTTCGTTTACGGCAAATGCAAACTGTTCATGTTCCATTCCGGGCGATGGCTGGAGCGTCTCAACACAGCACCTGGCAGCAAGGCGGTCGGCCTGTCCAGCGGGCACTGGCTTACGGCGGATTGCCCGGCTGAACTCGCGGCTTTGCTCGACGGATGGTTGGCCCAGTAACATCGGCTCCATGAAACTGGAAATTCCCGAACAAAAGACACTCATGTACAGCATGGTCGTGCCCATCCGCTGGGGCGACATGGATGCGATGGGACATGTCAACAACACGCTCTACCTGCGCTACATGGAAACGGCACGCATCCAGATGATGGGTGAGAGCGGTTTTCCTATCCGCCCCAAGGGTGTGGGCTTTGTCATTGCGAACGTGTTCTGCAACTTCATCCGGCAACTGGAGTATCCGGGTGACGTGCTGGTCAAGTGCTACGTGGGCGCCATTGGCCGTTCATCGTTCGACCTGTACCACGAACTGCTTCGCACCGACGGGGGTCATACGGTGTATGCCAATGGTGGTGCCACCATGGTGTGGATTGATATCGCAAACCAGAAATCGCAACCCATGCCGGATGCGCTGCGCCAGTGGCTGGCGCCGGGCTGAAGTACTCAGGCTACGTGCAGCAAGAAGCAGATGAGGTGGCATAGGCTTCCACCCATGGCGTACAGTGAGTCCATAGATGCCAAAGCTCACCACCTTGACGACATCGCGCTGAAGGACAGCGTTGGTCAGCAGGATGGACAGACCGGACACGGCCATCACCGCGCCGGCCAGATGCGTGATGCTGTTGAGCCGTTCGCCGTGGTACACAATTGCATTACAGCACTGGTGACCGGCGTGTTTTAGGGTGAGCGACTCCAACCGCCGAAGAAACTGACCTTGCCACTCTGGCAAGGCGGATACTCTCAGACTTTGCTGCGCTTGAATTGCCAGACTTTGAGTTCACCTACAAAGCCGCGGCGGAAGGCGACCACGCACACGACAAATATCACGCCGATGATGACGTTGATCCATGAGCCCACCTGATCGGCCAGGAAATTCTGCAGGCCAATGATGGTGAATGCCCCCAGCACCGGGCCAGCAAAGGTGGTCAGGCCACCTAACAACGTCATCAGGATCACTTCGCCGGACAGCGACCAGTGGGCGTCGTTCAAGGCCACGAAACCCAGCACCAGCGTTTTCATGGAGCCCGCCAGACCCGCCAATGCCGTAGACAGCACAAAGGCCAGCAGCTTGTAGCGGTCCACGTCATAGCCCAGTGAAATAGCACGCGGCTCATTTTCGCGAATGGCTTTGAGCACCTGTCCGTAAGGTGAGTGCACTACCCGGATCACGAAAAGAAAGACCCCTACAAACACAGCCAGCACCACAAAGTACAGCACCAGATCGTTTTGCAGTGAAATCAGTCCGAACAGATTGCCACGAGGAACACCCTGCAGGCCGTCTTCACCTCCAGTGAAGGGGGCTTGTAAAAACACGAAATACACCATCTGTGCCATGGCCAATGTCACCATGGCGAAGTAGATACCCTGGCGACGAATGGCAATCATGCCAATGCCCAGGCCCAATAAGGCGGCAACCCCAGTCCCGGCGATCACTCCCAACTCTGGCGAAAGACCAGCCGACCGAATCAGCCAGCCAGTGGCGTAGGCTGCTGCACCGAAGTAGGCCGCGTGTCCGAAGGACAGCAGACCGGTAAAGCCCATGAGCAGATTGAATGCCATGGCAAAGATCGCATAGCACAGTGCCTTCATCATGAAAATGGGGTACAGGCCGATGAAGGGCGCCATCACCAGCAGTGCAAGTCCAACCCACAGCGCCAGATGCGCCAGTCTTTCGGTGCGCATTACGCTTCCTTCCCGAACAGTCCCGCGGGACGAATCATCAATACGATCGCCATGATCACGAACACCACGATGCTGGAGGCCTCCGGGTAGAACACTTTGGTCAAACCTTCTACCAGACCTAAAGCCACACCTGTCAAGATAGAGCCCAGTATGGAACCCATACCGCCAATCACCACCACGGCAAACACCACAATGATCAGGTTGCTTCCCATCAGGGGGTTGATTTGAATCACCGGCGCAGCCAGTACGCCGGCCAAGGCTGCGAGGCCGCAACCCGCACCGTAGGTGAGCATGACCATCATGGGAACATTGATCCCGAATGCTTGCACAAGCCGCGGGTTCTCGGTGCCGGCGCGCAAATAGGCGCCCAGACGTGTGCGTTCTATGACAAACCAGGTTCCAAGGCACACTGTGAGTGACGCCACGATCACCCATGCACGGTAGTTCGGCAGCACCATAAAGCCCACATCCGTGGCGCCCTGCAGCAACTCTGGAACGGAATACGACTGGCCGGATACACCGAATTTCTCGCGGAACATGCCCTCGGCAATCAATGCCAGGCCAAAAGTGAGCAACAGCCCGTAAATTGGATCAATGTTATACAGGTGCTTGAGCAGCGTGCGCTCGATCACCACACCCACGATGCCGACCAGCAATGGCGCTAGTATCAGTGCGGCCCAGTAGCTCAAGCCCCAGCTGTCCGCCGATACAAATGCCACGTAGGCGCCCATCATGTAGAGCGCGCCATGTGCAAAATTCACAATTCCCAGCAGACCGAAAATCACTGCCAGTCCGAGGCTCAGCATGGCGTAAAAAGAGCCGTTCACCAGACCCAGCAAGAGCTGGCCCAGAAACGCCTGAATGGGGATACCAAAAATTTCCATGGGAATCTGTCTGGTGAGTTTTTCAACCGTTCGCATTGACCACCACGGATTGCACCGTGGTGGCATGCACTACCTGGCGTTTATTTCCAGAGCGCGCACTTGGACTCAGCCTTGGTGGTCCAGGCGGCTTCGCCCTTGAATACTTCGGCAACCTTGTAGTAGTCCCAAGGCTCTGTGGACTCCGCAGGCGTTTTGACCTGCATCAGGTACATATCGTGCACCATCCGTCCATCGTCCCGGATGAAGCCGCCCTTGGCAAAAATGTCATTGATCTTGGTCTTCTTCATTTGCCTCAGAACCTTGTCGGCATCGTCGGTACCGGCGGCTTTGACGGCGTTCAGGTAGGTTGTGGCAGCCGAATAGTCACCAGCCTGGATAGAAGACGGCATGCGTTTCTCTTTCTCAAAAAACTTGCGGCTCCAGGCGCGGGCTTCAGGATCGCGGTTCCAGTACCAGCTATCGGTGAGGTACATGCCCTGTGTGGCTTTGAGGCCCAGGGAATGAATGTCATTGATGAACATCAACAGGCCGGCCATTTTCATGGTTTTTGTGATGCCGAACTCATTGGCGGCCTTGATGGAGTTGATGGTGTCACCCCCCGCATTGGCCAGACCCAGAATCTGGGCCTTGCTGGACTGGGCCTGCAGCAGGAAGGACGAGAAATCGCTGGCCGACAAGGGGTGGCGCACCGAACCGACCACTGTGCCGCCGGCTGCCTTGACCACGGCGGCGGTGTCGTTCTGCAGTTGCGAGCCAAAGGCGTAGTCGGCAGTCAGAAAGTACCAGCTTTTGCCACCGGACTTCACCACCGCATTGCCGGTGCCTTTGGCCAGGGCGGTGGTGTCATAGGCATAGTGCACCGTGTAGGGCGAGCACTGCTCGTTGGTCAGTGCCGAAGTGGCTGCGCCCACCGAGATGAAAGGCTTTTTCTTTTCCTGGGCAATTTTGGCCATGGCCAGGCCTGTGCCGGAGTTGGTGCCACCGATCAGCATGTCCATGCCCTGCGTGTCAAACCACTCGCGTGCCTTGGCCGCTGCGACATCAGGTTTGTTCTGGTGGTCAGCCACCAGCAGTTCAATTTTTTTGCCGTTGATGGCACCGCCCATGTCGGCAATGGCCATGCGGATGGCGTCTGCCCCGGCAGGGCCGTCGATGTCGGCATAGATGCCTGACAGGTCGGTAATGAAACCGATGCGGATCACGTCACCGGAGATCTGCGCCTGCGCGCTGGCACCAAACATACCCAGTCCAGCCATGCTGAGAGCTGCAAAAAGTTTCTTGAGTTTCATAAAAGTCTCCTGTTGAAAAAAAGCAAAACGGTTACACGCCGAGGTATTCGTGCAGCTTGTCCATGCGTGAGGGCAACTCGGCTTGGGTAAACTCCTGGATAACTTCACCATGCTCCATGACCAGAAAGCGATCGGCCAGGGGCGCAGCGAACACAAAGTTCTGCTCCACCATGACGATGGTGTAGCCCCGCTGGCGCAGGTTCAGCACCATGGCGGCCAGCTTTTGAACGATGACCGGGGCCAGGCCTTCGGAAATTTCATCCAGTAGCAGCAGTTTGGCACCCGTGCGCAGAATGCGCGCTACGGCCAGCATTTGCTGCTCGCCACCGGACAGACGGGTGCCCTGGCTGTGTGCACGCTCGCGCAAGTTGGGAAACATGGCGTAAATCTGTTCCACGCTCATGCCGCCTTGCGCCAACGTGGGCGGCAACATCAGGTTTTCTTCAGCCGACAGGCTGGAAAATATGCCGCGCTCCTCGGGGCAGTAACCCAGGCCCAGGCGCGCGATATGGTGGGTGGGCAGGGCAATGGTTTCTTTGCCATGGACCTTGATAGAACCCTTGCGGCTGCCGATCAAACCCATGATGGCCCGCATGGTGCTGGTCCGTCCGGCGCCGTTGCGTCCCAGGATGGTCAGCACTTCACCTTCGTTCACTTGGAAATTCACACCATGCAAGACATGCGACTCGCCGTACCAGCCGTGCAGATCCTTGACTTCAAGAAAGGCGGCCATGTTAATGGGCTCCCTTGAGTTCGGCACTGGCACTGCCCATGTAAGCCTCGATCACCGCCGGATTCCGGGATACCTCGGTGTAGGGCCCTTCGGCCAGTGTGGCGCCCCGCTGCAGCACGGTAATGGTGTCGGCAATGCTGGACACCACACTCATGTTGTGTTCCACCATTAACACTGTTCGGCTGGCGGCCACTTTTTTGATCAGCTGCCGGATGCGATCCACGTCCTCGAGCCCCATGCCCTGGGTGGGTTCGTCCAGCAGCATGAGCTTCGGGTCCATGGCCAGTGTGGTGGCAATTTCCAGTGCGCGCTTTCGGCCGTAGCTCAATTCCACCGCCGTCAGGTCTGCAAATTGCTCCAAGTCCACCGCGCCCAGCAATTCCATAGCCCGAGCGTTCAGTGTTTCCAGAGAGCGCTCCGACTTCCAGAACTGGAACGACGTTTTGAGTTTGCGCTGCAACGCGACGCGCACGTTTTCCAGCACGGTGAGATGGGGAAATACGGCTGAGATCTGGAATGACCGGATAACGCCCAGCCGTGCAATCTCTGCCGGCGCCTGTTGGGTGATGTCTGTTCCATCGAACAGGATGCTGCCGGAGGTCGGATTCAGGAACTTGGTGAGCAGATTGAAGCAGGTGGTTTTGCCCGCGCCATTGGGGCCGATCAGCGCATGGATGCTTCCACGCTTCACGCGCAGATCCACCCTGTCGACGGCAACAAAGCCCTTGAATTCTTTCGTCAGTTTGCGGGTTTCGAGGATGCAGTCCACGTCCAGTTCTTTCAAAAGTAGGAAGGCAAACCCAGAGGGTGCCACCCTGCAACTATACGAAAGACCGCACAAGGGTTTACCCTGTTCCGTTTGTAAAAAATTTCCTGACCGTTGCCGAAAGAGCGACGAAATAAAAAAGGGCCGGTAGTGCCGACCCTTTTGAGTAACTGTAAGAAAGTTTGCGGGTTTACTTCCCCAGCTTCAAAAAGTCGCCGTCCGTGCCCAGCGATAGCAGGCCCGCCTGTGCATACACGCCCAGCTTGGCGCGGGTGTCGGTGATGTCGAGGTTGCGCATGGTCAGCTGGCCGATGCGGTCCAGTGGGCTGAACGGCGCGTCTTCTACCTTCTCCATGCTCAGGCGCTCGGGAGCGTAGGTCAGGTTGGGCGACTCGGTGTTGAGCAGCGAGTAGTCGTTGCCGCGGCGCAGTTCCAGGGTCACGGTGCCGGTGACGGCCTTGGCCACCCAGCGCTGGGCGGTTTCGCGCAGCATGATGGCCTGGCTGTCGAACCAGCGGCCTTGGTACAGCAGGCGGCCGAGCTTGCGGCCGTTGTCACGGTATTGCTCGATGGTGTCTTCGTTGTGGATGCCGGTGACCAGGCGCTCGTAGGCGATGAATAGCAGCGCGAGGCCGGGGGCTTCGTAGATGCCACGGCTCTTGGCTTCGATGATGCGGTTCTCGATCTGATCGCTCATGCCCAGGCCGTGGCGGCCACCAATGCGGTTGGCTTCCAGGATCAGCGTCACCAGGTCGGGGTATTCCACGCCGTTCAGTGCGACGGGGCGGCCTTCTTCAAAGCGCACCGACACCTCTTCGGCCTTGACGACACAGTCGTCTTTCCAGAACGGCACGCCCATGATGGGGTTCACGATCTTGATGCCGCTGTTCAGAAACTCCAGGTCCTTGGCTTCGTGGGTGGCGCCCAGCATGTTGCTGTCGGTGGAGTAGGCCTTCTCGGCGCTCATCTTGTAGCCAAAGCCGTTGGCGGTCATGAAGGCGGACATCTCGGATCGGCCACCGAGTTCGTCAATGAATTGCTGGTCCAGCCAGGGCTTGTAAATTTTGAGGGAGGGGTTGGTGAGCAGACCATAGCGGTAGAAGCGCTCAATGTCATTACCCTTGAAGGTCGAGCCATCGCCCCAGATGTTGACGTCGTCCTGCTTCATCGCGCTCACCAGCATGGTGCCGGTGACGGCCCGTCCCAGCGGCGTGGTGTTGAAGTAGGTTTGGCCGGCGGTGGTGATGTGGAAGGCACCCGCCTGCAGCGCGGCAATGCCTTCGGCGGCCAACTGGTGGCGGCAGTCGACCAGACGGGCTTTCTCGGCGCCGTATTCCATGGCCTTGCGCGGAATCTCGTCGTAGTCGGCCTCGTCGGGCTGCCCGAGGTTGGCGGTGTAGGCGTAGGGCAGGGCGCCCTTCTTTTTCATCCACAAGAGGGCCGCGCTGGTGTCCAGGCCGCCGGAGAATGCGATACCGACCTTCTGGCCGACGGGGATTTTTTGCAGGATGGTATTTGACATGAAATTGGCCTCTAGCCCGCGCGGAATTTGCACAAGCAGCTATTAAAAGTGTAGCGAACGAAGGTCGGCTTCTGCAGCAAATCAGCCGAAGTGGCAGATGTAGTGGTAGGCGGCATGGCCCTCAGAAACGCGGATATCAAACTTGGCGTTGCCCGGCACAGAGAATTTCTGGCCCACGCCGCTGGTGATCCAGGTGTCGGTACCGGCCAGTTTGTAGTCGCAACTGCCGGCCACGCATTCCATGATTTCAGGTGCGCCGGTGTTGAAGGTCAGGGTGGCGGGCAGGATCACGCCCACAGACTTTTTGGTGCCGTCGGGGAAGGTGATGCTGTGGCTGACGCACTTGCCGTCAAAGTACACATTGGCTGCGGTGGTGACGGAAACGCCGTCGATTTGGGTGGTGGTCATGGTGTGCAGTCGTTTGCTTGAAGAAAAAATGGAGCCGCGCCAGCCAGATTGCGGCTGCGAGCGTATCTGCTGATTTTAGGGCAGACGCTGTGCGAAGCGCTCGGGGGTAAAACCGACGGTGATGCTCCCATCGGCCCATTCCACTACCGGACGCTTGATCACGCTGGGGCTGACGAGGGCAACGGCCCGGGCGCTGACGGCGTCCACCACGGTTGCTTTGGTCGCTTCATCCAGGCCACGCCAGGCGGTGCCCTTGCGGTTGATCAGCGTTTCCCAGCCCGCGGCAGCCAGCCAGGTATCGATCTGCGGCTGTGGCACGCCCTGCTTCTTGAAGTCGTGAAACTGAAAGTCCACGCCACGGTCGGTCAGCCAGGTACGTGCCTTTTTGACGGTGTCGCAGTTGGGAATGCCATACAGGGTAATCATGTGCCGGATTTTAGGCCTTGTGGTTCAATTCAACCCATGACTCCCCACGCAATACTCTCCCATCCCCTGACCCTGCCCAATGGGGTGGTGATCAGGAACCGGATCGTCAAATCCGCCATGTCCGAAGCGCTGGCCACGCGAGACGGGGTACCAACCCCGGAACTTAATCACCTGTACAAAGCCTGGGCTGAGGGCGGCGTTGGTCTGTGTGTGACCGGCAACGTGATGATTGACCTGAAAGCCCGGGGTGAGCCCGGTAACGTGGTGATTGAAGACGATACCCATCTGGCCGCATTGAAAGCCTGGGCGAAGGCCGGTACTGCCAAAGGCGCCCAGTGCTGGGTGCAGCTCAACCACCCGGGCAAGCAGGCGCCCAAGGGCCTGAACCGCGAAACGGTGGCGCCCTCAGCCGTGCCCTTTCGGGACGACATGAAGGCCTTCTTTGCCACCCCGCGTGAGTTGACGGATGCTGAAGTGCATGCATTGGTGGCGCGCTTTGCCACAGCAGCGGGCATTGTCAAGAAAGCGGGATTCTCGGGTGTGCAGATCCACGGCGCCCACGGCTACCTGGTGAGCCAGTTCCTCTCGCCCCACCACAATGTTCGCGCCGACGACTGGGGTGGCACGCCAGAAAAGCGCCGCCGATTTGTGCTGGAGGTCTACTGGGCCATGCGCAAGGCGGTAGGGGCCAAGTTTCCCATCGGCATCAAGCTCAACTCGGCGGACTTTCAGCGCGGCGGCTTCACCGAGGAAGAGTCGCTGGACACGATCCGTGCCCTGGCGGATGCAGGCATCGACCTGATCGAGATTTCTGGCGGTACTTACGAAGCCCCGGCCATGACTGGGGTGAAGGTCGGGAAAACTCCGGCGAAGGAAAGCACCCGCCTGCGCGAGGCTTATTTTCTGGAGTTTGCCGAGAAGGCGCGGGCTGCGGTGACCACGCCGCTGGTGGTTACGGGTGGATTCCGTACCGCCGCGGGTATGGCGCAGGCTATTGAATCGGGTGCGGTGGACATGGTTGGCCTGGCGCGCATGTTAGCCATCGAACCCGATGCGCCCAAGAAGCTGCTGGCCGGCAAAGCTACGGTGCATACGGTCAAGCCGATCACCACCGGCATCAAGGCGATCGACAAGCTGGGGCTGTTGGAGATCAGCTGGTACACCGGGCAGCTCAAGCGCATTGCACGCGGCGAACCACCCAAACCCAAAGAGTCGGGTCTGTGGGTGTTTGCCAAGCAGGCCTGGCACATGGTCATGGCGGGCAAGAAGAAGCGGCCTCCCTCCAAGCTGCGGGCGAACTGACAAGTAGAGTTCGTTTGCTGTCCAACCTTAGGCGCTGAGTTCGCAGCAAGACGGGGGTGCACGCCTCCGTTCGTGTCCCCCGCCCTGCGGGCTCCTCCTTTACCTCACTGCGACGTACACCCCCATCTCGCAGCTGCGGCGCTGCGTTTTTATGGATTGCCGACCAAGCTACGTAGGACTGGGTGGGATGGGCGTTCTGCGCAGGTAAAGGAGGAGGCCGCAAAGCGGCCGGGGGACACGGAGCAGAACGTCCAGCGCGCCCGGTCTTGAAGCGAAGAGGCCACCGCAGCCCTGCGACAATGCACTTCTCATGGAAACACCCACATCGCTACAAGACTGGCTCGCCCACTGCGAGCGCCTGCACCCCAAGGGCATCAACGGTATCGAACTGGGTCTGGACCGCGTGCGCAGCGTCGCGCAGCGCCTGAGCCTGCACTTCACCTGCACCGTCATCACCGTGGCCGGTACCAACGGCAAGGGTTCTACCTGCGCCATGCTGGAATCCATTCTGGGCCAGGCCGGCTACAGGACTGGCGTCTACACCTCGCCCCATCTGGTGCACTTCGAGGAACGCATGCGCCTGCTCGGCGTGGCCGCAGACGCTAGCAAATTTGTAGCTGCTTGTGCAGATGTGGAAAGGGCCAGAGGCCAGAATGGCTCTGAAATCCAGCTGACCTACTTCGAATTCACCACCCTGGCGATTCTGCTGGCCCTGTCGCGCGAGGGGCTGGATGTCGTCATTCTGGAAGTGGGTCTGGGTGGGCGGCTCGATGCGGTCAACATCATCGACACCGACTGTGCCATCATCACCAGCATCGACCTCGACCACACGGAACTGCTGGGCAACGACCGCGAAGCCATTGGTTTTGAGAAGGCCGGCATCATGCGCACTGGCCGCCCAGTGGTGGTAAGCGACCCGGTGCCGCCCCAGAGCGTGCTGGACCGCGCGCTCGAAGTGGGTGCTGACCTCTGGCAGGTGGGCAAGGATTTCAATGTGTCCGGCGACAAGCAGCAATGGGGCTGGGCCGGGCGTGGCAGGCGTTATAGCGGTCTGGCTTACCCGGCACTGCGGGGTGCCAACCAGCTGGTCAACGCAGCGGGTGTGCTGGCGGCGCTGGCAGCTTTGCGCGAAAAACTGCCGGTCAATGCCCAGGCCGTGCGCAATGGGCTGGCGTTTGTCGAACTGCCCGGCCGCTTTCAGATCATCCCGGGCCAGCCTACGCTGGTGCTGGATGTGGCGCACAACCCCCATTCTGTGGCGGCGCTGGCTGCCAATCTGGATGCCATGGGCTACTTTCCCACCACCCATGCGGTGTTTGGCGCCATGGCGGACAAGGATCTGGCACCCATGTTTGCCAAAGTGGGGCCGTTGATCGACCGCTGGTACTTCACCGACCTGCCCACACCTCGTGCTGCCACAGGTAGCGCATTAGCATCCCAATGGGCGGCGCAGAACACCCGTAAGGACGCGCAGGCCACCGCCCACGCCGACCCCATGGCGGCGCTGCAGGCGGCCATCGCTGCAGCAGACCCCACTGATAGAATCGTTGTCTTTGGGTCCTTCTACACCGTGGGTGGCGTGCTGACGCACGGAGTACCCCGGCTACAAGCCAAACATCTGAACCCTTAAGTCACCGCATCCATGGCCTTTTTCAAGTTTCGCAAAGGTGGCGACGAGCATCCCGCCCCCGCCCCGGCCCCCGAAAGCGTTGAGGCCCTGCGCAAACGCGCCCGTCACCGCCTGATTGGTGCTGCCATTCTGGTGCTGATCGGCGTGGTGGGGTTTCCGCTGCTGTTTGACAACCAGCCGCGCCCGATTGCGGTAGATATTCCGATCGAAATTCCCGACAAGGCCAAGGTCAAGCCGCTGAATGCGACGGCCCAGCCGCCTGCGCCTGTGGCACAGGGTGCGGTCACCACCACACCGGCTTCAGCGGCGGTCGCTGCACCAGTTGCCAAGACAGAGAGCAAGCCGGAGCCCAAACCCGAAGCAAAACCCGAACCCAAGGCAGAAGCCAAAGCGGCACCGAAGCCAGAGCCCAAAGCGGAAGCCAAGACCGAGGTGAAGCCCGCTCCAGCACCCGCTGTCAAACCTGCAGAAAAGCCGGCCGAGACCGCCAAGGCGCCAGCATCCACCGCGCGTTTCATTGTCCAGGTGGGTGCTTTTGCGGAAGTGCTCAAGGCCCGTGAGGCCCGGCAGAAACTCGAAAAAGCCGGACTCAAGACCTACACCCAGGTGGTGCAGACGCCGGATGGCAAACGCATCCGGGTGCGCGTGGGCCCGTACGAGTCCAAGGCCGAGGTGGACAAGGTGGCCGACAAGATCAAGAAGCTGGACCTTCCCGCAGCCATTCTGGAACTGTAGAACCGGTCATGACCATGCCTGTGCTGGACTGGATTTTTCTGGGTGTTCTGGCCATTTCTATGGTGGTTGGGGCCTGGCGTGGTCTGGTGTTTGAAGTGGTGTCGGTGCTGAGCTGGATTGCGGCCTTTGTGCTGGCGCAGTGGTTTGCGCCCATGGTGGCCCAGTGGCTTCCGATTGCCGGGGCGTCAGAACCCATTCGTTATGCCGCAGGTTTTGTGCTGGTGTTCATTGCCGCCATCTTTCTCGGCGGGCTGATTGCATTCCTCACTAAAAAATTGATCGCAGCGGTGGGGCTGCGGCCCGCAGACCGCATGCTGGGCGCGGCCTTTGGCGTGGTGCGCGGCATCATTGTTTTGTTGGCGCTAACGGTGGTGGTGGGCATGACCCCCATGAAGTCAACCCCGATGTGGCAGGAATCTATGGGTGCCCACATTGCCAGCGTGGCACTGAGCGGGCTCAAACCGGTGCTGCCGCAGGAATTTGGAAAATATCTACCTACGTGAGTAAACATTTATGTGCGGAATAGTCGGCGTTGTCAGCAACGCACCGGTCAATCAACTCATTTATGACGCGTTGCTGCTGTTGCAGCATCGTGGTCAGGATGCAGCGGGTATCGTGACCCAGCAGGAACGCAAGTTCTTCATGCATAAGGCCAAGGGCATGGTGAAGGATGTGTTCCGCACCCGCAACATGCGCTCGCTGCTGGGCAATTGTGGCCTGGGCCAGGTGCGCTATCCCACAGCGGGCAATGCGTTCAGTGAAGAAGAAGCGCAGCCTTTTTATGTGAACGCGCCGTTTGGCATCGTGCTGGTGCACAACGGAAACCTGACCAACGCACACGCCCTCAAAGGCGAACTGTTCAGTACCGACCACCGCCACATCAACACCGAGAGCGACTCTGAGGTGCTCCTCAACGTGCTGGCACACGAGATTGAAATCACCACCCGTGGCCTGCCCCTGACACCGCAGGACCTGTTTGCTGCGGTGGCCAATGTGCACCGCCGCGTCAGGGGTTCGTACGCCGTGATTGCGCTGATTGCGGGCCATGGCGTGCTGGCATTCCGTGATCCTTACGGCATCCGTCCCCTGTGCATGGGCAAGAGTGCCGATGGTACCGTTATGGTGGCCAGCGAATCGGTGACGCTCGAAGGCACCGCCCACCAGTTTGATCGCAACATCAATCCGGGCGAGGCCATCTTTATCGACCTGCAGGGCAATGTGCATGCTAAACAGTGCGCCGATGCGCCCACGCTGAAGCCCTGCATTTTCGAGTTTGTGTACCTGGCCCGTCCAGACTCGGTCATGGATGGCATCTCGGTCTACCAGGCGCGTCTGAACCTGGGCGAGTCACTGGCCAAGCGCGTGATCTCCACCGTGCCGCCCAACGAAATTGACGTGGTCATCCCGATTCCCGAATCCAGCCGCCCCAGCGCGGCGCAACTGGCGCAGCTGCTGGGTTTGCCGTACCGCGAAGGGTTTGTGAAGAACCGCTATGTGGGTCGCACCTTCATCATGCCCGGCCAGGCCGTGCGCAAGAAGAGCGTGCGCCAGAAGCTCAACGTGATCGCCAGCGAATTCAAGGGCCGCAACGTGCTGCTGGTGGACGACTCAATCGTGCGTGGCACCACCAGCAAGGAGATCGTGCAGATGGCCCGCGACGCCGGTGCCCGCAAGGTCTACATGGCCAGCGCTGCACCGCCAGTGCGCTACCCCAATGTGTACGGTATCGACATGCCCACCAGCAGCGAGCTGGTGGCGCACAACCGCACCGTGGAGCAGATCCGCGAAATCATCGGTTGCGACGCGCTGATTTACCAGGACGTGGATGGCATGAAAAAAGCCATTGGTTCGCTCAGCACCAGGCTGGCGGGCTTTGATGCATCGTGTTTTGATGGCGTGTACGTGACCGGTGATATCACCAGCGAAGACATTGACCGTCTGAACTCCAGCCGCGTGGGCGGCGACGAATCGCAGGAAGACACCTCGCGCCTGGCGTTGCCCAATCACAGCGAGTAAGCCATGAGCGACAAACACCTTCCTGCAGGCCTGCACCCTGACACCCTGGCCGTGCGCGCAGCGGTGGACCGCAGCCAGTACGGCGAAAACTCCGAAGCCCTGTACCTGACCAGCGGCTATGTGCAGCCCACCGCAGCATCGGCAGCAGCCCGCTTTGCAGGCGACGAAGAGGGCTTCACCTACGGGCGCTACGGCAACCCCACGGTGACCAGTTTCGAACAACGCCTGGCCAGCATGGAAGGCGCTGAAGCCTCCATTTCCACCGCGTCGGGCATGTCTGCCATTTTGATGATGTGCATGGGCCTGCTGCAGTCGGGCGACCATGTGGTGTGCTCGCAGAGCATGTTTGGTTCCACCATCAAGCTCATCGGCTCGGACCTGGCCAAGTTTGGTGTGCAGTCCACCTTTGTGTCGCAGACCGATGTGGATGCGTGGAAGGCGGCTGTGCGCCCCAACACCAAGTTGCTGTTTGCTGAAACCCCCACCAATCCGCTGACCGAAGTGTGTGACATCGCCGCGCTGGCCGACATCGCCCACAAAGCGGGTGCCCTGCTGGCGGTGGACAACTGCTTCGCCACGCCAGCGCTGCAAAAGCCCATGGTTTTTGGTGCCGACATCGTCATGCACTCCGGCACCAAGTTTCTGGATGGGCAGGGCCGTGTCATGGCCGGAGCTTTGTGTGCCAGCCAGCAACTGATTACCGAAAGATTCCTGCCCGTGCTCAAGAGTGGTGGCATGACGCTGGCGCCTTTCAACGCCTGGGTCGTGCTCAAGGGTATGGAGACGCTGAACATCCGCATGCAGGCCCAGTCTGCACAGGCGCTGGCGCTGGCGCAATGGCTGCAGTCGAACCCCCAGGTCGAGCGCGTGTATTACCCGGGTCTGGAAAGCCACCCCCAGCACGCGCTGGCGCTGGCACAGCAAAGTGGCCTGGGTGGTGCCGTGCTGTCGGTCGCTATCAAGGCCGATACACCCGAAGCCGCGCGTGCGCGGGCCTTCCACGTGCTCGACTCCATGCAGGTGTTGTCGCTGTCCACCAACCTGGGCGATACCAAAACGCTGGTGGCCCATCCCGCCAGCACCTCGCATGGCCGACTCACTGAAGTGCAGCGCCAGGCAGCCGGTGTGACCCAGGGACTCATCCGTTTGAGCGTGGGCCTGGAACACCTCGACGACATCAAGAACGACCTATTGCGCGGCCTGGACACATTGGCATGACACAGAAAATTCGCACCCGTATTGCACCATCGCCCACCGGCTTCCTGCACCTGGGCACCGCCCGCACAGCGCTGTATTCCTGGGCCTATGCCCGCCACTTTGGTGGTGAATTTGTGCTGCGCATTGAAGACACTGACGTGGCCCGCTCCACACAGGACTCGGTCGACCAGATTCTGGCGTCCATGCGCTGGCTGGGACTGGAGTACGACGAAGGCCCGATCTACCAGATGCAGCGGCTGGACCGCTACAAGGCGGTGGTCGATCAGCTGTTGGCCGAAGGCAAGGCCTACTACTGCTACAGCACGCCCGAAGAACTGGATGCGGTGCGCGAAGCCAAAAAGGCCCGCGGTGAAAAAGCCTTGTATGACGGTCGCTGGCGCCCCGCGCCTGGCAAGACCTTGCCGCCCGTGCCCGAGGGCGTGAAGCCGGTGGTGCGCTTCTGCAATCCGCAGGACGGCGATG
>JAGWUS010000057.1 GCA_028868305.1 Burkholderiales bacterium | reverse complement strand
AGAAACGATTCCGGGACTTTCTGCTTTACATCGCGCAATCCGAACTCAAGGAAGTCATCACGTTCCCTGAGAATGGCAAGGTCTCGCCGACGTTTACCGATCCGGTCGTGATCCTCGACCCTGTTTGCAACACCAACAATGTGGCCAGCCGGATTTCCGACGACGAACGTAAGGAAATCGTCGCGGCGGCCTTAGAGGCATGGGAAACCGCCAACTTTGCTTCGACCGAAGACGACATCGAGGTGTGGAAAGAGCTGTTCGGCCCACGGTTCAAAGTCAAGGAGGAAGCATGAACCAAACGTATAGCGCGACCGAAACCTATTCCGTTGCCGATGTCGAAGTCGTGATGCGCCGCGTGACGGCCGATCTGGTCATGATCGCAGGTAGCACGGGCGCGGTGACAGAAGACAAGGCTCGGGATTGGGGCCACGACATCGAGGTGCTTGCCAAGAATGGCTATCTGCGAATGGTTGACCTGACATTGATGAGCAACGGCATCGAGCAAAAGGCCACGCGCTTCGAGGTCAACACGGTGTCCGGCGACTTCACCATGAGCCGCCCTGGTGGCGTGCTGTGGCCAAAGCTTCCCAATCCGGATCTGCGCATTGTTCTGTTTTACACCGCTGAGTACGATGCGGCCGCAAAAGAAAAGATGGGGGGCAAACTGCGTATCGGATGGGTGCCGAGCAGTGCCGACACAAGCCACGCTACCCTGAAGTCTGGTGGCAGCCGCGACTACGCCAGCAATGGCTATGGCATGCAGAGAAAGGACTTCAGCCAATGAGCCAGCAGAACATTTTCGACGGCAAGATTCCTTTGCCTGACACCACCCTGGCCTCTCGTGAAAAAACGCTGTTGGGGTTCGATGCACGCTATCGGAAGATTCACGACCAGTTACGTCTCCTACTCAATCTCGGTGACCTCGCGACATGGAGCAAGACGCATCATCGTCAGAAGCTCGCGTTGTGCGACCTGGTGGCCGAGCAGTACCCTCTGGTGATTTTTCATGGGGATGTCGGCACTGGAAAGACCGCGACGGCCGAATGCATTGCCAATCGCCTGGCGAAAGAATCGCGTACCGAAGACTCGCTACTATTCAAACTCAGTAATCGCGTGCGGGGCAGTGGCAAGGTCGGTGAAATGGGCACCTTGTTAACTCAGGCTTTTCATGAAGTCACGCAGTCGGCCGGCAAGACACGCCGCGCCGTCCTTGTGATCGATGAGGGCGACTCGCTGGCTGCTTCACGCTCGCAGGAGCACAGCCACCATGAGGACAAGGTGGCAGTCAACACGTTGATCCAATGCGTCGATGACCTGAGGCGTTTCGGAGGCAGGGTGGTCGTGTTCCTCTGTACAAATCGACTATCCGTGTTGGATGCGGCCCTACAGCGCCGGGCCGCAGTCGTGGAAGAGTTCCAACGCCCAAATGACGATGAACGGCGCGCGTTGTTAAAGATGGACCTGGACGGACTTGCGTTCACCGATCGCCAGATCGAAGAACTGGTTGTGGCCACCGGCCCCCATAGTAAACGCCCAGGCTGGACTTTCTCGGACATTCGAACCAGGTTGTATCCAGCGGCCATGGCGCAGGCGTTTCCCAACCATCCATTGACCATCAAGCACCTTCATGACGCGGCAACATCGTTGCGTCCATCTCCGATTCTGGAGGACAAATAATGGCTCGATCATCGTTGTTTGGGCGCCGTATCCACATCACTGGCAGTATCGCTACCGATGCCACCACGGCGACAGCAGAAGAGGTAACTCGTGCGCGCGAGGTTGTGGAAGCGCTGGTCAAGGATTTGATTCGCAAAGGAGCTAGCTTCGTTATTCCGGTCGATGCGGAGAAAACGCGACCAGACGGCTTGCCCATCTGCTTCGACTGGCTTATTTGGGACACCATTCACAAGAACCTGCATGCGCGTCCCGCCGATGCGCCAAACCCCTTCGTGATCGCTGTCAAGCACCACAAGAACGAAGATCAAGTTCCCGAGCAGTTCGCCTCAATCTGGGGCGCTCTGCGCGGCTCGGCGCTGGTCCAGATCGAAAGTGCCGCTCACTGGAACATGAACAGCAAACGGATGGAGGCGCAGGCTCGGCATGGCGACGTTCTCATTGCACTCGGTGGTGGTGAAGGCGTGCTATTTCTTTCCAACCTCTATCACGATGCCGGTAAGCCCGTGATTCCGTTGAACTTGAAGCTCGCGCCAGCAAACATGGGCGCACTTCGGTTGTTCGAATACGGGCTGTCCGGTAGTAACGCGCAACGTCTGTTCCAGACGGAAGGCAGTACGTCTCCGCATAGTTGGCTCAATCGCATCGAGATGCCTGCGCGAAAAGCTGTAGCAGATGGTGTGCGTGACCTGTTGGATTTGTTGGAAGCACTGATCCCGCCCAAGGCGTTCGTCGTGCGGTTGCTTAATCCAACTCACACCGACTACAACGACGTTCAGGATTTCTTCGATACCGTGGTGCAACCGGTGATCGAGGGTGAGTTGGGATACAAGCTGACCGTCGTTGATGGCAACCAAGCATATGACTACGCCCGGATTGATCAGGAGATTTTCACAAAACTGCATCGTAGCCGCGTCGTTCTGGCCGATATCACGGGGCTGCGCCCCAATTGCTTCCTGGAACTGGGTTATGCGCTAGGTCGGGGGTTGCCGACCATGCTGCTCGCGAAAACTGGTACGGAACATCCCTTCGATATTTATTCACTGTCGGGCCATCACTGGAAGACGACTGGCAGTGCCGAAGAGCGGCGGCGCGAGTTTCGGACTCATTGGAACGCGATCAAGAGCCGGCCTCCCCTTGTTCCTACGGAGCCACTTATCCCATGACCAATAACCGCGAAGTTTTCCTGTCGGTCGATGTTGAGACAGCAGGTCCGATCCCGGGTGAGTACAGCCTCCTCTCGATTGGCGCGTGCGATGTGTCGAACCCAACCCAGACTTTTACGTGCGACCTGAAGCCGACTACACGAAATGCCGATCCAAAGGCATTAGAGGTGACCGGCTTGTCCCTGGACAGACTGGAGCGCGACGGTCTTGATCCTGCCATTGCGATGCAAGCATTCCGGGACTGGGTGGCGCGAATTGCAGGGACTGACGCTACGCCCGTTTTCGTCGGATTCAACGCGCCATTTGACTGGTCTTTCGTCAACTACTATTTCCATCGCTACTTGGGAGAGAATCCCTTCGGTTTTGCTGCACTCGACATCAAATCGATGTACATGGGTGCGACTGGAAGCAGTTGGAGTCAGACTCGATCCAGCCAAATTGCAGCGGCTTTGCGTCCCACGCTCAAAGGAGATCACAATGCGCTGCATGATGCACAGTATCAGGCGGAATTGTTTCGATTGATACGGCACGGGAAGTAGATGTCCAAGTCCTTGTGTGCACCGGGATTCAGGTAGTACGCAATTTCGCATATCGTTGTTTTCGTCCAAAAACGAATAACAGTCGACTGTACAAGCTGGCGTAACAACCATTCCGGTCACTGCCGTCTTCCGCCGCTCACAGCTGATAAATCCCGCACCTAACAGTGCCTTTTTTCAATTAAACCGGTTTACACTAACTATCGTTAGGGCAACCCAGGCTCACGAAACCCACCTTGGGTACAGAGTTCGGGGTGGGGGAAATGACTTCACTCATGGTTGATTGTTCCAGCACCGATGCTGGCAAAGGGTTCGCACCTAGCGCTTGATGCCAAAAGTGCCTAAAAACTGGTCCGTCTGCTTCTGCATGTGTTCCTGCATTTGCTGGAACATGTTGTTGCCCATCACGCCTTGCACCATGGGTGCCTGCAAGTCCATCAGTGCCTGCATGTTCTTTTCAAGATAGCCGCCCATCATGCCTTGCATTGCATGACCATAAAACCGGATGATGTTCGCCAGCACGGGCGCGGTGAACATGGGTGAACCATGCGCCTCCTCTTCCAGAATGATCTGCAGCAGGATGCTTCGCGTCAAATCCTCACCCGTCTTGGCATCCCGCACGACAAAAGACTCACTGTCCATGACAAGCTGCTTGATCTCTGCCAACGTGATATAGCTTGACGTATCGGTATCGTAGAGGCGACGGTTCGGATACTTCTTGATTACCCGCTCAGTCGTTTTACTGTCTTTAGAGGATTTGCTTTGCATTGCGGCAGGGATCAGCAACCAGCGGTTACCAAGTGTGTATTGCAGTGCAACACATTGTAGGGAATGGTCCGATGCGGATGACCTAGGTTTACCCTAGGGGCAGTCGAACGAAAAAAGATTCGCAGGCGCAATTGGAATCGAACCAACGACCCCCACTACATCGATGCATCATCTACACACCGCCATACCGACAAAGCTTCATTGTACGCCTGTGGCGTTAAGGCGCGCTATGCATGAGATTTTTTGAGTCGCATTAAGCGCTTCTTGAAGTTCAAGACTGTGGTGATGAGTTCAAGCAATCAAGTGTGTACAGGCAAATTCCCGTCGGTTACAAACCGTGTCCGTGCACTCCAGCGGCGCAGGCTGTAATCCGCTGCTTTGGCAGCGGCTAAGCCATCGGTAATCTTTTGGCGGCTCAGCATCTTGCTGACGCAGATCATGGAGATATGGCCTGGAAGTGCACGAAGACCCATTCCAGTGCTGGCGCAAATACGACAAGGCCAGCAAGCGGCGGTGGTTAGCACGCTCCTTGCTTACCAACACCCCGTTACCCCAGAACCAAGGAAACCCATGCCTTCTATCAATTTCATCGGCGGCGAAAAAGGCGGCGTCGGCAAATCGGTGGTGTCGCGCCTGCTGGCGCAGTACTTCATCGACAAGGGCCGCGCGTTCACCGGCTTTGACACCGACCGTTCGCACACCTCGTTCACCCGCTTTTATGCCGACTACGCCGCCCCCGTGGTGGTGGACACCTACGAAGGGCTAGACCATATTGCCGGCGTGTTCGAAGACGATCAGAGCGAAGGCTCTGCGCCCAGCATCATCGTGGACCTGGCCGCACAAACCGCCGGCCCGCTAGCCCGCTGGATCAAGGACTCCGACCTGGTATCGCTGATGGCCAGCATCGGGGTGACGGTCAACTTCTGGCATATCGCCGACGCGGGCAAGGATTCGGTCGACCTGCTGGACCGTCTGGTCGCCACCTACGGAGCGGGGCCCAACTACGTCGTGGTGAAAAACCTGGGCCGTGGCAACGACTTCTCGCTGCTCGAAGACTCCAATGCGCTCAAGAAAGCCATGGCACTCGGCGGTTACACCATCAGCCTGGCGCAATTGCACGAGGCCAGCATGCGCAAGATTGACCGGCAGAACGCCAGCTTCTGGTCGGCCATCCACACCACCAGCGGGCCGGATGCTCTGGGCATGCTGGAACGCCAGCGCGTGAAGACATGGCTCAAGGGCGCTTACGCCACGCTGGAGGACTTGCCGCTGGGTTAACATGCCCGCATGACCTCTCGCCAGTGCTCCGTTGAACTGTGACAGACGCAAACTCCCCCGCGACGGACCGCCGGGAAAGTGGCGTTGGCGTGCCCTACTGTCTGGCAACTGAAGGACACTTTGACGAACTTCGCGGCCAGCCTGCTACAAATTCAATAGCGGCTTGTATTGATCCCACGGGGGATTGGGCCGAATTTCTTTCTCAATCCGAAGCCAGAACCCCTGCCGACCTGGACCAGCGCGCGGCCAGCCTGCAGCGCCAGATTCGGGACAACGGGGTGACCTACAACGTCTACGCCGACGAAAAGGGACCGCAGCGCCCCTGGTCGCTGGACTTGTTCCCGCTCATCATTGACGCCCGCAGCTGGGCCCATATTGAAGGCGGCATCCAGCAACGCATGCGATTGCTGGATGCGGTCATGGCCGATGTCTATGGCCCACAGACTTTCCTGGCCGAAGGCCTGTTGCCGCCCGCCCTGGTGCACGGCCACCCTGGCTACTTGCGGCCTATGCATGGGGTCAAGCCGGTGGGCGGTGTCCACCTGCATGTGGCGGCTTTTGATCTGGCCCGTGGCCCGGACGGCAACTGGTGGGTGGTCGGCCAGCGCTGCCAGGCGCCCAGCGGGCTGGGCTATCTGCTGGAAAACCGGCTGGCCGTTTCGCGCCAGTTTCCGCAGGCCTTTCAGTCGCTCAAGGTGCAGCGCCTTGCGGGCACCTACCGGGCCCTGATGGACAGCCTGCGGGCCATCAGCCCGGGGGGAGCCAATGCAAACATTGCCCTGCTGACACCCGGCCCCTACAACGAAACCTATTTTGAGCATGCCTACCTGGCCCGTTACCTGGGCCTGAGCCTGGTGGAAGGCAGTGACCTGGTCGTGCGCGATGCGCATCTCTACCTCAAGACCCTGCGGGGGTTGGTGCCGGTGCATGGCTTGCTCAAGCGGGTGGACGACCAGTACCTGGACCCGCTGGAGTTACGCTCGGACTCGACCCTGGGTGTACCCGGACTGTTGCAGGCCATCCGCGCGGGCAATGTGCTGGTGGCCAACGCACCGGGTTCGGCATTTCTGGAGTCTTCGGCCCTGCTGGGTTTCCTGCCGGCGCTGGCCCGGCGGGCACTGGGCGAAGAGCTGACCCTACCGGCATTGCCCACCTGGTGGTGTGGCGAGCGCACGGCCATGGAAGAGGTGCTGCCTCACCTGGCCGAGCACACCATCAAGCCCACTTACCCCGGGTCGTCCATCCACGAAGGGTTTGAGACGACGGTGGGTCACACACAAAGCCAGACAGCGTTGGATGCCTGGGCTGGCCGGATCGTGCGCCAGAGCGAAGAGCATACGGTTCAGGCCTACCTACCGCTGTCGCAAATGCCGACCTGGCAAGCGGGCACACCGGACCAGCCGGGGCATATGGTTGCCCGCTCGGTGCTGCTGCGGGTGTTTGCCGTGTCAGACGGATTGCAGTCCGATGGGCGGCCCCGCTGGCGCATCCTGCCCGGCGGGCTGGCGCGCGTGGCCGGGGCCAGTGCAGACATTGCGTCCATGCAGCGCGGTGGCAGCAGCGCCGATGTGTGGGCTTTGACCGAAGGCGAGGTCGACACCACCACCCTGCTGCACAGCCATCTGACGCCTGCCGATGTCACCCAGCGCAAACGCCTGGTCACCAGCCGCGCTGCAGAAAATCTGTATTGGCTGGGCCGCTATACCGAGCGCGCCGAGAACTCGATCCGACTGGCCCGGCTCACCCTTGAAGCGCTGGGCGGTGAGGACCAGACCTCTGCCCCACTGCTGCAATGGCTTACCAAAATGGCCATCGCCAATACCCTGGTGCTGCCGGGCGTGCCAACGGCAGTGCAGGCGCGGCGTGTGTTCGAGCGTTCGCTGATCGCCAGTCTGGGCAGCACCGATGGCGCAACCAGTGTGGGCTACAACCTGCGGGCGCTGAAGATGGCGGGTGCGTCGGTGCGCGAGCGCCTGTCGCAGGAGCACTGGAATGTGATTTTGCGTGCCGAAGTGGAGTTGTCCGCCAGTTGCGCGTCGGATCTGGCTTCGGGTGACTATTCGGCGGCCGATGCATTGCGTGTACTCAAGTCCGCCAGCGACCACCTGGCTGCCATCACCGGCGCACAGACTGACCGTATGACCCGCGACGACGGCTGGCGCCTGCTGAGCATCGGGCGCCATGTCGAGCGGCTCAACTTTCTGGCGGCCTCACTGCACCGCGGATTCGAAAGCCGCGCGGTGGAAAGCGAAGGCGGGTTTGAGGCCATGCTGGCGTTATTTGACAGCACCATCACCTTCCGGGCGCATTACCAACAGAGTCGGGACATCGTCGCGCTGATTGACCTGCTGGTGCTGGACCGGGACAATCCCCGTTCGCTGGCCTGGGTGGCCCACACGCTGCGCGGGCGTCTGGCCAAGCTCTCCGGTAGCCCGCCAGGGGAGTTGTGCACGCTCTCCCACAAAGTGCCCGACCCCGACACCTGGGATTTGCAAACCCTGTGCGCATGCGAAGGCGATGCAGTATTCCCGCCAGCCCTGCAGGTTCTGCTGGATGGGTTGATGGAGGCCGCATATCTGGTCTCCGACGAAATCAGCATCACCTATTTCACCCACTCCGGCGATACCAACCACAGCCTGGGCACCTGATGCTGCTGCAAATCACCCACAACACCCACTACCACTACCAACCGGCGGTGGAAACGGCGCAGCACGTGGCCTATATGCAGCCCTGCAACCATGCAGGCCAGATGCTGCTGGAGCACCAGCTCACCGTCAATCCGCTGCCAGCCCTGGTACACCGCACTCCGGATGTGTACGGCAACGGCCGCTGCTTTTTCGCGCTGCAAACCCCGCACGAAGTACTCAGTGTGGTGTCGCACAGCCTGGTAAGGACCCAGGCCCGTCCCGCAGTAGACAGCACCATCGCCTGGGAAAAGGTGCGGGAGCAGTTTCGCTACCAGGTCGGCGGCAAATACGACTCGGCGGCCGAATTTGTGTTTGCGTCACCTTATGTTCCACGCCAGCCGGAGTTTGGCACCTATGCCCGTAGCAGCTTTGTGGCAGGCGGAAGTTTGCTGGAGGCTTCTGTGGACCTGATGGCCCGCATCCACGCGGAGTTCACCTACGAGAGCCAGAGTACCCAGGTGAACACGCCAGCGGTGCAGGCGCTCCACCAGCGCAAAGGCGTGTGCCAGGATTTTTCCCATATCATGATTGCCTGCATGCGCTCGCTGGGTCTGCCTGCGCGCTACGTCAGCGGCTATCTGCTGACCACCCCCGCACCTGGCGAGGTCAAGCTGGTGGGCAGTGATGCGTCGCACGCATGGGTCAGTGTTTACCTGCCGGATTTGCCGCAGGGTCAGCGCTGGGTGGACTTTGACCCCACCAACAACCGCTGGGGCTGGTATGCCCCTGGCCCCGACTATGTGACGGTGGCCACCGGTCGTGACTTTGGTGATGTTTCCCCGCTGCGCGGCGTCATCCACGGCGGCGCCAGCCATGTACTCACTGTGGGCGTGACCGTGGCGCAGGTAGGCGAAAATGCCGGTTCAGGCACTTCACAGAGCCAATCGCAACAACAATCCTGAAAGAACCACTCATGAGTATTTACGACACCCTGGCCAGACTCAACATCACCCTGCCCCCCGTGGCAATTCCTGCTGCGGCCTATGTGCCTTTCGTGCAAACCGGGAATCTGGTTTTCCTCAGTGGCCACATCGCCAAGAAGGACGGCAAACCCTGGGTCGGTCAGTTGGGCAAGACCATGGCGACGGAAGAAGGCAAGGCGGCAGCCCGTGCCATCGCTGTTGACCTGATGGGCACCCTGCATGCGGCCGTGGGTGACCTCAACCGCGTCAAGCGCATCGTCAAGGTTATGTCGCTGGTGAACTCCACTGGCGACTTCACCGAACAGCACCTGGTGACCAATGGCGCCAGCGAACTGTTGGGTGAAGTATTTGGTCCCGAGAAAGGCGCCCACGCACGCAGCGCCTTTGGCGTAGCCCAGATACCACTGGGCGCCTGCGTGGAAATTGAATTGATTGCCGAGCTGGCTTAATTCAACAACCGGGCCGACCGGTCGTGCTGATGGTCGGCCACCCGGAACACAGCGACCGCCTGCTTCATCCGGTCAGCCTGCTCCCGCAAACTCTCCGCCGCCGCAGCACTCTGCTCGACCAGCGCTGCGTTTTGCTGCGTCATCTGGTCTAGATCGCCGATGGACTGGTTCACTCCCGCGATGCCCGCGCTTTGCTCGGTTGCTGCAGCGGTAATTTCCCCAATGACCTGGGCTACACGCCCCACCGAGTCAACAATTTCCTGCATGGTGGATCCTGCATCGGTCACCAGACGGGTACCCGACTCCACTTTTTCCACCGATGTGTTGATCAGGCCTTTGATCTCCTTGGCAGCCTCTGCACTGCGCTGCGCCAGGCTGCGCACTTCACTGGCTACGACGGCAAAGCCACGCCCCTGCTCACCGGCTCTGGCAGCTTCCACCGCCGCATTGAGGGCCAGGATATTGGTCTGAAAGGCAATCCCATCAATGACACCAATGATGTCGGCAATCTTCTTGCTGCTGGCATCAATCTCCTGCATGGTCGACACCACCTGTGTGACCACCGCGCCACCGCGCTGCGCCACCGATGAGGCGTTGGCGGCCAGTGATGTGGCCTGCCGCGCGTTGTTGGCACTGTTCTGTACGGTCACTGTCAGATCGTCCATGCTGGAGGCGGTAGCCTGCAGGTTGCTGGAAGTCTGCTCGGTACGCTGCGCCAGATCATTATTACCCTGGGCAATTTCGAAACTTGCTGTTGCGATGTTGTCGGTACTCATGCGAACCTGCGCCACCATGCGGCCCAGCGAATCGTTCATCGAAGCAAGAGAACGCAGAAGCTGCCCGAATTCGTCTTCACGTGAAGTAAGCACGGTCGAACTCAAATCACCCTGCGCAATACGAGCCGCAAGTTCGTTAGCCTGCTCCAGCGGGTCGCGAATGGAACCCACCAGCCACACGGTGCCACCAGAAATCAGCAAAACGACCAGCACCAGCCCAACCACAATGCCAATGCTGTTGGCGCGCCGTCGTGCCTCGGTGTCCACGTGCACATCCACAACCCGCTGCTCCTGCATCTTTATCAGTTCCTTTTGAGCGCTCATGTATGCAGCCATGGCTGGCAAATACTGCGCATTGAATATCTGAAGTGACTCTTCAGTCTTTGCAGCGGTCTTGGCCGCACGGGTCTTGTCACGTGCGGCAATCATGGCTTTGCGCAGATCACTGATCTTGGCCAGTTGCGCCTTGTCGGCATCCGTCAAGGGCAAGGCCTCGAGATTTTTTTGTAGGACTGAAATTTCAGCCGTGGTTGCCGTAACCGCGTCCTTGAAAGCGACCTCTACAGAGGGGTCGCTGCTGATGATGATGGCATGACTGCGCGATGCATTGGTCTCTGTCAGCCCATTCCAGCGAGTCGTCACTTCTACCAGCTTGCTTGCTATTTCGAGCTGGGCACGCCCCTGGTTCAAAATAGCCGAACTACGCATCAGACCGACGCCAGCAATAAGGACCAGTATAGCAAGAATCAAAATAATGAACGCCCAGAGCTTGGTGCCAATTTTGAGGCTGTTGAGTTGCATAGGTTTGTCTCCTCGTCGCTCCGTTGCGACCCACATATTCCAATTCAGCGCAGGATAGCACCAACCTAGTGAACAAGCCACCAAAAGGGCGTCAGATCAGGCGCCAGATCCTTTGATTAGCCACCTTTTCAAGGCGCCTATACGAGACTAGTTGTGGATCCAACTCGGCTAACGGTTGCAACACAAAGGCCCGCTCCCACATGCGCGGATGGGGAACGATGAGATTGGGCGTAGCCATCGTCTCGTTGCCGTACAGCAAAACGTCCAAATCCAGCGTGCGCGGCGCATTGCGGTAGCTGCGCGTTCGTCCGGCGCCATGCTCCAGGCGCTGCAGGACCGCCAGCAGCTGGTGCGCAGGAAGCGTGGTTTGCAACCGCATCACGGCGTTCACATAGTCTGAACCATCGGCGTCCACCGGAGCACTGCCGTACAAGGACGAGCGCGCTATTTCCTTCACTCCCGGAAGGTCCGCAATTGCGCTCATGGCGCCAAGCACGGCTGACCGGGCCTCCCCCAGATTGGCCCCCAGCCCGATGTAGGCAGTAACAGGCACACCCTGGGACGGTGTCACCATGATGAAGCCGCCCTACGCGTCAGGCGCGCCACCTGGTTCAGACCCTGCACCTTTGACAGCGCCCGAACGACGGCGACGACGACGCTTGCGTGGCGCATAATGGCCACCCTCTTCTGGTGACCCATCTGTCCCGCCCCGCGTGCCAGACAGCGAGGCGTCAGAAGTTGTAACCGCTCTTGCCGGCTGGACATCACGCACAGGTGCGGGAGCACGGTGCACGCGGGGTGCACGCGGACGCTTCTGCTGTTCTTCACGCACCTGCTCGACCATGTCCTGGCGCAGGTTGTCATCGGCCAGGCTGAACTCCTGCCACCAGTCCGCCAGCACCTCATCGACCTCGCTGACATCCGCGCGCAAACGCATGAAGTCAAAAGCGGCCCTGAAGCGGGGCTGCTCCACAAGGCCAAAGGGCGTGCTGCCCAAGCGCTTTTCGAACCGCGGCTGCATCATCCAGATTTCGCGCATATCGCCCGCGAGCTTGCCACGTCCGGAAACATCCCCAATGCGGGCATTGAATACATCATCAATAGCATCCTGAAGGGCTGGATGGCTGTGCTGGCCATCGGTCAGGCGACGTGCCCAGCCATCGCGCACATCGGCCCACAGCACGCAAGCCAGCAGGAAGCTCGGTGCCACCGGCTTGCCTTCGCCCACGCGGCGGTCTGTATCCTTGAGCGCCACATTGACCAGGGGTTGTTCGGCTCGCTCCACCACCACGTCCAGCAGCGGGTAAATGCCCCGGGCCATTCCGAGCAGTTTGAGTTGCTCCACCGACGCCAGCGCGTGTCCGGTTTGCAGCAGCTTGAGCATCTCGTCAAACAGGCGACTCTGGGGCACATCATTGAGCAATGTCTGGCACTTGACCAATGGTGCAGCGGTCTTGGGCTCCAGCTTGAACCCCAGCGGGCTGAGCTTGGCCGCAAAACGCACGGCGCGGATGATGCGGACCGGGTCTTCACGGTACCGGGTGGCTGCGTCGCCGATCATGCGCAGCGTGCGGCTCTTGGCATCTTTGAGGCCATGGTGGTAGTCCACCACCACCTGGGTCTCCGGGTCGTAATACATAGCGTTGATAGTGAAGTCGCGGCGTACAGCGTCTTCTTCCTGCGGCCCCCAGACGTTGTCACGCAACACCCGGCCGGTGCTGTCGACGGCGTGTTTCATGCCGGCCAGTTCGCTACGGCTGGTCTTCTCGTTGCCCGCCACCTGTTCGGCCGCTGCATTGTCCAGGTAGGCACGGAAGGTCGACACCTCAATCACCTCGTTTTCGCGACCGCGGCCAAAGACCACGTGCACGATCCGGAAACGCCGTCCGATGATGAACGCACGCCGGAACAAGCCTTTGACCTGCTCCGGTGTGGCGTTCGTTGCCACATCAAAGTCCTTGGGCCTCAGGCCCACAAGCAGGTCGCGCACGGCACCCCCCACGATGTAAGCCTCAAACCCCGCGTTTTGCAGTGTTCGCACCACCGTGCTGGCGCGCTCATCCACCAGGCCTGGATCAATGCCATGGGTCTGCGCAGGAATTTCCACGCGCTTGCCAAACTTGGGCCGCTTTGCCGCAGATGCAGAGCTGGCTTTACCCAGCAGCTTGTCGATGAATTTTTTAATCAAGTCAATGGTCCTCGCGGGCGCTGCCGCAGGTCAGGGAAAGAGGTGAAGTATGCGCCATCCACGCTCTTGTGCGATGGCCAGCAGGAGGGCGTCAGGGTTGGTCGCTACCGGAACCGTGGCTTTTTCCAGCAGCGGCAGATCGTTGATGGAGTCGGAATAGAAAGTGGTATGCACCATGTGCCAACCCAGCCCCCGGTCTGCCAGCCACTGCTCCACACGCTTCACCTTGCCCTCGCGAAATGACGGAACACCCAGGATGGCACCGGTGTACCAGTCTGTGCCACCCGGCGCAGTGTCACGCTCCAGCTCCACGGCGATCAATGCCTCGACGCCAAACGCCTGGGCAATCGGCCGGGTCACGAATTCGTTGGTCGCGGTCACGATGACCACATGATCACCCGCGGCCTGGTGGTCCCTCACCAGTTTGAGCGCCTGCGGTTTGATGACATTTTTAATCACAGTCCTCATGAAATCAGCATGAGCAGCTATGGAATTAGTAGCACCCTGGCGGCAGATCGCAGCCGTGGCAAACCGTACATACGCATTCACATCCAGCGTACCGGCCTTGTAATGCTCGTAAAACGCATCGTTCTGGCGCTTGAACTCCGCCGCATCAGTCCAGCCGAGCGCCATCGTGAATTCGCCCCAGGCGTAGTCCGAATCGATCGGAATGAGGGTGTGGTCCAGATCGAAAAGTGCGACCCTCACGCTCCCCACTTTGTGTGGTTGGCTGCCCCACGAGGGGTCCCTGGCGCCTTGGGGCAGCCCCGCGTCGCTCGTCGGTTCCAAAATCATGCGTTCTCCATCATGGATTTGATCAGGGGAATGGTGATGGGGCGCTTGGTCTGCAGGCTATAACCATCGAGCAGTTCCAGCAACTCCATCAGGCTGCCCAGGTCGCGGGAAAACCGGGTCAGCATGAAATCCATCACCTCATCGCTTAAAAATACGCCCCGCGCGTCAGCTGACTGGCGCAGCACCGCGCGACGCTCCGGCTCGCTGAGAAGGTGCATGGCAAACACATGGCCCCAGCCCAGACGGGTGCGCAAGTCGTCGCGCAGTTTCAGATCCGCGGGAGGGACTTCACCTGCTGCCAAGACGGGGCGCTGGTGGGTCTGCGCATTCACGAACCAGTTAAACGCCATCTGCTGCTGGGCGGCAGTGTAGAGGTGCACATCGTCCAGCACCACCGCTGCCCAGGATTCGCTGAACTCGGGTACGTCCAGGGTAGAGGCATCCAGCCAGCCTACGCGCGCACCCTGCTCACGCAAGGCTTCTCTGGCGGCTTTGAGCAAATGCGTTTTGCCGCTACCACTGGCACCCCAGAAATAAGTGGGCACTGGGGATCGGCTGGTGGCGCTGGATTTGGCACCAATCCACAACTCCATATGACGCAAGGCAGCTTCATTAGGGCCGGCACAGAAGTTGGCAAGGGTTGCGCCAGCAGAAAGACCAATATCAAGGGCGATCTGTTTCATCAGCTGCACATCAGCCAATATAGAGGCGACTGGCCAGATAGCCTGCACGCATGCGGCGAATGGCCACCAGCAACACGGCGCTAACCGGCAATGCAATCAGCACACCCACAAAACCGAAAAGCTGGCCAAACGCCAGCAAGGCAAAAATCACCGCCAGCGGATGCAGGCCGATGCGCTCCCCCACCAGGCGCGGCGTCAGAAACAGGCTCTCCACGAACTGTCCCAACCCGTACACCACCCCTACCATGATAAGGGTGTAGCCCACGCCGGACGTGGCCGAAAACTCCAGCAATCCGGCCAGCGTGGCCAGAACCAGTCCCACACCAAAACCGAGGTAGGGCACAAAAATGGCCAGCCCGGTGAAGATGCCAATGGGCAGCGCCAGATCCAGGCCGAACAGCGCCAGCCCCACGCTGTAAAACACCGCCAGGATCAGCATCACCAGCAGTTGACCGCGCAGGTACTGCCCCAGCACATCGTCTGCTTCATCCACAAAGCTGTCCACCCCATCACGCAGGCGTGGTGGAACAAAGGTGCGCACCTGGGCCACAAAGCGGTCCCAGTCCATTAACAGGTAAAACAGCGCTACAGGTATCAGGATGGCATTGCCAATGATGGCAAACGCCACACTGCCACCAATCTTGACTGATGCCATCAGGGAACCGAAGGCATCCTCCACGTTGGCATTGAGGTACTTCATGGCAAAGGCCTTGATATTGACCACATCCATGGAAAAGTTCAGGCCCCATTGCGCCAGCCAAGGCCTGAGCTTCGCGTCAAGGCTGTCAAGCAGGATCGGCAACTGCTCCTTCATCAGGGGCAGTTCCTTGGCCAGAATCGGAACGATCAGCAACAGCACGCCCAGTAGCACCAGGATAAACAGCAGTTCCACCACCACGACGGCCAGCAAGCGGGGAATACGGCGGCGCCCCACATCGTCAAGCCAGTCCACCACGGGAGTCAGTGCATAGGCCAGCACCGACGCCACCACAAATGGCGCCAATACCGGCGCGAGCAACCAGAGCACAAAGGCGGCCAGGCCGGCTAAGGCGCCCCAGGCGGCAAATCTTTTTTGGGTGGGAGTGAATTCCATGAATTGTCCGGAGGACTGGTTGTGTCGCAGCTAAAATCAAGGCAAATTCTATCGGGCTTGCGTCCCTGCAGCCGCACAACGCCAATTTCCATGACCCAATTTGCCTCCACTACCCCCCTGTCCTATAAGGACGCTGGCGTTGATATTGACGCTGGCGACGCCTTGGTTGAGCGCATCAAACCCCTGGCCAGAAAGACCATGCGCGAAGGCGTACTGGCCGGCATTGGCGGTTTTGGCGCCCTGTTCGAGGTGCCCAAGCGCTTCAATGAGCCGGTACTGGTCAGCGGCACCGACGGTGTCGGCACCAAGCTCAAATTGGCGTTTGAGTGGAATATGCATGACACCGTTGGTATCGACTTGGTGGCCATGAGCGTCAACGATGTGCTGGTGCAAGGCGCCGAACCCCTGTTCTTCCTAGACTACTTTGCCTGTGGCAAGCTGGATGTGGACACCGCCGCTGCCGTGGTCGGCGGCATTGCCAAAGGCTGCGAGCTCTCCGGCTGCGCGCTGATCGGCGGTGAAACGGCCGAAATGCCCGGCATGTACCCGGCCGGTGAATACGACCTGGCTGGTTTTGCCGTGGGTGCCGTCGAAAAATCCAAAATCCTGACCGGTGCCACCGTGCAACCCGGCGACGTGGTGCTGGGCCTGGCCTCCGCAGGCGTTCATTCCAACGGCTTCAGCCTGGTGCGCAAGTGTATCGAACGTGCCGGCGCCAACATCCCGGCCACGCTGGATGGTAAGCCCTTCAAGCAAGCCATCATGGAGCCCACCCGCCTGTACGTGAAGAACGTGCTGGCCGCACTGGCTGCGCACCCGCATTCGAACGATGCCACCTCGCCCCGTGGCATCAAGGCCCTGGCCCACATCACCGGCGGCGGCCTGCTGGAGAACATTCCCCGCGTGCTACCTGAAGGCACGGCGGCCCACCTAGTCAAAGGCAGCTGGCCCCAAACCGAGCTTTTTGCCTGGCTGCAAAAAACAGCGGGTATTGACGACTTCGAGATGAACCGTACCTTCAACAACGGTATTGGCATGGTAGTGGTCATCGACGCTGCCAACGCGGAACTCTGCGCCAAGTCGCTGCGCGATGCAGGTGAAACAGTCTACGCAATTGGCGTAATTGCCGAGCGCGGTGCCGGAGCACAGGTTGAGGTCAGGTAAATCTGCTGGGGCTTGAAGCACAAGGCCTACCCGGACTGGCGGCGCAATTCATCCACGCGATCTGCGATGGCGTCTACGTCGACCAGATCGTCAGAGTGCACCAGGTAACACTCCAGATCTGCGACAGCCTGATCGGTATGGCCCAGTTCGGCATGGGCCAAGCCCCGGTCACGGTATTCAGGCCAGGACTCGGGTAAAAGCACGATAAGACGCTCCTGCACCGCCAGAGTGCGTTCCCAATCTTCCTGGGTACGGTAGATCTCCTTCAGGTTGCGCAGCATGCGGGCAATGATGTCGCGGGGCGCTGCGGCTTGCAGATACAAGCCCAGTGGCACCTCGAATTCATCAACAAGCCCACTGCGACGGCGAAACGGATCCAGACGCTCGGAGAGCTCCTCGCGACTCAGTGAATGACCGGACATCGGATCGATAACTGCCTGCCCCATGGGTAGATTGACTTTGACCATGAAGTGCCCCGGAAACCCCACGCCACGAACTGACAGACCCAGGCCTTGCGCCAACTCCATCCAAAGCACCGCCAACGAAATCGGAATGCCCCTACGTGTGCGCAACAACGCATTCATATGACTGTTGTCAGGGTCGTAGTAGTTATTGACGTTACCCCCGAAGCCCAAATCCTTGTAGAAGAATTGGTTGAGTATGCGCAGCTTGTGCAGGGCTCCTGCATCTGCCGGTAGCCGACGACGTACGCGGGCAAGCAGCTGGTCAACCTCATCGAGCACCCGCTGAATGTCGAGCTCCGGGTACTCATCTTGGGCCAAGCTCACTGCCGCTTCAAAAAGGGCAAAGTCAACGTCGCTATACACAAGGCTAGCAAAATAATCCAGCGGCGAAGGCGGTGTATACGGGAACTGCATACCAGACCTCACTTGCGACGTTACCGACGGAGAAATTGTCGCAGGTTCAGCCCTGCAGCCCAAACGGAACCCAAATAAAGTACCACTGCCCCAGCCATCAATAGGGAAAGCAACCCGATGCGCTTGAGACTTTCACTGCGCAAATCTATCCATGCAAAGGCCTGTGCAGCCCAAAGAAGGTAAATAACGAGCAACGCGCTGCCTGCAAGCACCTGCACCAGAAACAATCCCCAGCCCGGTTCCGGCCTGTAGCTTCCGCGACGGATCAGTCCTATCAGGAGCCAGCCAGCATTGATCATGGCGCCCAGACCAATCGACAGGGACAAACCAGCATGCTTGAAAAGGGGCACCAGCACAATATTGAGCAACTGCGTGATGATGAGCACAACGACGGCTATGCGAACCGGTGTTTTGATGTCCTGGCTGGCATAAAAACCGGGTGCCAGCACCTTGATGGCAACAATGCCAACCAATCCTGCCCCCCACCCCATCAGCGCCACCGTTGTCTGCTGTACGTCGGTTTCTGTAAATGCTCCGTAGTGGTAGAGCACGGCCACCAATGGCTTGGCAAATGTCAGCAAGCCAATGGCACAGGGGACAGAAAGCAATACAACAATGCGCAGCCCCCAATCCAGCAAAGAAGAATACCTGGCAGCATCGCCGGTCGCTCTGGCCCCGGCCAATTGGGGCATCAGCACGACGCCAAGCGCCACGCCGAGCATGGCGGTTGGGAATTCCATCAAACGGTCTGCATAGGTAAGCCAGCTGACACTGCCCGTAGGTAGGTGCGACGCAATCTGGGTATTGATCAGAAGGGAAATTTGCGCGACGCTCACTCCCAGCAAGGCAGGCAGCATCAGCTTTCCGATGCGTCTGGTTCCAGGGTCCTGCCAGGCCTGACGTATCGCGGCAAGACGAATACCGATATGCGGCAGCATCCCCATACGGAGAAGCGCCGGAATCTGCACCCCAAGTTGCAGAACTCCACCGGCTATAACCCCCACACCCAAGGCGTAAATAGGCTCGATTCCCCGTTCGCGCAACCAGGGTGCCAGCAGCCAGGCAGCAAAAATCATGGCGATATTGAGCAGCACTGGCGTTGCTGCCGGCACAGCAAATCGCCTCCAGGTGTTGAGCACCCCGGAAGACAAAGCCACCATGGACATGAAACCGATGTAGGGAAACATGAAACGCGTCATGAACACCGCAGCGTCATAGCCACGCGGATCTTTTTGCAAGCCACTGGCCATGGCCCACACCAGCACTGGCGCCAACAACACACCGACGACGCAGGTCGCAAGGAGCACCCAGGCCAGCAAGGTTGCCACCCGGTCCACCAGCAAATGGGTAGCGTCATCGCCATGCCGTGCCTTGCTGGCTGCCAATACTGGCACAAAGGCCTGGCTGAACGCCCCTTCGGCAAACAGCCGGCGAAACAAATTGGGAATCCGAAACGCCACATTGAAGGCATCGGTCATGGCACTGGCACCGAACGTCGCTGCAATCAGCAATTCACGCACCAGCCCCGTGATACGGGACATCAATGTCCACAAGGACACGGTAGAGGCAGATTTGATAAGGCTCACGGGGTGAGTGTAGCCCCAGGAGCCCCATTGGGAGCCCACAACTACCACCATTTGCCAGCCGTAGAAATGGACAGGTATAATGGATAGCTTTGCTGACAACATCCTCAGACACAAGGAATTACTACTATGGCATCTGGAAAACCCAAGAAAAAAAACCCGCGCCTGGCGTCGGGCCGTAAACGCGTCCGTCAGGACGTCAAGATCAATGCAGCAAACACTTCCCTGCGTTCCAAATACCGTACTGCGGTAAAGAACGTTGAGAAGGCAGTTCTGGCCGGTGACAAGACCAAAGCCGGTGAACTGTTTGCGAAGATGCAAGCCGTGGTGGACACCGTGGCTGACAAGGGCATCTTCCACAAGAACAAGGCAGCTCGCGACAAGAGCCGTCTGGCCACCAAGGTGAAAGCCTTGGCCCTCGCCGCCTAAATTTAGGCACTCGCACGAGTTCCTCGGAACTCGCCGTTTGTATAGGGTGCGCTGTCAGCAAAGCAGAAAAGCCGTTCAGTTGAACGGCTTTTTTGTTGGTCGCGCCCTTATGCAGCAGTTGCATACCGAGGTAGATGGTGGAGTTGTCCGGCAACTTATCCAGACCGTTGCCAGGATTGGCCAGCACCGGCACGCGGCGCTCGGTATTTTCGATCGGGGTCAACTTGCCCGCCCGCAGCAATAGGGGACGCAAGCCCTGGTAGGACCACAAAGTGGCGCGGGTGCGAGGA
>JAGWUS010000056.1 GCA_028868305.1 Burkholderiales bacterium | reverse complement strand
ACCCCTTCATTGAAATGAGCATGGTCTCAGGTGTGGGCCAGCCGTCCGCCTATGCCATGGTGGTGCTGGGTGAAGACATTCGCCCCAAGCAACGTGACCCGGCCTTCCGCGCCGAAGTGGAGAAAGAACTGGGCGACCTGCTCCAGCGGCTCAACAGCCGTCTGGCGGACTATGAACAACTGCGCATGCTGGTGATTGCACCCGAGCCCTGGTCCATCGAGAACGGTTGCCTGACCCCGACCATGAAGATCAAGCGCAACCGCATCGAGAGCCAGGTAGAAACCAGGGTCGAAATCTGGTACACCAGCAAAGGCCCCGTCCAGTGGGCATGACGCCCTGACAAGCGGCGCGCTACCAGGTTAATCGACCTGTGCCCCCGTGGCCTGCACCACGGCCCGGTATTTCAGCCGCTCTTTTTGCATTAACAAACCAAAGCCCTCCGGTGTGGTGGGGACGGGCTCGGCCAGCAGGGTGGCAAAGCGCGCCTTGGTCTCCGGAGCGTTCAGCGCCGCCACAAAAGCCTGGTTAAGTTTCGCCACGATGTCTCTGGGGGTCGCCGCAGGTGCGACCAGCCCCCACCAGGTGTCGATGGAAAATCCCCGGAGCGTATCGGCCATGGGTGGGGTATCAGGCAAAGCCGCAGAACGGTTAAGCGTGGTCACCGCAATGGCTTTGAGGCGACCCGATCGGATGTTGGGCGCCGCGGTGGCCAGATTGTCAAAGTTGAAGTCCACCTGGCTGCTTAAGAGTGCCAACTGCGCAGGATTGCCGCCGTTATAGGGAATGTGCACGGCAAATATGCCGGCTTCTTTCTTGAACATTTCCCCGGCCAGGTGCCCGGCACTGCCGTTGCCACCACTGCCATAGTTGAGCTTGCCCGGGTTGGCTTTGGCGTATGCAATCAGGTCCGCCAACGTCGCAATCTTCAGACGCTGGGCCACCTCGGCATTCATCACCAGCACATTGGGCACGCGCACCATCTGGGTGATGGGCGCAAAATCGGTGGCGGCGTTGTAGGGCATCTTCTTGTAGAGCCAGGGATTTACCGCATGGGTGGCCGTAGCGGCAATACCGATGGTCAGGCCATCGGGCGCAGCCTTGGCCACCACATCGGCACCGATGTTGCCGCCCGCACCGGGGCGGTTGTCAACCAGTACCGTACCCAGGCTGTCTTTGACACGCTCGGCCAGCGCACGGGCCGTCACGTCGATGGGGCCACCCGCCGCGTAGGGCACCACCAGACGTATGGTCCGGCTTTGGGCTTGCGCCCAAGGCGCTGCAACACAGCCCAGTGTTGCAAGAAGCGTCAAGGTCATTTTTCGTAATGTCATGCATCCATTCTGCACCAGCCTTTACAAACGTTTACACAAGGCCCGTAAACGCCAAAACCATGCACCCAGTTATAGGTACATGGCAACATCGCCATGATCTGAGAAACTGAAATGCTCAAAAAATCGCTTATCGCTTCGGCTCTGGTTATTTCCACTTTTGGTGCATTTGCTCAGGCACCGGCGACTCCTGCGACACCTGCTGCAGCGGCCACCCCCGCCAAACCTGCGGATGCCGCTCCTGCCAAGTCGGCAGCAACTGTGAAGCAACAACGCGAAGAAGTACGCAAACAGAAGGAAGAAGCGCGAAAAGCCAAGCAAGAGGAACGTAAGGCAAAGCGCGAAGCGGCAAGGGCTAAGGCAAAGACCAAGCATGCTGAACCAGCGACCCCTGCCAAGCAGTAACCCTGCTGCCGCTAGCTGCATAGCGGTTACCTGCAACAGCCACCGTAGCCCGGTGGCTGTTTTGCTTTGCAGACGAGAGCCCACCCAGACTCGGGATGGTGACATCCAAAAAATCTATCAGCCTTATTGAACTTATGGATTAGCACTCGCTCAAAGAGAGTGCTAATATAAAACCTGTGAACACAAGGAGTTCTGGAATGACTGCTCACATTGGTACTGCACCCGCTACTTTGGCCGTGGCAAACCCATGGTCGCTGGTCCCGCCGCTGGGCAATCTGGATGCCTACATCACGGCGGCCAACCGCCTGCCCATGCTCACCCTTGAGGAAGAGCAGGAATACGCACGCAAGCTCAAAAATGAGAATGACCTTGAGGCTGCCAGTAAGTTAGTACTTTCTCACTTGCGTCTGGTGGTTTCGGTTTCCCGCCAGTACTTGGGCTATGGCCTGCCCCACAGCGACCTGATCCAGGAGGGCAATGTGGGCCTTATGAAGGCGGTCAAGCGCTTCGACCCGGACCAGGGCGTGCGTCTGGTGAGCTACGCCATGCACTGGATCAAGGCCGAAATCCACGAATACATTCTGAAGAACTGGCGCATGGTCAAGGTCGCCACCACCAAGGCCCAGCGCAAGCTGTTTTTCAACCTGCGCTCCATGAAGCAACGCTTCAAAAGCGATGACGCTGCGGCTGACCTGGGCACCCACCGCGACACGCTCAACCCTGGACAGGTTGAGGCCATGGCACGCGAACTCAACGTCAAACCCGAAGACGTGATCGAGATGGAAACCCGCCTCTCCGGGGGTGATGTATTGCTGGATCCCAGCCCTTCGGACGATGGCGAAGAAGCGTTTGGCCCCATCGCCTACCTGACGGACGCCAGCCATGAGCCTGTTGCCATGCTGGAGGCACAAGAGCGCGATCAACTGGCCACGGATGGTATCGCCGCTGCACTCAATGGACTGGACGCCCGGAGCCGCCGCATCGTGGAAGAGCGCTGGCTCAAGGTGAACGACGACAACTCCGGCGGCATGACGCTACACGACTTGGCCGCCGAATACGGCGTGAGTGCCGAGCGCATCCGCCAGATTGAAGTGGCGGCCATGAAGAAGATGAAAACCGCACTGGCCGCTTACGCCTGACACGTATGGCGCCAAGTGCGCCCGGACAGAGCCGCCAGATCAGTTCGTGGATTAGCCATCCATTGCGATGGAAATGCCGCATGCGCGCAAGTCCGCAATGGAGGTTGCCAATGCCGCGGCCGAATCCACCCCCATTTTTTCAAATACCTTGGAGCGGTGTACTTCCACCGTCCGCTCGGATACTTCCAGCAGCGATGCAATGACCTTGTTGAGCTTGCCTTGCGCTACCAGCAGCGCCACACGCTTTTGCTGGGGTGACAGACTGCCCCAGAGGGACTGCAGCAATTCTGCGCGCCGGGCCTGGCCTTGCCAGACCTCTTCCAGCGCCAGGGCTTCCCGGATCAAGGGGAGTAAGGTACCGTCCGTATGGGGCTTCTCGACGAAATTCAGCGCCCCCTTGGTCAGCGCCGCCACGGCGATCGGCACATCTCCATGCGCACTCAGAAAGATAACAGGGTTGCGCTTGCCCAGCCCGCGTGCGCGCAACTGTTCATGCACCTGGGGCCCCGACATCGGCTCCATCGTCACATCCAGCACAAAAACGCCACGCACTGGCGCCGCCATGGCATCAATGGCCGATAGCAGCTCCGGCCCGCTGGAATGGGCACTGACCTCAAAACCATGTTGCCGGCACAAGAAGGACAGGGAGTTGCGCACCCCCGCATCGTCATCACACAGAAATATGGTTTGCGTAGCTCTCATAGATCCCCGGCTTGAAACGCCAACGCGGAGGTCGGCAGGGTAAAGAAGAATGCAGCGCCCCCGCCCTGGGCTTCTTCGGCGGTGAATGTGCCATGGTGGGCTTCGATGATGGATCGGCAGATACCCAGCCCCAACCCCATCCCCCCCTGCTTGGTGGAGTAAAACGCGCTGCACAGCACATCAATGGTGCGCCCCTGCAGGCCCGCCCCGTTGTCGACAACGCCAACAAGAATTTCTTCCTCTCCATCCGGTCGACGCCTGTGCAGTTGCGTCGACAGGGTGATGGTTTTTTCACCGGTCTTCATCTTCAGTGCGTCGGCTGCATTGCGGATCAGGTTGGTCATGACTTGCTCGATGCCAATGGTATCGACGGTGACCCATGGCAACCCGGAAGCCAGCGAGGTCACCAGCCTGACATACGCACATTGCCGCTGCACCATCCGCGACCCAAGCACCTCTGACACGATGCCATTGATGTCGCGGTTCTCGCGGTCCACCGCAGAGCGGGAGGTTTGCTTGCGGATCCAGTTGACAATATCGCCCGCCTTGCGCGCGTGCCTGTTGACCTCTTCAATCGCCACCATCAGATCGGCGTCCAGCGCCGGCTGCCGCTTCATGGCGATCTCCAGCCCTGCGCTGTAGCTGACGATGGTGGTCAACGGCTGGTTGAGCTCATGGGCCAGCTCCGAAGCCAGAATCCCCATGTCGTTAAGGCGCGCATGCTGCGCCAGTGTGTCCGTGTGCTGCCGGTCTCTTTCTTCAAGCCGCTTGCGTTCACTGATGTCAATGATGGACCCCATCCAGCCAATGTGCACGCCCTCAGAATTGACCAGTCTGGATTCAAAGATCATCACATCCAGATAGTGCCCGTCACGGTGGCGCCACCGGGTTTCAAACCCTGCGCTGGGCGCATCCCCCGCCAGCGTGTTGGTGTTGCGGGCCAGCAGGGCGTGCAGCGTGTCCGTCGGCCAGAATGGGAGCGGCGGCATCAGCCCGACAAGCTCCTCCCGCGCAAAACCCACCATCTCACACAAGGTCTTGTTGACATACAGAATGCGCCCGTGTGCGTCTCTGGCCCGCAGCCCGACAAGCGCTGAATCTTCCATGGACTGGCGCCACGCCGCTTCGGTCTGCGCCTCAGTGACCGCGCGCGAAACCTGCCGCATTTCCTTACGCAACCCATGGGAAGCCCCCAGACCCAGCATCAGCATCCCCAATAGCAGCAGGACCGTGCTGGAACTCTCCCTCCAGGACACCGGCGCTTCATAGGGGGTCAGCCGCAAACTGGCGTCCTTGAACGCCATCAGCGGCCTTTCATGCATCACCCCCCTGGGCTCCCTGCCGGGGATCGCGGTGGTGGCAATGATTTCACCCAGCTCGGAAACAAAGCTGACTTCATACCGTCGGTTGAGCCAGGCCAGGTCGGTACTTCTCAGCAGATCACCAATGGCATAGCGTGCCAGCAGCTGACCCACCGGGTTGCCCGCCGCATCTAGCACCGGCTCCACCAGATGGTAGGCCAGACCATCTGCCTGCACATGCAAATCATCGGAGGCAAGAATTTCCATGGGTTTCTTGCGTTCGGCGCGGGCAACCACCCGGTTATTGCCATCGAGCCACACCAGCCAGTTCCAGAGCCGGTCCATCCCGGCCACCACATCCGGCATGGCCGCCAGGTTCAGGCTGCTGCCCGCCACCGCATCGGGTAATTTGCGGGCAACCTCGCGCAACTTGGCACGCTCCATGTCCTGACGCCCCACCAGCTGGGCTTCCACGCTGGCCGCGTCAGCCAAGAGGGTCTGCTCGAAAGCAGTCCGCTCATTCTTTTGATTGAACTCTGCCCAGACAACGACCAGCAGAACAAAAATAACTGCCAGAATCCCGGGGAAAACCCAGAGAATGCGCCGCCACAGGGCGTCTTGCGCCCTGCGTTGAAAGGGCTGTGGAGTGGCACCATGAAGCATCTTCAAATTCTAGGTTCTAAGCGAGCAACAGGTATGTTTCACACAGCGATTTCAAGAAGGATGGTTCTGGCAACGGCAGCGCTGGCGCTGTCTGCCTGCTTGCCCGTCTGGGCACAGGCCCCAATCCTTATTCAATTCAGCCATGTGGTCACCTCGGACACGGCCAAAGGCAAGGCAGCACAGCGGTTCAAGGAACTGGCCGAAAGCCGCACCGGCGGACGTGTTCGGGTGGAGATTTATCCCAATAGCCAGCTGTACAAGGACCGTGAAGAACTCGACGCGCTGCGCCTTGGCGCCGTGCAGATGCTGGCCCCCTCGCTCTCCAAACTGGCAGGTGTGGGTGGCGGGGATTTTGAGGTGTTCGATCTGCCCTTCCTGTTCAAGGACCATGCCGCGTTTCGCAGGGTAGTCGATGGGCCGATGGGCACCGAATTACTCCGCAAACTCGAAGCCAGCGGCATCAAGGGACTCGCTTATTGGGACAACGGGTTCAAGGTGTTTACAGGCGATCGCCCGTTGCAAGCGATCCGCGACTTCAAGGGTTTGAGAATACGCATCCAGGCGTCCAGGGTTCTGGTTGCGCAAATGAAGACGATGGGCGCAGAGGGTTCCATCGGCCCCCTGGCATCGGTGCACGAGGCACTACGCAGTGGTCGGCTCAATGGCCAGGAAAATGTACCCGTCAACATCCAGAGCCAGCGCCTGGATGATTTGCAGAGCCACCTCACCGTTTCCAACCACGGCTACCTGGCCTACGCGGTCATCGTCAACAAGACTTTTTGGGACAAACTACCTGCCGACATTCGCACCATCCTGGAGGTAGCCTTGCGGGATGCAACCCTTTACGAAAACAGCCTGGCCGAAGCGGAGAACAGCAAGGCGCTAGACCGCTTGACCTCCTCCGGAAAGCTGGCGGTCTACACCCCGACCGCACAGGAACTCCAGGAGTGGCGTCAGGCCCTTGAACCGGTCTACCAGGAGGCCAAAGACTGGATCAGCCCCCAGACGCTGTCCGCAATCAAACAAATCGCTGGTGCGCCCCCTAGCCTGCTGCGACCTTGAGAGACAATGCCCCCTGTTGACCCCGATCATCGGGAGGTCTTTTTTTTCCTGGAGTCTTGTGCCATGCGTCGCCAGTTCTTTCGATATGCTTCACTTTTGATAGCTGCTTGTGCAATGTCTACGGGGGCCACAGCCCAAAATGTCTCAAAATCCTCAGCCTGGCCCAGCAAGCCGCTGCGTATCGTGGTCGGCTTCCCCGGTGGCTCATCGCCCGATCTGACCGCCCGCGCTTTTGCCGAGCCGCTGTCCAAAGCGCTGGGTCAGCCCGTCATCGTGGAGAACAAGGTGGGCGCGGCTGGCAACATTGCAGCCGACACTGTGGCCAAGGCGACCGACGACCACACCATCGGTCTGATGATCAACGGCAACATGACGATTGCCAAACTGCTCAACCCCAAATTGCCCTACGACCCACTCAAAGACTTGACGCCGGTGAGCCTGATTGGCGTGTCCCCCCTGGTGCTGGTGGCGCCTGCCAACGCGGCAGGTGCCACGCCAAAAGACGTGCTGGATGCCGCTCGCGCTGCTGGTAACACCTGGAACTACGGCACGCCCGGCGTGGGTACCGTGGGCCACCTGGGAATGGAACTGCTCAAAAGCAAATCCGGCATTGCTCCGGTGCACATTCCTTACCCCGGCTACCCGCAGGTAGCCACCGCCCTGATGGCCGGGGACTTGCAGTTGTCCCTGTTGCCCCCGGCCCTGGCCATGACGCAGATCCGCGCTGGAAAGCTGCGCGCCATAGGTATCACCGCCAGCGTGCGCAGTGCCCTGGTGCCCGATCTGCCTAGCCTGTCCGAAGCGGGCGTTAAAGACTTCAACCTGGAAATCTGGAACGCTGTGGCGGCCCCCAACAGCATGCCCAAACCGGTGGTGGCCCGACTGTCGACCCTGTTCGGCGAAATAGCCCGCACCCCCGAAATGCGGCAGAAGATGTTTCAGCAAGGCTGGAGTGTGGTGGGCACTTCGGCGGAAGGTTTGGCCAACCGCGTGAAGGCGGATACCGCGCTGCTGGGCAACATCATTGCCAGCCAGGCGATCAATGTCGAGTAAGCAGGGTACGCAGCGCACGCCGTGTGATGTAGCGTGTGGCAGGCGCCGCTGACGCCTGATCCCACTGCGCGCACACCTGCTGCACCCAGGCGGGCTGCGACTTGCTGGCGTCGTTGAGCCAGTTGGCGACCGAGTTCTGCACATAACGGCTCGGGTCGGCCTTGAGCGGTTCCAGCAATGCCTGTGCGCGCCAGGGCTCACTTTTCAAGGCCTCGATCTGCGCGCACCACACGCCACGTGGACGTGTGAGTTCACTCGCAAAGCGGCGGATATTGGCATCGCTGTCGGCAATCCAGGACGCAAGCAGTTCCAGCGCTTCATCCAGGCTGGCAATCACATCGTTGCGCACTGCCGACCAGGCCATCTCGCGCACGCCGAAGTGTTCATCCGTCGCAAACCGGCGCACAGCAACCAGCTTTTCCGCCAGGGGCTGGTCCGAGCACACCAGCCAATGGGCCGCCCAGCAGCGCGCCATGTCGCTGGGGTGTGTCGCCAAAGCATGGGCCACGGCATCACGATCGGCGCGGGGCAAAGCCATGTCGTACAGCGCGCGTGCCACGTGGCCGTGGCGCTGCATGGGCTTGAAGGCGCCCAGCATGGCCAGCGTGTCCACCATCCGCTCGTGCGCCGGGTCCAGGCCAATCTGCAGGGCCACATTGCGCGCAAGCTGGGCGATGTCGATGGCCAGAAACTCCACCAGATTCACCGTTGCGACCTGGCCCGCATTCAGGGCCGCAAGCACGTCAGGCGACAGGGCCGAGAAACGCGGAGCGCCCACACGGGCTTGCAGCGAAGTGGTGTCCCCAGACATGGTGCGGGTGACCGTGGGACTGCGCTGTCCAGAGGGCAATCTAGCGCGCTTCCTTGAGCAGCAGCTTGATGTCAGCCGCCAGTGCCGGGGCACCACTGCCATAACGGGTGAACAGACGCAGCTGGCCTTTGGTGTCGTACACATAGGAGCCTGCTGAATGGTCCATGGTGTAGCTAGTCGGCGTCTTGCCATCCACCTTTTTGTAATACACCTTGTAGTCCTTGGCCAGTACAGCCAACTTGTCGGGCGTGGTGTAAAGGGCGAGGAAGCTGGGGTCGAAATTGGCCATGTAGGCCTTGAGCAACTCAGGCGTATCGCGTGCCGGATCGACCGTCACAAAAATGCCCTGCAATCTGTCGCCGTCGGGGCCCAGGGCCTTCTTCACTTCGGCCAGTTCGGCCATGGACGTGGGACACACATCGGGGCACTGGGTATAGCCAAAGAACATGACGACAATTTTGCCGGCAAAGTCGGTCAGGTGGCGCACCTGGCCATTGTGGTCGGTGAGCTCGAAGCCCTTGGCATAATCGGCGCCAGTCACATCAATCGATACAAACGCCGGCTTCTGTTCCGAGCAGGCACCCAATAGACCAATAGCCCCTACAGACAGCGCGCAGGCAGCTATCCATTTAATAGCAAAACGTTTAGTCATGGGAGTTCTATAAAAGATAATGGTCCAGCAGCAGTGCGGCAAACAAGGCACTGAGGTGGATCAGGGAAAAACGGAAGGTCTCCCGTGCGAGCTGGTCGGAGTAGTTGCGCAGCAGCCGCCACGCGTACCAGCAGAACCCCACGCTCAAGACCACGGCAGTGGCCAGATACAGCCAAGAGCTCATGCCATACACAAAGGGCAGCAGGCAGGCAGCAAACAGGATCAGGGTGTAGAGCAGGATTTGCAGCCGGGTGAACTCGCTGCCATGGGTGACCGGCAGCATGGGCAGGCCGGACTTTCGATAATCTTCCACGCGGTACAGCGCCAGTGCCCAGAAGTGCGGCGGTGTCCACAGAAAGATGATGAGAAACAGGATGATGGCCTCGGGCCCCACATCGCCACGCATAGCGGCCCAGCCGAGCACCGGCGGCATGGCCCCGGAAGCCCCACCAATCACGATGTTCTGCGGTGTCAGCGGCTTCAGGATCACGGTGTAGATGACCGCATAGCCCACAAAGGTGGCAAATGTCAGCCACATGGTGAGCGGATTGATCCACACATACAAAATGACGGAGCCTGCGATGCACAGCACAGCGGAGAAGATCAGCGTTCGCATATCGCTCAACTCCCCGCGTGCCGTGGGCCGCCAGGAGGTGCGCTTCATCTTGGCATCAATGCCTTTTTCCACAATGCAGTTGAACGCCGCTGCGGCGCCGGCCACCAGATAGATGCCCAGGCAGGCCAGTGCGGCCAGCCCCACTTGCGGCCAGGTGGGCACGCCGGGCACAGCCAGCACCATGCCGATGAGCGCGCAAAACACAATCAGCTGGATTACGCGCGGCTTGGTCAGCGCGTGGAACTGGCGCAGCACCGACGGCATATCGGTGGATACATTCGCTGTCATTCAGTCAATCTCCGGGAAAATGCTTGGGCCCGCTCCGACGCGCTGCGTGGCTCTGTAGTGGCAAGCAGCCAGACCAGCAGGGTCACCATCGCAGCGGCACCGCCAGTGTGCAACACGGCAGCCAGCAGGGGCCAGTCCAGCACCACATTGCTGATGCCTGTGAGTGCCTGCAGACACACCAGACCCAGCAGCCAACGTGCAGCGCGATGCATGGTGGAATAGCCCCACAGTGCAGCTACCAGCAGGGCAAGAACTAGCAAGGTCGCCATGGCCAGCATGCGGTGCGCAAAGTGGATGGCCGTCAGGGCCTGAAAACTGATGTGCTCGCCCGCCGCCGTGAGCCCCAGCGGCCGCCACAGCTCGAACCCCTGCGCAAAATTCATGTCGGGCCACCAGACCCCCTGGCACTGCGGGAATTGCGTACAGGCCAGCACTGCATAGTTGGTGCTGACCCAGGCCCCCGACGCCACCTGCACCAGCAACAGCGCCAGCACAAGCCACAAGGCACCGTATAGGTGGCTGGGCAGGTGAACAGGCGCACGCCCCGCTTCGCGCACGCGCAAGGCGCCCGCCTGTGCTGCCAGCAGGGCCAGCAACGCCATGCCTCCCAGCAAGTGCATGCTCACAATGGCGGGAAAGAGTTTCATGGTCACCGTGAGTGCGCCAAACGCTCCCTGAATGCACACCCATACCAGCGTCGCAGTGGGCCACCAGGGGCTGGGTGTGCGCTGGGCGCCGCGTGTTCTGCGGACCAACCAGCTGGCCACAGTGAGCACGATGATCAACACACCGACCCCCGTGGCCAGATAGCGGTGCACCATTTCGACCCAGGCTTTACTGTGCGTGACTGGACCACTGGGCATGGCGGTCTGGGCCGCATGGATCTCTGCTTTGGCACCTGCGGGACTTGCGCTTCCGTAGCACCCCGGCCAGTCAGGGCAGCCCAGTCCGCTGTCGGTCAGCCGCGTGAATGCGCCAAACAGCACCAGGTCAAAGGTCAGAAAAAGTGTTACCAGCGTCAGCGCCTGCAGGCGCCCTACGGGCGTGGCCCGGCGATTGCGCAGAACCACCCACAGCAGCGGCCCCGACGCCAGAATCAGGCCCATAAGCATCACGCGCAGCAGGGGCGAGAGGTCGAAGAGCGAGCCTTGCATCGTCACACCCGGCACCGCCTAGCGGCCCGCATTGTCCCAGGAGGCTGAAGCACGCAACAGACGTTCCAGGTCCGCCTTGACCTTGGACGCATTCTCCAGGGTCAGGTTGGCCGGAAAGCGCATCATCCAGTTTCCCATGGGATCCACCAGGTACAGGTGAGCGCCCAAAGCCTGGCCCGCCTGGGGCTCCAGCCAGGTTGCCAGTTGCTGTTCCGGAACCTGCAACACGGTCGCATCCCTGAGTGCGGGCTTAAGCGCATCGGCCACCGGTGTTGCGTCGTTGACGATCCATACGCGGTCAACCCGGTCTTTCTCCTTGCCCAGACTCTCGCGCAGTTGGCGCTGCAGGTAGAGATAGTTCTGGCATGCAGCCTCACACGCACCACCAGCCACCGTTACCAGCAGCCACTGGCCTTTGAGGGAGCGCAGGTTCACGACCTTGCCGTCCAGAGCGGTCGCGTTGATGTCGGGCAATGGACGCTGGGGATCAATCAGCTCGCCAAAATTCCGTCGTCCTTCGGGGCGAACCACGTAATAGGTGAAGTACGAAGCCGCCACCGGTGCAGCGCACACCAGAAACACGATCAGCATCTTCAGGCGCCCCATCCGCGTGCGCTTACCTTCACCGGTTGAAACCTGTTCGGGAGAAGGCATGGAATACACGGTCATGCCCAGGGGTTGGTCGTCGCGAGGGTTGTCACTGGACATGTCGAAGAGGATCCTTGGAACGGAAAATAAAGCGGCGAATCACTTGAAACCAGAGGTACAGGCCGGCAATCAGTGCAGACAGTCCAAACCACTGGACGGCATAGCCATAATGCTTGTCCACACCCAGGTCGGCCGCAGGCCATTGCCGGTCCATGCCTTCACTGGCTTTGCCTGTCTGCCGCAGGGTAACCGGCAGCAACACCAAACCGGACTCGGCTGAAAACTGCGCTAAGTCCACATTTTGCCGGATTGCACCGCCCGACGACGTGCCCGGCTCGTAAAGCTTGGAGGGAGGTGGGGCGATACGCCCTTCAACCTGCACCACGCCCGGAGGCGTTTCCACTCTGGACAAAGCGGTGCGGTCCATGAAATTGCGGGGCACCCAGCCGCGTTGCACCAGAATGGCACCGCCACCATCCAGGCGCAAGGGCGTCATCACAAAAAAACCAACCCGTGCGTTCATCTGGCGGTTGTCCAGAAAAACCGTGCGCTCAGGTACCCAGGTGCCCTTGAGCACAGCGCGCTGGTGAAGCAGCAGTTCAGGCTGCGCAGTGCTGCGCAAAGTGGCCCCATCCACCACGAACTTGTCTTTTTGCGCGTCCATGGCTGCCTGCAGTTGCTCCTTCTGGGCGGCACGGGACAACTGCCAGCGTCCAAGCGATACGGTTACGACCACGCCCAGCAATGCAGCTACCGTGACGAGTTGCCATTTTCGTAGCGCATTCACGAGATAATCCACCCCATGTCATACCTTGTTGCACTGGCCTTTGCCGCCATTCTTGGAAGTCTCGCTATTGCGCTGGTGTTCATGATGCGCGGTGGGAAAAACGGCACCGAAAAATCCAAACGTATGGCCCGCGCACTGGCGTTGCGGGTGGGGTTTTCCGTCCTGTTGTTCATCTGCATTCTGGTGGCCTGGAAAATGGGCATTATCCAGCCCACCGGGATTCCGCAAGGCAAATAGGCTAACGACTGCATCCAGTGCATCCCAATCAAAAAGGCACCGCGAACGGTGCCTTTTTTTGTGGAGAAATCAGGCAATCAGAGCCAATACACCAGCACATACAGGCCAAGCCAAACCACGTCCACAAAGTGCCAGTACCAGGCTGCCCCTTCAAAACCAAAGTGGCGCTCAGCCGTGAAATGGCCTTTTTGCAGACGCAGAGTAATAAACAATAGCATCAACATGCCCACGAAAACGTGGAAACCGTGAAAACCAGTCAGCATGAAGAAGGTGGAGCCAAAAATACCAGAGCTGAGCTTGAGGTTGTATTCGGTGTAAGCGTGGTAGTACTCATAACCCTGTACAAACAGGAAGGTCATGCCCAGCAACACGGTCAGCCACATGAAGGCGATGGTCTTGTTGCGTTTGTTGTCCACCAGCGCATGGTGGGCAATGGTCAGAGTCACACCGGATGTCAACAGCAAGGCTGTGTTGATGGTGGGCAGCCAAAACGGGCCCATGGTGGTGAAGGGCTCCACAATTCCCGCGGGAGATCCGGTGGCACCAGCCGCCAGACTTGGCCATACAGCTTTGAAATCAGGCCACAGCAAGGAATTTTCCAGGCTGCCCAGTGCGGGCACGGAATGGGTACGGGCCCACCATAGTGCGGTGAAGAAAGCACCAAAGAACATCACTTCCGAGAAGATGAACCAGGTCATGCTCCAGCGGAAGGACAGATCGATCTTGTGACCATATTGACCGCCCATGCTCTCGGAGATGGCGTCGCTGAACCACTGGTACAGCACGCCCAGCCAGACTACCAAGCCGAAGGCCAGGGAATACTTGCCCCAGTCGGCACCATTGACCCACTGCCCTGCGCCCAGAATGACGAAGAACAGGCCGATAGCGGCCATGACCGGGTGGCGCGAAGGGCCAGGCACAAAGTAATACGGGGTTGTGCCGTGTGTGGTTGAACTCATTTCTGCTCCATTCCTTCTAGATTCTCATGCTCGGCTGCCATGTGGGCTTGCGCCCTACTTGGCAACGACCCAATTTACCAAACCAATCAGCCCTGCTATCAAAAGCAGCGCCCCCACAATACCTGCAGCGACTACGTGCATCGGATTCACACGAGCCAGATCTTCCTGGTAGCCACTGCGGCTACGAATACCCAAAAACGACCAGGCCACCAGCTTGATACTGCGCAGCGCAGAAGTCTTGGGCGTAGTATTTTCCTGGTTCGCTTCGGTCACGACCCCACTCCCGGTTGGACTACCCCCTGCACACTGGCTATTGGCGCCGGTGGTGTTTTTCCACCGACTTCAAAGAAGGTGTAGGACAACGTAATGGTCTTCACATCTTTGGACAGCTTGGAGTCAATCACAAATGCGACCGGCCAAATTTTCTTCTCACCTGGCTCCAGTGTGTACTGGTTGAAACAAAAGCATTCGAGCTTGTTGAAATGCGCCGAAGCCTGCTGGGGGGCGTAGCTTGGAATAGCCTGAGCCGTCATGCGACGGTTCTGGATATTTTGAAACTCGTACATCACCGTGGTGAGTTCGCCCGGGTGCACCTGCACCGAACGCTGTGCCGGCTTGAAATCCCAGGGGCCACGGCTGTTGGCATCAAACTCGACCGTGATCGTGCGCGACAAGTCCACCTGCGTGTTGTACGGGGCAGAAACCTTCTGCCCGGACGTTAATTTGTCCGATAGGGCCAGAACATTGATACCTGTCATTTCGCAGATGGTCTTGTAAATCGGCACCAGCGCGTAGCCAAAGGAGAACATACCGACCGCGATCACGGCCAGCTTGCCCACCATGCGGGTGTTTGCGCGCTTGAGTTGCATACTTACTTGCTCAACAAAATCATCTTGGCCATGAAGCCGACAAAAAACACTGCCGCAATCGAGGCCAGGATCAAGCCCATCTTGAGGTTGGACTTTTTTTGTTCTGGCGTAGTCATGGCTTAACCGATCACCTTGGTGGCAGTGGCATCCAGCTTGGGAGGATTCTCAAAAGTGTGGAAGGGTGCTGGCGAAGGCACTTCCCACTCCAGACCTTCTGCTGCTTCCCATGGTTTTTGAACCGCTTTCTCACCCTTACCCATCATCGTCGGGATGACAATGAAGAAGATGAAGTACACCTGCGCAAAGCCGAAGAAAAATGCACCCACCGACGCCACGGCATTGAAATCTGCAAACTGCATGGGGTAATCGGCATAGCGACGGGGCATACCGGCCAGCCCCAGGAAGTGCATGGGGAAGAATGTCACGTTGAAAGAAATCAGCGACCACCAAAAGTGGATCTTGCCTCGTGTCTCGTTGTACATGACGCCAGTCCACTTGGGAGACCAGTAGTAATATCCAGCGAACATGGCATACAGGGAGCCAGCCACCAACACATAGTGGAAATGGGCCACTACGTAATACGTGTCCTGCAGTTGGATATCAATAGGCGCCATGGCAAGCATCAGGCCGGTGAACCCCCCCATGGTAAACACGAAAATGAAGCCCACCGAAAACAGCATGGGTGTCTCAAACGTCATGGACCCCTGCCACATAGTGGCGATCCAGTTGAAAATCTTCACCGCCGTAGGCACTGCAATCAGCATGGTGGCGTACATAAAGAACAACTGACCGGTCACTGGCATGCCGGTGGTGAACATGTGGTGCGCCCAAACGATGAACGACAGAATCGCAATCGAAGAGGTTGCATACACCATGGAGGCGTAACCAAACAGTTTCTTGCGGGAGAACGCAGGAACGATCTGGCTGATGATGCCGAAGGCCGGCAAAATCATGATGTACACCTCGGGGTGGCCGAAGAACCAGAAAATGTGCTGGTACATCACCGGGTCACCGCCACCGGCGGGGTTGAAGAAGCTGGTGCCAAAGTGGCGGTCGGTCAGCGTCATGGTGATGGCGCCAGCCAGCACAGGCATCACAGCAATCAGCAGGTAGGCAGTAATCAGCCAGGTCCAGACGAACATAGGCATTTTCATCAGCGTCATGCCGGGCGCGCGCATGTTCAGGATCGTCACGATGATATTGATCGAGCCCATGATGGAAGAAGCGCCCAGGATGTGCATGGCAAAAATACCAGCATCCATGGAAGGACCCATTTGCAGGGTCAGCGGCGCATACAGCGTCCAACCGGCAGCGGGCGCGCCGCCAGGCATGAAGAAGGAGCCCACCAGCATCAGCGCCGCAGGAATCATCAACCAAAAGCTGAAGTTGTTCATGCGGGCAAAGGCCATGTCGGATGCGCCAATCTGCAGCGGGATCATCCAGTTGGCGAAGCCCACAAAGCCGGGCATGATCGCGCCGAACACCATGATCAAACCGTGCATGGTGGTGAGCGAGTTGAACAACTCGGGATTGACAAACTGGAGTCCTGGCTGGAACAACTCAGCGCGGATCAGCAAAGCCAGCACACCGCCAACCAGCAGCATGGTCAGCGAAAACAGCATGTACAACGTGCCGATGTCCTTGTGGTTGGTGGCAAACACCCAGCGCTGCCAGCCCGTCGGGGCATGGTGATGGTGGTGCTCGTCATGGGCATGGTCGTGGGGATGGAGTACGGCGCTCATTCTGGTGTCCTTCTCTATTCTCTTGATTCAGTCTGGTGCGCGTTACTTGCGCAGGGCCACAACGTCAGCGGGTTGCACCACCTGACCCGTCTTGTTGGACCAGTTGTTCTTGGTGTAGCTGATCACGGCAGCGATGTCGGTGTCACTCAATGCTTTCCAGGAGGGCATTGCACCGTTGTTCTGGCCGTTGAGCAACACGGCGATCTGTTTGTTTTTATCTGCATCCAGTACGACCGCAGCAGCATCAAGCGGTTTGATGGGGCCAGCGCCCTTGCCATTGGCTTGGTGGCAAACGGCGCAATTTTGCGCATAGACCTTCTCGCCGCGCTTGACGATGTCCGCCAGTTCCCAGACTTTGGACGGATCATCCGCCTTGGCAGCCATCTTCTTCTGTTCGGCGCCCACCCATGCAGAGTAGTCCTGAGCCGAAAGCACCTTTACATGGATAGGCATGTAGGCGTGCTCTTTGCCGCACAGTTCAGCGCACTGGCCGTAGTAGTCACCGGTCTTCTCGGCACGGAACCAAGTATCGCGCACAAAGCCGGGAATCGCATCCTGCTTGATGCCAAATGCGGGCACCATGAAGGCGTGAATCACGTCGTTGGCAGTCGTGATGATGCGGACCTTCTTGTCCACAGGCACTACTAGGGGGTTGTCCACCTTGAGGAGGTAGTTGTCAACGGACTCACCTTTCTTGGGGCCGCCATTGTTGGACATTTCGCGCTGGGCGGCATCCAGTGTGGACACAAAGCCAATGCCTTCACCTTCGCCCTTGAGGTAGTCGTAACCCCATTTCCACTGCATGCCTGTGGCCTTGATGGTCAGGTCGGCATTGGTGGTGTCCTTCATGGCCACCACAGTCTTGGTTGCTACCAGACCCATGACCACCACGATGATGAAGGGCACCAGGGTCCAGGCGATTTCAACAGCCACGCTCTCGTGGAAATTGGCCGGCTTGTGACCCACCGATTTGCGGTGCTTCCAGATGGAATAGAACATCACCGCAAAAACAGCCACAAACACCGCGGTGATGATGATCATCATGAACCAATGCAGCCAATGCTGGTCTTCAGCGATTTTGGTGACCGGTGGCGCCAGATTCAACTGGTTGACGGCCGGGCCGCCAGGCAAATCGTTAACGGCGTGCGCCAGCGTGAAAACTGCTGTGCCCGCCCAGGCGGCAGCAGACAGCCCCAATGAAGCCAGCCAATTGAAAACACTCTTCATCGCTCTATACCTCTTCTATTTTCAGAATGTAGTGGTGTCTTGACGCACCGCATCCGGGAATTGGCCTTCAGGCCAACAGAAATACCCAGACATAATTTGTGGCTGATTCTAGCCGACCTCGGCGCCGCTCTCTCTGGGGGTGAACCCCATGTGTCAAGCCCAACGATCAGAAATTCGACGCATTTTTCTTGACCTTGCGCAAAGATTGACGCATTTCCTCCAGTGACACGCTGGATTCAGGCCGAATTGTCAGGCGCGGCTGGGGTTTGAACGCATGCCCATAAATGATTTCGAAGGTCAGGTGCAAACGCGTACCCTCCCCCTGACCACCCAAGCGGCTCGCTATTTGGGCGTGTAACTGCTCTCGCCACTGACGCCCCCGCAGCCCCTGAAACCGGGCCTGATGCAAATTACGCCCCAGCCCACGCAACTCTTCCAGCAGGGTCTGTGGCGAGGTAAACGACAGCGTGATGCGCTCCATATCCATCACCGGTTCGGCGAACCCGGAGGCTACCAGCATGTCACCCCAGTCGTGCATATCGGTAAATTCGTGTGCCGGGGGCGCCCATCCCATGGCACCGTAAAGACTGCGAATTTCGCGCAGCGTGTCAGGCCCCAGGCAGGAAAACATTAGGAATCCATCCACCGCCAGCAACTGGTGCCAGCGTGCAATGAGAGCCATAGGATCCGGCGCCATATGCAAAGCCATGTTGGCCCACAGCATCTGCACAGGCTCCGCAGGCACCTCAAAGTGCAGCCTGGGTCCGGCCCAGCGGGCTGGTGACCACCAGTCGGGCGCTATCAATTTATGAGTTGCTTGCGCACATTCTGCGGAGCCTTCGAGCACAAAACACTCTGATTTCGGGTAGCGCTTGGCCAGCAACGCATGCGCTTGCACGCCACCTCGCAACGGCGCCCAGTGCACCCAACTCGCAGGCTGGATGACCATCCACTGCAAGCGCTCTTCCATGCGACGGGCCACTTCCTCGTGCAACCAGGGCGACTGTGCCGGAATACTGCGCCCCCAGCGCGCGCCGGCTGCGGGGTCAATGGAGGGGGGAAGTTCTGTAGACATGCAATGGAAGGGGCTCTGCCGATGGCAGTTCGGCGAGTATATTGGCCCGATGTTTCGCCAGCTGATTGAAGGTTTTTCACAACGGGTGCCCAGCCAGTGCGCCGTGTGCCATGCCTGGCCTGCGCAGCCGGTATGCGAAGCCTGCGTGCAGGCATTCGCGCAACCCAGGCCGCGCTGCAGTACCTGCTCCCTGCCCGTCCCTGCGGGCATGCGCCATTGCGGAAACTGTGTGCTGCACCCGCCACCGGTCGACCAATGTCTTGCCGCCGTGGACTATGCCTACCCCTGGTCAGGCCTGGTGGTGGACTTCAAGTTCCATCAGCAGCCCGGCTGGGCCAGGAGTCTGGGCGCCCTGATGCGCAGTGCGCCCTGGGTGGAGCCTGCCCTGGAGCAGGCTGACCTGCTTGTCCCCATGCCTCTGTCACGCCAGCGTCTGCACGAGCGGGGGTTTAACCAGACACTGCAACTCGCACGTGCGCTTGAACCCGACAAAACGGCTCCTGGCCTGCTGCTGCGGATTCACGACACGCCTCCCCAGAGCTCGCTGCCGCGCAAGGAACGCGTCCGCAGCGTGCAGGGCGTTTACGCCGTCGATCCGCTCAAGGTGGCAGTTATCAAGGACAAGCGACTGGTGCTGCTGGACGACGTAATGACCAGCGGCGCATCCCTGTTCACCGCAGCTAGGGTTCTGCGAGAGGCTGGCGCGGCGCACATCACCGGACTGGTGTTTGCGCGTACTGAATAATTCAGCCATGTTCCATATCGTTTTAGTTGAACCCGAAATCCCGCCCAACACCGGCAACGTCATCCGCCTGGCGGCCAATACCGGGTGCACGTTGCACCTGGTGGAGCCCCTGGGTTTTTCCATGGACGACAAGCACATGCGCCGTGCCGGACTGGACTACCACGAGTATGCGCAGCTCAAGCGCCATGCCAGCTGGCAGACCTTCCTGAAACAGGAACAACCCGTACCCGACCGGCTGTTCACTCTCACCACTCGGGGCACACGCAGCCCCTACGACGTTGCCTTTCGACCGGGCGACTGGCTGGTCTTTGGTTCAGAAACCAAGGGCATTTCAGACACCGTGCGTGCCAGCTTTGGCCCCGGGCAGAGTCTGAAACTGCCGATGCGCGAAGGCCAGCGCAGCCTGAACCTGTCCAACGCCGTCGCCGTCACCGTTTTTGAGGCATGGCGACAGAACAGTTTTGCCTGAAGTTCACGCCGAGCCACTCCAAGTGTTTGCTAAGCGCGGCCGAGCGTGGAAGCAACGACACTAGGGGTACATACGGGCCAGGGACTCGGCCACACACACCGGTTTGGGTGCACCTTCGCGCTCCACGGTCACCTCCCAAGTGGTTTGCAAACCGTTGTTGTCGATGCCTTCGGCCTTGAGCAGCTTGATGCGCGCGCGCAACTGGCTGCCCACGGGCACCGGCGCCACAAAGCGCACTTTGTTCAGACCGTAGTTCACGCCCATGCGCACCTGCTCCACCTTCATCGCGTTGTCAAAAAAAGTAGGTAGCAGCGACAGGGTCAAAAAGCCATGCGCAATCGGTGCACCAAACGGACCGGACTTGGCCCGCTCCACGTCGACGTGGATCCACTGGTGGTCGCCGGTGGCATCGGCAAACTGGTTGATACGTTCCTGGGTGACCAAGATCCAGTCGCTGACGGCGACTTCCTGGCCGACCAGCGCGGCGAGTTCTGCAAGGGTTTGAAAGTTTTTCATGGGAGCACTGTAGCCAGCACCGTGTCGCTGCACTGTCGATCGCGTGACAGCTAATTTTTCATGTCCAGCCATTCGCAGATGGGCTGCCACTGTTCCAGATCCCGCTCCACCCGACCGGGCGCCACATCAAATACGGTCAGGCCGCGTGCTGCCAGGTGCACATAGTTCTGGGTATCGCGCAGATAGCCCAGCACCGGCAAGCCCAGTGAGTCCACGAATTCATGCAGATGGTCGGCAGCAATGGTACGT
>JAGWUS010000055.1 GCA_028868305.1 Burkholderiales bacterium | reverse complement strand
TGCATCACCGTGTTTGGCGAAGTCCCCACCGGGCAGGCCCTGCTGCGCAGCGGTGCCAGGGCGGGCGACGACATCTATGTGAGCGGCACGCTGGGCGACGCACGCTTGGCGCTGGACGCCCTGCAGGGCCAGATGGTGCTGCCCGCTGCGGCGCTGGCCAGCGCACGCCAGCGGCTGGAATGTCCCACCCCGCGTGTAGCACTGGGCATGGCCCTGCGCGGCATTGCCACGGCGGCAGCCGATGTGAGTGATGGCCTGCTGGGTGACCTGGGCCATATCCTCCAGCAAAGCCGTGTGGGAGCCACCATTGACACCGCAATTGCTACTACTTTGATAGCTGCTTGTGCACATTCCACGGGGGTCAATGGCCAATTTGACTTAAAGCTTCCGCAAAGCCAGATGCTGCAGTGCGTACTGGCCGGTGGCGATGATTACGAGCTGGTGTTCACTGCCCCTGCCCTCCAACGCCCTGCAGTGATGGCAGCTGCACAGGCCAGCGACACGCCCGTCACCCGCATCGGGCACATCGACGCAGCGCCCGGCCTGCGGCTGGTCGACGCCAGCGGCGCCCCCGTGGAAAACACCTTTGCATCCTTTGACCACTTCCGCCCATGAGCCGGCTTGGACTGACCCGCGACAAGATCTACAAAACCGTGGCGCGCCAGCTGCATGGCACGGTGCCCTGCTGGGTGTGCGGCCAGCATGTGGCACCAGCGGATGCCACCCTGGAACACATCAAGCCACAAAGCCAGGGTGGCAACAGCCACCTGGAAAACCTGGCGATCAGCCACGCGGTCTGCAATCGCCAGAGACATCCGACACACGCCGGATAATCCCGGCATGACCGATCCCGTACACGATCCTGCCACCCTATTCCCCGAGGACCCTGGGCAACCCGCCCCGGTGGTCCGCCCTTCTGCCCGCTTCATGCTGTCGCACCCGGCCCATGCGATCGCGCTGGGCTTTGGCTCCGGCCTGTCGCGCATTGCCCCTGGCACCGCCGGCACGCTGTGGGCGTGGCTGTCGTTCGTGGTGCTTTCCCAATGGCTTGGCGACACCAGCTGGGGCATAGTCATCGCACTCTCGCTGCCCATCGGCTGGTGGGCCAGCATGGTCACTGCGCGCAACATGGGCATCCTCGACCCGGGCAGCATCGTGTGGGACGAGGTGGTGGCCTTCTGGCTGGTGCTGTGGCTGGTCATGCCCACCGGGCTGGTGGGTCAGGTACTGGCGTTTGGCCTGTTCCGTTTTTTTGATGCTGTCAAGCCGGGCCCGGTGGGCTGGGCCGATGCGCTGTTTCATGGTGTCAACCCCGCTACCGAACCCCGCGCGTGGCACAAGGCCGGCTTTGGCATCATGCTCGACGACCTGGTGGCTGCGGCCTGCACCGTGCTGGTGGTGGCACTCTGGAGATTTCTGTGACGCTACAAAAAAAGGAGCTTTCGGTGCAAGCCACATGCGGGCAAATCGCCGATTTTTTGCTCAACAAACAATGGAAGCTGGCCACCGCCGAGAGCTGCACCGGGGGCCTGATTGCCGCGGCCTGCACCGAGCTTTCGGGGTCGAGCAACTGGTTTGAACGCGGTTTTGTCACCTACTCCAACGAGGCCAAGACCGAACTGCTGGACGTGGACGCAGCCCTGATCTCCCGCCAGGGCGCCGTGAGCGAAGCAGTAGTGCGCGCCATGGCGCAGGGCGCACTACAGCACTCGCGTGCCCAGGTGGCCGTGGCAGTGACTGGTGTGGCGGGCCCCACCGGTGGCAGCGCCGAAAAACCGGTGGGAACCGTGTGGTTCGGCTGGGCCACCCCGCAAGGCACCACCAGCATGGTGCACCGCTTTGCCGGTGACCGGGCCGCCGTGCGCGCTGCCACCGTGCATCAGGCGCTGGCCACGCTGCTGGATCTGCTGCGGGCACCTGCCTGAGCGCCCTCAGCTGCGCAAAAAATCCTGCAGGCGTCGCCGCGGTGCTGGTGGTACCGCCGGCGCATACCCCACACGGGCCCACATTTGCACCGTCTGGCCGGGGCGCGTGGCGTCCAGCAGTGCATGAATTTCGGCACGGAGCGCATTCTGCTCCGGGTACTCCTGCAAAGCCTGCTGCAAGGGCTGCATCGCCAGGCCCTGTGCTGTGGCCTCCAACTGAACCCGTGCATAGGTCCGCCCTGCATTCACCTGGCTCACCCGGTCGTTGGCATCGGTCACCATCCACAGAAAGCCCGGCGTGGAGGCCATTTTCTTTTCAAACGCCCTGATCTGGCTGGTACTGGCGTAGTCGTCGGGCGCGGGTGCCTTGCTGCGGTCAAACAGGCCCAGCCTGGCCAAAGCCACAGGCACCGGGTCCAGCAGCGTCAGGCCATCGCGGTGCTGCGCGACTTCGGCCGCACCCACGCGCAGCACATCGTAGGACTCCATCACGGTGCGTGGTGTGGTGAGTTCCATGCGCCAGGCATCCAGCGCAATGCGGCGATGCGTTGCCAGTGCCGCGGCGTTATCCAGCCCCACGTAGCCCATGCGCACACCCGCGTTGCCAGTGCTCGCCATGATGCGGCTCCAGGCCGCAGCAGGGATTGCGCGACCGCCGTCGTACAAACTGCGGTTGGTATGACGGCGCAAAACCTGCGCAAACAGGCCATCGCGCACCACGCTTGCATCCGGCACCAGACGGATGTGTGCCACGGGGCGCTTATCGAGCTTTTCATCGCCAAAGCTTCCTTGCGGGAACAGGGTGATATCGGCACGCAAGCCACGCTCACGTGCAGCCATATCCAGCAACTCCAGGAAGGTGCCATGGCTCATCATGATCTGGCGCGAATACGGATCGGTCTGGGGCAGCAACCGCGTGAGGTCACAGTACAAAACCATCTCGCCGGGGGTGCGCAGGTCAACAATCCACGACTGCAGGTTGTGGGAGTGCGGCGCCAAAATGGCGTAGCTCAATATCCATTGACGCACATCGCCCGATGCGAGTGCAGCCCCCGGGCCGTTCCAGGCCTCAATGGCCTCAGGCGGCATAGCGGGTGTGCAACCCGCCAAACTTGCGGCACCCAGGGTCGCTGCGGCCACCGTGCCACCACCCACCAGACGAATGAATTTACGACGCTCCATGGCGCATCCCTTTACGAATAAACAACCACTCCACCGCGAGAAGATTGGGCACCCAGCACAACCAGCTTAACCAGGAATAAAAAACTTCAAATGGCACTCCGGCAGCTGCAAAACTGCCAAGATAAATACGCAAGGTCACTGCCGCAAAGGTGAGCCCGAAATTGCGCAGCATCCATCGCTGGTGCGCGGCCACATCACCACGGCGAATGGCCAGGTAGGCCAGCCAGGCACTTGCCAGCCACATCAGGGCCAGCAGCGAAAATCCGGTGACAGATACAACACCTCCAAAGGCAAATTGAGCCACATACAAACCGCTGAGTCCGCCAGGTAATACACCTGCCACCAGGTAAGCCCGACCACTCCACCGATGCCCCTGTGGATAGCATTGGCGCAGACCCGCCGAAAACTGCCATGGGCCCAGCAGCAATGCCAATGCCGATGTGAAGATATGGATATAGATGCCCACCTCGTGGGATTCAAACGCCAGCTTCATCTGCGGGTGTACCAGCGAACCCAGGGGCAAGAAACCATAGGCCACCGCTGCGTAGACTGCCACTCCCACCGACAGAGCAGCAATATGCAACCGCCTCATACAAAAAAAGCAGGTCGCGTGTTCAACGCTTCCAGCGAAATCTTGCCCAGCGCTTCAGCGAGCACAGGCGTATCAAAAATCAGGGTCGTCAACTGCATGAAGAACTCTCCGGAATGGGTGTATCTGTCGTGAATTGTCGGGGTACGGTCTTTACTTCACAATTGCATAAATATCCATATCAGAAATTCATTCATGAATACCTTTGACTGGAGCCTGATACGCTCCTTTCTGGCAACTCTGGAACGGGGCAGCCTGATGGGTGCGGCCAGGGAACTGCACAGCAGCCAGCCGACGATCGGGCGGCATATTGCCGAGCTGGAGAGTCAGCTTGGCGTCGTGCTGTTCGAGCGCACAGGGCGTGGTCTGGTGCCCACCGCCATGGCACACCAGCTGGCGGACTCGGCACGCGCCATGGAAGCCGGTGCCCACCAGCTGGCCCGCACCCTGACAGGTGCCCGGGGCCAAACCCGAGGGACCGTACGCATCACGGCCAGCGTTCCGGTTGCCGTCACGCTGATGCCACCCCTGCTGGCCCGGATGCGGCAGGCCCTGCCGGATATTCAGGTGGAGCTGGTATCGAGCAACCAGGTGAGCAATCTGCTGCGGCGTGAGGCGGATATTGCGGTACGCATGGTCCAGCCCCAACAGGGCTCACTGATCGCACGCAGGATCGGCAAGGTCGGGCTGGGCGCCTACGCACACCGGGACTACCTAGCCCGCCGGGGCCCCCTGCGCAAACCCCAGGACATGCTGCAACACGACCTGATTGGCAGCGACACCGACACAGCGATATTGCAAGGATTTGCCGCCATGGGTTTTCCGGTAGATCGGGACGCATTTGCACTGCGCACCGACGACTTCATCGTGCAGTGGCAGGCGGTACGCGCCGGGCTGGGGGTGGGCTTTGTGGCGGACTATATGGCGCGCGACGAGCCCCATGTCGTTCCTGTCCTCAAGGACGTTCTAAAGGTGCCCGCCCTGCCCATGTGGCTGGCAGTCCACCGGGAAATCCGCACCAACCCGAGAATCCGGGCGGTCTATGACTTTCTGGCCGAAGCTCTGCCCCACGTGATCTAATTTCAGGGCATCCCGCAATACCAAGGACACGACCATGCACTGGTTTGACGCGTTTGAAACCCGCCACTTTGAAGTCAATGGCGCGAACATCTTTGCACAGGTTTCTCCAGGCCTGGCAGCAGACCGGCCCGTCCTGCTTTTACTGCATGGTTTTCCGCAAACCCACGTCATGTGGCACCGCGTAGCGCAGCTCTTGCACAAGGATTTTTATCTGGTCATGCCGGATCTGCGCGGCTATGGCGACTCCAGCAAGGCCTCAGGCCCACCCGACCACAGCAGCTACAGCAAACGCACCATGGCGCAGGACATGGTCGATGTGATGGATGTGCTGGGCGTGAAGACGTTTGGCGTCTGCGGCCACGACCGCGGCGGCCGGGTGGCACACCGCATGGCGGTGGACCATCCCACGCGCGTATCGGCACTGTGCGTGATCGACATTGCGCCCACGCTGGACATGTATGCGGCCACCAATTTTGAGTTTGCACAGGCTTACTACCACTGGTTCCACCTGACGCAGCCCGAGCCACTGCCGGAGACCATGATTGCCGGCAATGCCATCGCCTATCTGCACCACAAACTGGGCGGCTGGGGCTCCGGCGGCGCAGGCCATGTCGAACCCGCTGCGCTTGCCGAATACGAACGCTGCTTTCTGAAACCGGGAACCATCCACGCCGTGTGCGAAGACTACCGTGCTGCCGCCAGCATCGACCTGGAGCATGACCGCGCAAGCCGGGCACATGGCAAAAAAATTGTGTGCAACACCCTGGTGCTGTGGGGCAGCAAAGGCGTGGTGAACCGGTTGTTCAAGCCCATGAGCCTGTGGCAGACCCAATGTGCCGCGCACGTCACCGGCCAGGCGATGCCCGCAGGGCATTTCATTCCGGAGGAACTGCCTGCGGAAACTGCAGCGGCCCTGAACAGCTTCTTCAGCGCCCGCTGACCACGTCTGCGCTCAGTGCCCACCGCCCAGGTAGGCAGCCTTCACTGCGGGGTCATCACGCAGCCTGGCAGCTTCGCCATGCACCGAGATGCGGCCGTTTTCCAGTACATAGCCATAATCGGCAACCTTGAGCGCAGCGGCAGCAAACTGCTCCACCAGGAGCATGGTCACACCGCGGGACTTCAGATCTTCGATGATGCGGAAAACCTCTTCCACCAGAATGGGCGCCAGCCCCATGGAGGGCTCATCGAGCAACACCACTTCAGGGTTGAGCATGACCGCGCGAGCCATGGCCAACATCTGCTGCTCACCGCCGGACAGCGTACCAGCCAACTGGTTGCGGCGCTCTTTTAGCCGGGGGAACAGTTCCAGTGCCCTGTCCAGATCGCCAGCCACATCGCCTTTGGGGCGGCTGCCAGTAAAGCGTGGAAACGCGCCCAGAATCAGGTTGTCGGTCACCGTCATGGTGGCAAACACACGGCGACCCTCGGGCGAGTGGGCCAGCCCCTGTTTGGCAATGGTGTACGACTCCTGCCCGTCAATGCGCTTGCCAGCCAGCGTGATTTCACCCGCAGTGGGTTTGATCATGCCGGAGATGGCACGCATGGTGGTGGTTTTTCCCGCGCCATTGGAACCAATGAGCGTGACCACCTTGCCTTTCGGAACATCCATCGAAATGCCATGCAGCACCTGCACCTTGCCGTAGCCTGCTTCCAGATTTTTAATATTCAACATGGTCCAGAATCCTTAAGCTGCGGTGCCACCGAGGTAGGCCTCGATCACTTTTTCGTCGGCCTGCACTTCGGCGGGCTTGCCCTCGGCGATCTTCTGGCCAAAGTCCAGCACCGAGACGTTGTCGCAGATGCTCATCACCACGTCCATGTGGTGCTCGATCAGGATCACGGTGATGCCGTGGTCGCGGATCTTGCGGATGATGGTGACCAGTTCCTTGATGTCCGGCGCCGTCAGGCCGGCAGCAGGTTCATCGAGCAGCAGCAGTTGCGGGTCCAACGCCAGCGCGCGGGCAATTTCCAGCAGCCGCTGTTTGCCATACGGCAGGTTGCGTGCTTCTTCATGGGCCAGACCGGTCAGGCCGACAAAGTTGATCAACCCCAGACCACGCTCCACCGATGCCTCTTCTTCGCGCCGGTAGCGGGGGGTGTGCAGTGCAACGTCGAGAATATTGCTCGCAAAACTGTGGTGCAGGCCCACCTGAATGTTCTGCAATGCGGTCATCTCGCCAAAAAGTTGCACGTTCTGGAAGGTACGCGCAATGCCCGACAGGGCGATGTCAGACGAGGTGCGCCCGACCACAGAGCGACCCGCAAAATCGATGCTACCTGCCGTGGGGACGTAGATACCGGTCAGCACGTTCATCATCGTGCTCTTGCCCGAACCGTTGGGACCGATCAGACCGTGAATGGTACCGCGCTTGATGTGCAGGTCGACCTGGTTGATGGCCTTGAGGCCACCAAATTGCATCAGCACCCCTTTGGCTGTCAGCAGGTCATGCCCCACTGCAATGTGCCCGGTGTTGGCTGCCACCATGATGGCATCCTTGGACCGGTCAATGGTCTGGAACGCATGGTCCTGCGCCGCGCTACCCTTGCGAACGAACAGGCTGCGCACAAAGCCCACGATACCGTCCTGCAGGTAGTACACCACGAACAGGATCATCAGCCCGAAAATGGAGAGGCGCCAGTCGGTAATGGACTCCAGCCAGAACGAAAATCCCGCCAGCGCAATGGTTCCTACCACCGGCAACGCCATGGCACGTGCCGTAGTCATTTTTCTGGCAATCCCCACGCCCGCACCAAGCGCCATGCCTACCGCCAGTACAGAAGCCACCGTGCGGAACATTTCCAGGTCGTCCAGCAACTTGGGCAGGATCACGATGATGGCAGCCCCCAGCAACGCACCGGAGCGCGTCTTGCGCCCGCCCATGATGACGGCCAGCAGGAACAGCACCGTCAGCTCAAAGTTGTAGGTATTGGGCGAAATGTATTGCTCGGAGTAGGCATACAGGCAACCCGCCAGACCCGCAAACCCTGCGCTGATCACGAACGCATACACCTTGTAGCGGTACACCGAAACACCCATGCAGTCGGACGCCACCGGGCTGCCTCGTAAGGCTTCAAAAGCGCGTCCCAGCTGAGATTTGAGAATGCGGTCCACCACCACCAGCGAGAGCCCCATCAGCACCAGCACCATCCAGTAGAAGCCATGCTCGTCGAGCTGCATGCCTGCAATACTGGGCTTGGGAATCTTGAGACCCAGGGGGCCCTCGGTCAGGAAGTCCATTTCGTTGATCAGGATCTGGATGATGGTTCCAAAGGCCAGTGTCACCATGGCCAGATAAGGCCCCGTCACACGCAGCGCGGGCAGCGCCAGCAGGGCACCAAAGCCTGCAGTGACCGCGATGCTGGCCGGGATGATGACCCACAGTGGCGCACCCAACTTGAGAAACAGCACGCCGGCCGTGTACGACCCGACGCCAAACAAACCCGCGTGGCCCAGCGACACCTGACCGGTGTAACCGACCACGATATCCAGACCAAACAACAAAATGGCGTAGATCATGATCGTACCGATCATGTGAATGTAATACGGGTTGCTGGTGAGCCACGGTGCTGCGGCCAGCAGTGCAAAACTGGCCAGGGCAACAGTTAGAGACTTGCTTTTCATCGTCAGACTTTCTTGATCGCTGTTTTGCCGAACAGTCCGGAGGGCTTGAACGCCAGCACCAGCAGCAACAGCACCAGGCCAGGCACATCCTTGTAGCCAGTGGAAATGTAAAAGCCTGTTGTAGTTTCCGCGATACCCAGGATGATGCCGCCCACGATAATGCCCAGACCACTGGTCAGTCCACCAATGATGGCCACGGCAAACGCCTTGAGGCCGAGCACCGCACCCATGGTCGCACCGGTCAAGGTCAGGGGGGCGATCAGTGCGCCGGCAAAACCTGCTGTCGCCGACGACAGGGCGTAGGAAAAAGTAATCACCAGTCCTGTGTTGATGCCCATCAGCTTGGCCGCATCGCGGTCGTTGAACGTGGCCACCACGGCCTTGCCGTAAATCGTCTTGCGGTTGAAAAATTCCACCGCCAGCATCATCAGCACCGCGCCTACCACCACCAGGATTTCCATGGGCAACACGTTGGCGCCTAGGAACTTCAGGGGCGCTTCGGGCAGCGGCGAGGGGAACTTCAGGTCGTCGCGCCCCCAGATGTTTTCAGCCACATTCTTGAAAATAATGCCCAGGGCGATGGTGGACATGATCCACCCGAATTCGCTCTTGATCTTGATAGCAGGTGCCACGCCGATGCGCTCCACCACGCCCCCCTGAATCAGGCCGAACACGATCACAATGGGCAGCATCAGCCAATAGTTGACGCCCATGTTGACCAGGGTGAGGCCAACCATCGCCCCCAGCATCAGCGCATCGCCCTGGCCGAAGTTCAGCGTGTCCGAGGTCTGGAATGTCAGTTGGTAGCCAAAGGCAATGACCGCATAGATCATTCCCAAGGCAATACCGCTATAGACCAGTTGAAGCAGGATTTCCATACATTGCACCCATCAAAGTTGCGAAGAACCGGCACCGTATACCGGTTAAAAAAAGGCACCGACCAGTCGGGAGGACCGGGCGATGCCCTCTATCCGGCAGGCGCCGGATTCGATTACTTCTTGACCGCCAGTGCGCCCTTGGCGTTGACGTCTTTCAGACGCACCTCAGAAGCCTTTTTGTGGTCTTCCGGATAGGCATACACCACGCGCTGACCCCTGACTTCACCGATAACGGGAATATTGGCCGTGATCGCCTCATGATCCTTCGCAGTAAACGGCTTGTTATATGTTGTCACCACGCCTTCTACGGGCGCCTTCAGGTCTTCCAGTGCCGCCTTGATTTTGGGACCGTCGATACTGTTAGCCTGCTTGATAGCTGCAGCCAGTAGGTAGATCGAGTCGTATCCCTGCGCCGCAGAAACAGGCGAGTCAATGCGGGCATTTTTGGGGTTGAAAGTTTTCAGATAGTTGATGATGAACGACTGGCGCTTGGGCGTAGTGGGTTCCTGGATAAAGGTCTGGGGCATGCGTGCGCCCTCGCCGCCAGGTCCAGCGTTGTCGATGAAGTTGGCCATGGACAACGTCCAGCTCCCGATCATGGGGACCTTCCAGCCCAGCTTGGTCATGCCGTTGGCAATTTGTGCCAGTTCAGGGCCAATGCCGTAAGTCAACACAGCCTCTGCGCCCGCGGCTTTGGCCTTGAGCAATTGGGCGGTCATGTCCACGTCCTTGATGTTGAACTTCTCAACCGCTACGGGCTTGATGCCCTTGTGTTCCAGTGCCTTTTCCAGGTCGGCACGCCCCAACTGCCCGTAGTTGGTGGAGTCTGCCAGGATGGCCACCTTGGTGTATTTCCGACGTGTAATCGCCTCCTCCACAATCATGGGCGCCTGGATGCTGTCGTGCGCAGCATTGCGGAAGATGTAGTTTTCAGGTTGATCGTCAAACTGGTGCGTGATCAAAGTTGCAGTAGCTACGTTGTTCATGACAGGGATCTTGGCTTCTTGGTAAAAGCGATGCGATGCCAAGGAGACTCCGCTATTGATAAAGCCCACCGTAGCTGCAACTTTTTCCTTGTTGATCAACTCCTGGGCAATCTGCACACCGCGCTCGTTCTTAGCTTCGTCATCGCGCTCGATGATTTGCAGTTGGCGTCCGATAAGACCACCCGACTTGTTGATCTCGTCAACTGCGAGCTTGACGCCATCGCGCATGCTGACGCCCATGGAGGACGACCCTCCGGTGAACGGGCCGGTAACGCCGATCTTGATCGGATCGGCCGCAATGGCCGCACCTGCAAATCCCATGGCGGCAAAACCCAGCGCCATGCCGGAAACCAGTTTTGTAAATGTATAAGTCATAGTCGTCTCCAGTTGATGTCAAAAAGTTAACTGTTGCTAGCTGCCAGAGGCAGCAGCATTGCGCGTCCCGGATCTAGAGTCCGGTTAGTCATCGCTAATCTATCGCTAACGCAGGGTTGAAAACTGACGAATTTCTGAAATTCGCTCAAAAGTCACCCGCATTGCATGAAAAATCCTCAGCACCCTCTTCAAATTAATTCAAACCCGAGCGATCGATGTTCGAAAGTACCAATGTGGGCCATAACGCTGGCTTTTGTACAAGGGTTAACCCCAAAACAAACGCGAAGTTTTTAATCAAGTGTCACGCCAGCGTCTTTGACCACCTTGCCTAATCGCACGGTATCGCGTTTGATCAGTTCGCCAAACTGCGCAGCTGTTCCACCCACCACCGGGGTACCCAATGCTTCCCACTTTTTACGAAATTCGGGGTCCTTGAAAATGGCATTCAATGTAGCGTTGAGCTTTTCAATGATCGCTGCTGGCGTACCTGCACGGACCGCAATGCCGTGCCAGCCAGTGAATTCATACCCTGCCACCCCAGCCTCGGCCATGGTGGGCACATTGGGCAAAGCCGGGCTGCGCTTGGCCGATGTCACAGCCAGAGGCGTGAGTTTCCCCGACTGGATGTAAGGCAGCGAGCTCCCCAAAATGTCGAACATAACCTGCACCTGACCACCCAGCAAATCGTTGAGTGCAGGACCTGCGCCACGGTAGGGGATGTGGGCCACATGCGTGTCCATCTGGGTGTTGAATAGCTCGCCGGCCAGGTGCTGCGGCGTGCCATTGCCAGCCGAAGCAAAACTCAACTCCACCTTTTTCGATTTAGCCAAAGCCACCAATTCCTTGACAGTGGTAACGCCAACTTTGGGATTGACTTCCAGCACCAATGGAAATGATGAAATCTGAATCACCGGAGCCAGATCAGTCAGTGGATTAAAGGGCATGCTCTTGTAGAGCGTGGAGTTCACAGCCATGGGGCCACTGGCCGCCAACAGCAAGGTGTATCCATCGGCAGGCGCTTGCTTTGCCACTTCGGCGCTGCCGAGATTACCGCCAGCACCACCCTTGTTGTCCACTATGACCGTGGCACCCAACCGGCTTTGCAGTTCGGTTTGCAGCAAGCGCGCCATCAAATCGGTCGGTCCGCCCGGTGGGTAGGGCACCACAAAGCGGATGGTCTTGCTGGGGTAGGCGTCCTGCGCCTGGCTGGCCAGCGGCGCCAGCGCTGCGAGTGCTGCGAGTGCTGCTAGGGTCAGGATGTGCACTGTCTTGCGCATCAGGGTACTTCGTTGCATAGTGTCTCCTCGTTATAAATCAGTGTGCGCCAAACCGTTGACGGATGTCGTGGGCACTGGCCAGCGGTCGGCCCAGGGTGTGTGCAGCATCTACCGCCTGCAACACCAGCGCTTCGTTGTTGGGTGCGAGCGTGTCGTTTTTGAGTCGTAAATTGTTCTCAAAGCCCACCCGCACATGCCCACCCAATGCCGCGGCAGCAACAACACAAGCGTTTTCTGCTGCACCAAACGCGCATACCGCCCAGGGCTCGGGGCCGTCATGCGCCGCAACAAAAGGCACCACCTCTTTCGGGCTGGAGGTTTGCCCCACGCTGTAACGGCCGAGCACAAACAACAGGAACCAAGGTGCATCGCCAATGACGCCACGCTGGCGTAAGTTCTGCCAGCGACGCAGGTCCGCCACGTCATACAGGATGACTTGCGTCATGACGCGCTCGCGCACCAGCCAGCCAAAAAACTGCGACAAACCGCCCTCACCAACCTCGGGCTGGTCCAGCTCGCGCAAGCCCACCGACACGGCCTCCGGGCGTACCGCATGGACCATCGCCATTTGCTGGGGTGCCTGGTACACACGCGCCGCCTCACTGGTGATCTGCAAGACCATTGCGTCACCAACGGCCGCCTTGACCGCGCGAATGGCATCGCGATAACCTTCCACGTCAAGGCTGTGCCGTCCCTGAGCATCACGAATGTGCAGATGCAACATGGCCGCACCGGCATTCAGGCAGTGCTTGGCGGTCTGCGCCAGCCCCACGGCAGTCAACGGCAGGGCGGGATGGTCAGCAGCCTGTTTGTAGGCGCCGTTGGGAGCGACCATGATGATGAGGGCATCTTGGGTCATTGCAGCTCTACTCACTTTTATCCAATGGGGGTAACTCGTCTGCCAGCAGCGCAAGGCCTTGCTGCAACAGTCGGTCGTAGCGCAGGCGCTCGACGTCTTTGCGGTCCTGAGGCCAGTCGTAAAAGCCGCCACCAGTTTTCATACCCAGGCGACCGGCAGCAACCCGGTCCTCCAGGGCGCGGGCGGGCGTTGTGCGGTTTGAAAGACTGGGGTACATGGTGGCTGCCGCAGCGCAGTGAACATCCAGCCCGGCATGATCACGCTGGAGTACCGGACCCGCGGCCAGGTAACGAAAACCAAATCCAAAGCGCACGGCAGCATCCACATCCTCAGCCGTGGCAACGCCTTCGTCAATCATGGCAAAGGCCTCGCGGGCCAGCGCATGCTGCAAGCGGTTGGCCAAAAATCCCGGCTTGTCCTTTCGCACCAGCACGGGAACGCTGCCACAGCCCCGCATGTAGCTGCACAGACGCTCTGCCTGGGCGGCATCGGTGTGGGGACCCAGCACCACCTCCACCAGCGGAACCAGGTGGGCGGGCATGAAAAAATGGAGCCCCAGCATGCGCTCCTGCGTGGGCAGCCCCTGCGCAATATGGCTAATGGGAAAGCTGGAACTGTTGCTGGTCAGCACCGTGTGGGGTGCGGCCATTTGCACCAGGTGTGCGAACAAGGTCTGTTTGGCTGCCAGCAGTTCCGGGATGCACTCCACCACCAAATCGACGGCAGGCCAGTCCACATCAGCCAGCGCGGCACAAGCACCGACGCGATCGGCACGGTCTTGCAAGCTCCACTGCACAAGCCCTGCGCGCACATGGGCATGCAAATCCGAACGTTTGGACTGCGAGGGATCAACAACGGTCACACGGGCGCCACCACGGGACAGCACGATCGCCACATCGGCACCCATGGTACCTGCGCCCACAACCAGGGCGTGGGTGCGGCGGGGATGGTCAGGTAGCAGGGTCAACGTTGTCTCGCTTGTTTTGTTTGAAGTGAAGTCTAGGCAGAACCGATTGCTCCGTCCAAGTGATTTTTATAATAAACTTATCCGCTATGCTTATCAATTGGAACGCGCGCGAGTTTGAGGTCTTTCTGGCTGTAGCCGGAACGCTCAGCTTCAGACGTGCAGCTGAGCAAGTGCATTTATCGCAACCGGCTGTATCGGGGCAGATCGCACGGCTGGAAGATTCCTTGGGCGTGCGCCTGTTTGACCGGACCACACGGCAGGTGCAATTGACCGCTTCGGGTCAGGTGCTGATGGAGCAGGTTTTACTGTTGCGCAACCAGTCCGAAGAAGCGGTGCGCACAGTGCGCAACGTGGCCGAGCTGCGTACCGGCAAGGTGGTACTGGCGGCACTGCCCTCGCTGGCCGCAACTGTGGTGCCTGCTGCATTGGCGCGCTTTGCGCAGCGCCACCCTGGAGTCAAACTGCAAGTAGTGGACACTCTGTCGGGGCCCGCCTTTGACATGGTGCGCTCGGGCCAGGTGGAATTTGCACTGACGGCAGCCAACCCGGCCTATGCTGACCTGGATTACATCCCACTGGCCTCTGACGGTTTCGTGCTGCTGATTCCAGTGGGGCATGCGCTGGCCCGCAAGAAGTCGCCACTGCGATGGGCGGATGTGGCCTCTCTGACGCATATTTCCATGCCACTGCCCAGCAGTGTGCGGCAGTATGCCGATGCCGCATTTTTGGAACATCGGATTCGCTTTGATCCCTACTACGAAGTGGAACACCTCGCAACGATCAACGCCATGGTCGCCCAGGGGCTGGGCGTCGCTGCACTACCGGAAATCGCAGCGGTGGTAGCGCATCAAAATGGGCTGGTACAGCGCCGCCTTGTTGAACCAGACTTGCGCCGTCCGATCGGCCTAGTCAGCCGCCGGGGTCGCAGCCTGTCACCGGCCAGTGTTGCAATGGTCGAGATCCTGCGCGAGGAGATGCAAAAGCAATCGACACCGCGGCGCACCAAGCCCGCAGTTTCAACCTAAGCCCCACAACATTTCTTGTATTTCTTGCCACTGCCGCACGGGCAGGGATCATTGCGCCCAGGCCCCGCCTCCTTGCGCACCGTTTCCACACGGGGGCCCACATTGCGCCACAACTCCCGCAGGTCGTACACCGCCCACACCGCATCCGCAAACGCGTTGAAACGGTTCACGCTCACACTGGGCGGGCCATTTTCGTCGAACACGGACAGCGTGGGTTCATCGGTGTCGTCTTCGGTCAGGGCCACGATGGCCTGCAGTGCGCCATCAAGCCACTTCTGGGCTTCCTTGTCACGTGGGGCGACCCACTCTTCGGGCCAACTCTCCACGGCATACATAAACCCCACTGCCCAGACCTGTGCAAACGAGGGCAAAGCCTCACCCGCCATGGTGGCGCGCTCTTCCTCGGGCAGCGCGGCGACGGCGCCGCGCACGTCCATCACCTCCGGGTGGTACGCGCGCTCATCGTCCAGTGACTCCACCTCGGCGGTCAGGCCCTGGGCAACGTCGTTCCAGCGGCGCGTCCATAACTCCAGGAAACGGGCCGCCTGTGCCGCATCAGCAAATGCGCCCTGGTGACCTTCCGCTCCCTCCCCAGTATCCAGTAAGACTGGCAGGTATTCACTGGGCAGCATGGCTCGGCGGCCACAGACCAGCGCCGCCATGAAACCTTCGCAAAACTCCCATTGGGGAGTCTCGTCAAAACGGGACCGCAGATCGTCCAGAATGGCGTCAATCTCGTCAAACTCTTCAGGGCTCAGGGGGCCGTCGGTGGCGACTAGGGGTAAGTTGGTAGACATAGGCAGTGCAAAATGGTCGTAACGGGTATTGTCGCCCCGAAGAAAGCCCAGGCCATGCTGCATTACCTGAACACCCTGTTTCCGATTCGCTACACCGTCTTCGGCCTGAGCTGCTTTGGGCTGCTGCTGAGTCTGTTCAGCCTACTGGCCTTTGGGTCTGGTTTCGGTGCCCTGCTGCTGTGTGCCGCGCTGGTAGGCGTTGGGGTGTATGACCTGCGCCAGGACAAGCGCTCGGTGCTGCGCAACTACCCGGTCATTGGCCACATCCGTTTCATGCTGGAGTTTGTGCGCCCGGAGATACGGCAGTATTTCATCGAAGGCGACAAGGAAGCCGCGCCTTTCTCCCGTTCCCAGCGCTCCCTGGTGTACCAGCGTGCCAAAGGCGAGTCGGACAAGCAGCCCTTTGGCACCCAGCTCGACGTGCACGCCGAAGGCTATGAGTGGATGAACCATTCGGTGGCGCCCACCAAACTGCCTGGTCACGACTTCCGCATCACCGTGGGTGCAGGACGGGAGCAGCCCTACGCCATCAGTGTGTTCAACATTTCAGCCATGAGTTTTGGTGCCCTGAGTGCCAATGCCATCCTCGCACTCAATGCGGGCGCGAAGCGTGGCGGCTTTGCACATGACACCGGCGAAGGCTCCATCTCGCAACACCACCGGGTGCATGGGGGGGATCTGGTCTGGGAGGTGGCATCGGGGTACTTTGGCTGCCGCAATGACGATGGCACCTTCAACGCCGACAAGTTTGCCGCCAACGCCACCGATCCGCAAGTCAAGATGATCGAGCTCAAGCTGAGCCAGGGCGCCAAACCCGGCCACGGTGGCATGTTGCCCGGCCCCAAGGTGACACCCGAAATTGCCGCCGCACGCGGCGTGCCTGTCGGCGTGGACTGCATTTCCCCGGCGTCCCACAGTGCTTTTTCCACGCCGATCGAGATGATGCAATTCATCGAGAAACTCCGCACACTGTCTGGCGGAAAGCCTACCGGTTTCAAGCTGTGCATTGGCCACCCCTGGGAATGGTTTGCCATGGTCAAAGCCATGCTGGCGACAGGCATCACACCCGACTTTATTGTTGTGGATGGTGCCGAAGGCGGTACTGGTGCGGCCCCCGTGGAATTTACCGACCATGTGGGTTCACCGCTGCAAGAGGGCCTGCTGCTGGTACACAACACGCTGCGTGGTGTGGGGCTGCGCGACAAAATCAAAATCGGTTGTGCTGGCAAGGTGGTCAGCGCCTTTGATATTGCCCGCCTGATGGCGCTGGGTGCCGACTGGTGCAACAGTGCGCGCGGCTTCATGTTTGCACTGGGCTGCATCCAGGCACAGCATTGCCACACCGGCGCCTGCCCGACCGGCGTCACCACGCAAGACCCGCTGCGCCAGCAGTCGCTGGTGGTGTCCGACAAGGCCGATCGCGTGTACAACTTTCACCAGGAAACGCTGCATGCCCTGAAGGAACTGGTGCAGGCCGCTGGCCTGAACCACCCGCAGGAAATCACGGCACACCATATTGTGCGCAGGGGTGCAGACCACCGGGTCAAGTCACTCGCGCAGCTGATACTGACCCAGCTGAGCAGCGGCGTATTGCTGCAGGGCAAGCTCAGCGACTTGCCGCTTATTTACCAGCACACCTGGCCATTGGCCAGGGCTGACAGCTTTGCCATTGCCAGGGGTTGACAACGCCGGCAATCGCAGCCAGGAAGAACATCACCTACACATCCTCCTGCGGCCACCGCTGCGGTCTGGCCGAATTGCCTGCCCTGCGATCTGCACGAACGTCCCGCTGCACCTCCAAATTCAAACGTTCCGCCTGCTCGGTCAGGCGCTGCAGGGCTAGGTCGAGTGCATCGACCAGCGCGTCATCGAGAGTGCTCACTACACTTTGATTCAGCGCAGCAATCTGTGGGAACAACTCCGCGTACAACTTTTTACCGGCCGGAGTCAGGGCGATACGGGCACGACGTGCATCTCCTTTCAGGGAAGAGCGCAGCGCCAATTGCTTGTCCACCAGCATCTGCACCCCGCGGGTTGCGCGCGGGCGATCCAAGTGGGCCTGCTCAGCCACGCTTGAAGGCGACAATTCACCGTGTCTGGCCAATAACGCCAGTATTCGCCACTCCCGACGCGATATTCCGTAGCGCCCCTCCAACAGGCGCAATACAGGTGCACCGCTCACCGCGTACAGGCGCAGCAGCCGGTAATTCAGCAGTTCATCAATATTACCGGGCGTGCGCAGAGTAAGGGTCATTGGGGATAGCAGTTGTTTAGAACAATCAAACAGCTTGCACTTAGATTATGGGTTCAGCATCTGATAACTGGGGAATCCATGAATACCTTGCGAAATATACTGACTACTCTGGCTGTCGCACTGACGATGGCCGCATCGGCCCATGCACAGGTGGACCGACCGCTGCGGATTCTGGTGGGTTTCCCTGCTGGCGGATCTGCTGACCTGGCGGCACGTCTGATAGGCGAGCGGATGGCCACTGAGCTCAAGCAGCCCGTCGTGATTGAAAATAAGCCAGGCGCGGGTGGCCGTCTGGCTGCTGACGTTTTGAAAAACGCACCTGCAGACGGCTCCACCTGGATGCTGGCCCCGATCGTGGTGCCCGTGCTGGCGCCGCTGGTTTTCACCAAGCTGCCCTACAACGCAAGCACCGACTTTGCGCCAGTCGCACCCGTGGCAAATTACCAATTTGGCCTGGCGGTCAATGCGGCTCACCCCGCCAAAACCGTGCAGGAACTTGTGAAATGGGCCAAAGCCAATCCCATGCAGGCCAATTTTGGAAGCCCGTCGCCCGGTAGCCTGCCACATTTCTTCGGCGTCATGATTTCCCACGGCGCACAACTGGACATGGTGCATATTCCCTTCAATGGGGGCGCACCCATGATGAACGCCCTGATGGGCAGCCAGATCACCACGGCCATCGATACCGTGGTAGACCAAATCGAAATGCACCGGGCTGGCAAGATCCGGATCCTGGCTACCTCAGGGGCCAGCCGCAGCCCCTTGCTTTCGGACGTGCCCACTTTTTCAGAGGCAGGTCTTAAAGGGGTCGAAGGTACCGGGTGGTTTGGCGTATATGCGCCTGCCAAGGTGGCGCCGGCCACTATTGCGCAGGTGAACGCAGCGATCAATAAGGCACTGGCCATTCCCGAATTGCGCGAGCGCTTTATCCGCATGGGACTGGAGCCCACCGGAGGTAGTCCAGCCGACCTGACGGCACTCATGAAGCGAGATACTGAGCGCTGGGCTCCGGTAGTAAAGGCGTCAGGTTTCCGTCCAGACTGACATACCTATGGCTTTGCAGCGCCCCAACATCATCTACATCGTCTCGGATGACCTGGGGTATGCAGACCTGGGTTGTTATGGCGGACGCAACACAGGCTCAGACCCAACTTCACCCAACCTGGATCGTCTGGCTGCTGGCGGGCTGCGCCTGACCCAGGGGTATTCGAATTCACCGGTGTGCTCGCCTACCCGGTTTGCGTTGATGACCATGCGTTACCAGTACCGCCTGCGCGGTGCACTGGAAGAGCCCATCAACAGCGCCAGCAAAGGCAGCCCGACACTCGGCCTGCCGGCCAATGTGCCAACACTTCCGTCTTTGCTCCGCGAAGCGGGTTACCACACCGGTCTGGTGGGCAAATGGCATCTGGGCTACCCTCCCAGCTTTGGCCCCCTGCGCTCGGGCTACGACGAGTTCTTCGGCATCATGGCCGGAGGCGTGGACTATTTCACCCACTGCTCCTTCAAGGGCGATCATGACTTGTTTCTGGGTGAAAGCGAGCACAAGGAAGTAGGCTACCTCACCGATGTTTTCTCGCACCGCGCGGTGGACTATATCCACCGCATGGCAGACGATGCATTGAACGGCAAGCCTTTCTTCCTGAGTCTTCACTACACCGCGCCCCACTGGCCCTGGGAAACCCGTGACGATGCCGACATTGCGCCAGGCCTTGCAAAAAACCTTTTCCATCTGGACGGCGGCAACATCTATAGCTACCGCAAGATGATCCACCACATGGACGAGGGTATCGGATGGGTCATGGACGCCTTGCGCGCGCACGGTCTGGCAGACAACACGCTGGTCGTGTTCACCAGTGATAACGGTGGCGAGCGCTTCTCCGACAACTGGCCTCTGGTGGGTGGCAAGATGGACCTGACTGAGGGTGGCATTCGCGTGCCATGGATCGCCCACTGGCCTGTCGTCATTCCCGCCAACAGTATCAGCGTGCAACACTGTATGACCATGGACTGGTCAGCCACTATGCTGGACGTAGGTGGTGGTCACGCCAGCGCTGAACATCCGCTGGACGGCATTTCTCTGCGCGCAATACTAGCGGACCCCAGCCATACCTTTCACCGCCCCTTGTACTGGCGAATGAACCACCGTGGCCAGCGCGCTTTGCGTGATGATCGCTGGAAATACCTGATGGTGGACGGTCACGAATACCTGTTCGACATTGACTCAGATGCGCGCGAACGTGCCAATCTAAGCAAGCGCCACCCAGACATGTTGGAGCGCATGCGCCAGCAATGGCTAAACTGGAATGCCACCATGCCGGCGATCCCCCCCGACGCGACTGTGAGTTTGGGGTACTCTGAAAAAGACATGCCGCAGCGCTAAATCCAATCGCTACATTTTCAATAGCTGTGTATTCAATTGCCATAAGGGCTAGAGGCCAATTTGAAGCTTAACGCTCAGATAAACCCGCTATGCGCCAACAGCGACAGGGTAATGAGCAGGAACGCCTTCAGGAACCCCAGGAACTGGTCGGATGTGAGCAGTGCCATGGATAGCCTGGCGATTCAGGGGGCCAGCGCAACGCCTGTGCGCACGCCCAACCCACCGAGGCGTCTGGCCATGCACAGCACTGCATGGTCTTTGCTAAGCAACTGCGCACCGTGGGCCACGGCCAGGTCAATGAACTTCTGGTCGTCGGCGTCCTTGCAGGTAACGCTGGCTTTGGCCGCAGCGTCCACACATTGTGCGTGGGCGTCAAACTGCGCCAGGACCTCCGCTGCCGTCCGCTGGTGGTGCTGGAGGCTTTTGAGGATCTGCGGATAGGCCAGCACGCGGGCAAGCTCCTCGCGCATCGCCGCGGTGGCAATCCATTGCAGGCCCTGGGTATGGAGCGCCTCGCGCAACGGCGCGGTAGCCGCATCACCGAACACGAACAGGTCCAGGACGATGTTCGTATCCAGAACGACCTTGCTCACGCAGCGCCTTTATCCAAGTTGTCGGCCTTGGCCGGCTTGGCCGCCATCTTGCCCGCCACCATATCGAACTTGAACAGGCGGCATTCGAGCGGGCCATTCCACATCGGCACGCGTCGTGACTCCTTGAGGCGCATCTTGCCGGGGAGTTTAAGGTCGGGCGTGAGCACCCAGGCCGTCCAGCCTGAG
>JAGWUS010000012.1 GCA_028868305.1 Burkholderiales bacterium | reverse complement strand
TCTTGCTCGGACAGCACGCTGCGCACGAAATGGTGCATACGGTTGCGCGCGGCCAGCAGCAGTGCCAGCACCGCACCCACGCCAGCAGCCAGCAGAGAACTGCTGATGGCCAGAGCCCCCAGCAGGCAGGTCAGCACCAGGGCGAACTCGGTGGTCATGCCGGGGTCCTTCTGCCGGGTGCGCTGGTAGGCAATCAGCGCGCCTGCGCCCACCACCACCAGGGCAATGCCGGTCAGGACCACACCACCCACCAGAAAACCCACGGCGCCCATCAGTGCCGCGACCGTGAAGGTGCGAATACCCGCCGCACTGCGATCCGGCGATGTACTCTTTCGGCGCTCCCGCTCAGCACCAATGAGCAGGCCGATGCCGATGGCAACACACAGACCAATCAGGGTGGAGGGTGACTGCCACCCGGGAGGTACAAAGTCCATGCAGGAGATTGTGGACCTAGCTGGTCGTGCGGTTGCGTGCCAGTGGCGGATTGCGCGAAAAATAGCCGGTGATGCCGCGCATCAGGGCATCGGCCAGCTGGTTCTGGTACTCCGCACTGTTGAGCTTGAGTTCTTCCATCGGGTTGCTGATGAAGGCGGCTTCGACCAGCACACTGGGAATGTCCGGCGCCTTGAGCACCGCAAACGCGGCCTGCTCCACACGCGGCTTGTGCAACTTGCCCACGCGGCCAATTTCACCCAGCAGGGTTTTGCCCAGCTTGAGGCTGTCGTTGATTTGGGCCGTTGTGCTCATGTCCAGCAGGGCGCGCTGCACGGTGGCGTCTTTGGCCTTGACGTTGAGGCCGCCAATCAGGTCGGCCTTGTTTTCCTTGGCGGCCATCCAGCGTGCGGCGCTGCTCGACGCGCCGCCCTGGCTCAGCGCAAACACGCTGGCGCCCTGCGGGTCGGGGGTAAAAAAGGCGTCGGCATGCAGGCTGACAAACAGGTCGGCCTGCACCCGGCGCGCCTTCTGTACCCGTACCTGCAGCGGGACGAAGAAATCGGCGTCGCGTGTCAGGTAGGCACGCATGGGGTTGCCGTTGACCATGGTGGCATTGATCCGGTCGCGCAGCATGTGCGCCAGGCGCAGCACCACGTCTTTTTCGCGTGTGCCGGCTGGACCGATAGCGCCTGGGTCTTCGCCGCCGTGGCCAGGGTCCAGCGCCACAATAATCAGGCGTTCTGTGCCACCAGCCCCCGTGGAACCTGCGCTATCAGCTATCGAAGGTATAGCAGACGATGGTTTGGCAGGCGTGCCTTTCTGCAGCTGCTGGGCAATCAGATCACCCAGGGGGTCACCGCCGGGTCTGGCGGCCGATGCAGCGCTGTGCGGTGGGGGCGCGCTGCCGCCCAGACGCTCGGCAATCAGGGCTTCCAGTGGGTCGATTTCTTTTTCGGGGTACAGATCAAACACCAGCCGGTGCCTGTAAGCCGCGACCGGAGGCAGCGCAAATACTTGCGGACGGATGGGTACCTTCAGGTCCACCACCAGACGCACTGTGGTGGGGCTGAACTGGCCTACCCGGATACCGGCGATGTTGGGGTCATCCGCTTGCACCTTGGCTACCAGTTCCTTGAGCGCCGGGTTGAGGGCGATGCCTTCAATGTCCACCGCAAGGCGTGGCGGGCTGGGCACAAAAGTCTGTTTGGCGACCAGCAAGGTGTCTGACTCGATGGTCACGCGGGAATACTCCGGTGCCGGCCACACCCGCACATTGAGGATGGTGGCGCCGCGCGCGATGTGCGGCAGGCCCAGCGCCAGCACGACGGAGCCGTGTTGTAGCAGCGTGCGGCGTTTCATGCAGCCTCTCCAACGGCTTGAAGCAGTTCCAGGCCGGTGGGGGTGTGTGCGGTCAGGGTGACCTGGCGCGCTGCACCGTCCAGGGTGTGCAACTGCAGATCCACATCCGCCACCGGCAGCATGGCGGCGGCCTTTTCCGGCCACTCTGCGAGTTTCAGGCCGAGGCTGGCAAAGATGTCACGAAAGCCGGCATCTTCCCATTCGCGTGGGTCGGCAAAACGGTAGAAGTCAAAGTGCCACACGTTCAGGTCGGGCAATTCGTAGGGTTCAACCACCGCGTAAGTAGGACTCTTGATGCGGCCCTGCACACCCAGCGCCTTGAGCAGGTAGCGCACCAGTGTGGTCTTGCCAGCGCCCAAGTCGCCGTGCAGGGCGATGAATGCATGTCGGATGGCCTGGCTTTGGGCCCACCGCACGGCAAACGCCTGCGTAGCCGCTTCATCGGGCCAGCGCAGGGTGCGCGTTGTACTTTCTACAATGGAACGGTGACGATCAATAGCACTCAAATCAATGGCAACCAGTTGGTTTCTCAGATGCAGGTCTGGGCACGGGAACTTGGATTCTCCCAAATTGGCGTGGCCGGTGTGGATTTGTCGTCGGCCGAGCCCGGTTTATTGGCCTGGTTGTCGCAGGGTTTCCACGGTGACATGGCCTATATGGCCTGCCACGGGCTGAAACGGGCCCGTCCTGCCGAACTGGTGCCGGGGACCCTGAGTGTGCTCACCGCCCGCATGGATTACCTGCCACGGAGCACGGCGGGAGATTGGCAGGCGTTGGAATTGCAGCGCTTGCAGCATCCCCAGGAGGGCATTGTGTCGGTCTACGCCCGCGGGCGTGATTACCACAAGGTGCTGCGAAACCGGCTGCAAAAGCTGTCGGACCGCATTGCGGCGCATGTGGGGCCGCTGGGCTACCGCGTGTTTACCGATTCGGCGCCGGTGCTGGAGGCTGAGCTGGCGGCCCGCAGCGGCCAGGGCTGGCGTGGCAAGCACACCCTGCTGCTCAACCGCGAAGCCGGGTCACTTTTTTTTCTGGGTGAAATCTATCTGGATGTGGCCTTGCCCCCCAGTGCGCCGGTGACAGAGCACTGCGGTAGCTGCAATGCCTGCATGACGGCCTGCCCTACGCAGGCCATCGTGGCGCCACATCGGCTGGATGCGCGGCGCTGCATCTCCTATCTGACGATTGAGCACGCCGGGGCGATCCCACTGGAACTGCGTCCGCTGATCGGTAACCGTATTTATGGCTGCGACGACTGTCAACTGGTGTGCCCCTGGAACAAGTTTGCCCAGCGCAGCGCTTTGCCGGACTTTGATCCGCGCGAGGGCCTGACTGGCCAGCATCTGGTGCAACTGCTGGCCTGGACTGAAGAGGAATTTTTACAGCGTACTGAGGGCAGTCCGATACGCCGCATTGGCCATGAACGCTGGCTGCGCAATGTAGCCGTGGCGCTGGGCAACGCCTTGCGTGTGGCTGGAGAGGAGGAGGCGCATCGGGCCATGCGTACGGCGCTGCAGCATCTTGCAGACCATCCCAGTCAACTGGTGCGTGAGCATGTGCAATGGGCTCTGGATGCATAGACACCCGGTCACGCTCAAAGGCCGCGCAACACCCCCAATGCAAACGGCAGGCTGACCATGCCCAGCAGGGTGGACAGGGTTACCAGACCGGCCACATAGGCCCCGTCGTAGCCCATGCGTGCAGCCAGCACGTAGCTGCTGGAGGCGGTGGGCAGGGCAGAGAACGCCAGTAGCACCGTGGTTTGCACAGGCGACAGGGCAAACAGGTGAGACACCCCCAGCGCAACCATCGGCAGAAAGAAATGGCGAATCGACAACACCGAAATGGCCAGCGTTTTGGAGCGCGCTAGCGCACCGAACTGCATGCCGGCACCGGCCGCCATCAGGCCCAAGGCCAGCGACGCGGCACCCAGCCGGCTCACCGTAGGCTCCAGCCACGCGGGAATGGAGAACCCCAGCAGGTTGGCCAGCAGCGCGGAGGCGGTGGCCAGAATCAGCGGATTGCGTACCAGCTCGCGTAAAAAGCCTTTTTCACCATGGCGGGCCATGGGCCACACGGCCGCGACGTTGAACAGCGGCACGCACACACCAATCAGCACCGCAATCCATTGAATGCCGGTGGGCCCCGCGATGCGGTCGGCCAGTGCCAGACCAATGAAGGAATTGAAGCGAAAGGCGACCTGCGCGCTGCCTGCGTGGTCGCGCCGGCGTATATGGCTGCGCAGCCATGGCAGATGCGGCAATACATAGGCCAGGCCAATGCCCATGAACCCCAGGGTCCAGCCCGCGCCGATCATGTTGGAGGCGGCCCGCAAATCCAGCGGGCTTTTGACGATGGAGTGAAACAGCAGCACCGGAAATAACAGGAAATACACCAGTGAATCGACCTGCCCCCATACGCTGCGATTCAGCGCGGTGTACCTGCAGACCAGAAAACCGATGAGGATGAGGGAAAAGTCGGGAAAGAGGAGTTGGGCGTAATTCACGGCCAGAGAATAGCAGTGAAACTTTGCGCACTAAGGGCCAGGCCGTGGGGGTAACATCGGCAGTGTTTCCCTCCCACCGTATTCTCAGGAGTCTGTTCACCATGCATCGTCGATCCCTTCTTGCTTTGAGTTTGATGGCAGCCTGCGGCGCTGCCTTCGCGCAGGCTTATCCCAACAAAATCATCAAGCTGCAGGTTCCGTTTGCTCCGGGCGGTACGACGGACATCATTGCGCGCACCATTGCCGACCCTCTGGGCAAGGTGCTGGGGCAAAGCGTGATTGTCGAGAACAAGGCTGGCGGGGGCGGTGTGGTGGGCGCGAATGAGACCGCCAAAGCCGCACCCGATGGCTATTCCCTGGGGATGGCCACGGTGTCGACCACGGCCGCCAATCCTGCGATCAACCCCAAGAACCCCTACAACCCGCTCACGGATTTCACGCCCATCATCAACGTCGCGGCGACGCCCAATGTTATTGCAGTGCACCCCAGCTTTCCGGCCAAGGACTACAAGGCTTTCCTTGCCGAATTGAAAGCGCACCCTGGCCAATACTCCTATGCTACGTCGGGTACCGGCGGTATCGGACACCTGCAGACCGAGTTGTACAAGTTTGCAACAGGTACTTTCATCACCCACATTCCCTACCGTGGCGCCGGTCCAGCGCTGAACGACACCGTGGCAGGGCAGGTGCCGATCATTTTTGACAATATGCCATCGGCCATGCCTTTCATCCAAAGCAACAAGCTGGTCCCCATCGTGGTGGCCGCACCCCAGCGACTGCCGCAGTTGCCCAATGTGCCAACCTTCAAGGAAGTGGGTCTGGAGCAGGTGAACCGCATGGCCTACTACGGCATTTACGGTCCGAAAGGGATGTCCAGGGAAGTCTTGGACAAGATCAATGCGGCAGTGCGCAAGGTGCTGGAAGACCCGGTAGTGAAAAAACGCATTGAAGAAACAGGCTCACTGGTGGTGGCCAATACGCCCGAGCAGTTTGCGGCGCAGATCAAGGCCGAGTACGAGGTGTACAAGAAGGTGGTGGATTCCGCCAAGCTGCGCCTCGAATGATGCAAGCAGGCCTTGCCAGCCAGCAGGCGATCGACACTTTTATCGACGCCCTCTGGCTGGAGGAGGGTCTTTCCACAAACACCCTGTCTGCCTACCGGCGCGATCTGTCGCTGTATGCGGCCTGGCTGGCTGGGCAGATGCGCGCGATCAACGACACGCGTGAGCATGATCTGCAGGCCTATTTCGCAGCGCGTCACGCCGTGACCAAGGCCACGACGGCCAACCGGCGGCTGACGGTATTCAAGCGCTATTTCCGTTGGGCACTGCGCGAGGGCGTGCTGTCCGTGGATCCAACCCTGAAGCTGCAATCGGCCAGGCAAGCCTTGCGTGTGCCCAAGACCATGACGGAAGCGCAGGTAGAAGCCTTGTTGCATGCGCCGGATGTCTCGGTAGCGCTCGGGGTGCGCGACCGCACCATGCTGGAGTTGATGTACGCCAGTGGTCTGCGGGTCAGCGAGTTGGTAACGCTCAAGACTTTTCATGTCAGCCTGAATGACCACGTACTCAAGGTCCTGGGTAAGGGTGGCAAGGAGCGGCTGGTTCCGTTTGGGGAGGTGGCAGGGGGCTGGCTGCGCCAGTACCTGGGCGGCGCGCGCGCCGAGTTGCTGGCAGGGCGTCAGACCGAAGACCTTTTTGTGACCGTGCGCGGCAGCAAGGCTGGCGGGGCCATGTCACGGGTGATGTTCTGGATGGTGGTGAAGAAGTATGCGCAAGCGGCAGGCATTCATTCGCCCTTGTCACCGCATACCCTGCGCCACGCGTTTGCAACCCATTTGCTCAATCATGGGGCGGATTTGCGGTCAGTGCAGATGTTGCTGGGGCATGCAGACATCTCCACGACTACCATTTACACCCATGTGGCACGTGAACGTCTGGCCGCGCTGCACGCGCGGCACCATCCACGCGCTTAGCCGGCCGGCAGATTTCAATCGACCTGGGTAAGTGTTTCAGCCCATGCCAGGGCTTGCAGGTGGGCCCAGTTGATTTGGTTGCTGGTGAGCCCCAGGGTACTGGCCGCGGTGGCAAAGGCGTTGTCGTCACCGGTTTCGCAGGCAACTGTCAAGGTCAGGTACGGTGCCAGCGGCCCCGTCTGGTGCAATAGTGCATCGGTGACCGAAACAGGGAGTGTTACGGTCGCCAGAGCGGTCTGCATGGGCACCCCCAGCATGGTGTCCAGCAGCGAAAAAACGCCCACCACAAAAGCGTTGTCGCATTCATCTGGTGGCAGTATTTCAGTTGCCAGCAACTCCATCAGTCGCCCACGCACCACGGCTGTGGTGCCTACCGCTGGGGGGGTGTCTCCAGACCGGCTGGTGGTCATGAGCAAAGCAGCCCATTTGAACAGGCGGTTCAGGCCCAGCAGCATCACCGCATGCTTGAACGAGGTGACTTCGGTGCGCATGCCAAAGCCAGCCGAATTGATAAACCGCAGCAGGTTGAACGACAGCGTGGGGTCCCGTTTGAGGACTTCCTCAATTTCATTGGTGCTCGCTTGCTTGCGCACCAGGTTGATGAGCTGCAGGATGGTGGCCTGCGCGGGCCGTATGGTCTGGCCTTCCACCAGGACGGGCTGGGCAAACCAGTAGCCTTGAAAGAGCTTGACGCCCAATCCAGCCACCAGTTCGTATTGCCTGGCAGTCTCCACTTTTTCTGCAATCAGTTTTGCCTGCGATTTGGCTTGGGCGAGTTTGACGAAGGAAGCTACCGCTTCGGGCTTGAGAATGGACAGGTCAAACTTGATAAAAGATGCCAGGGGCAACCAGGATTCGTAGGAGCGCGTCAGAATCGAGTAGCTGAAAGCCATGCGGAAACCGCGGCGCTGGATTTCTTCAAGATTCGGCAAATAGTCTGGAATCTGTTCGGCTTTGGACACTGGCAGCGGAGGAATTTCCAGTACCACCCGGTCTGGCGCTACCAGATCCAGGTGGCCACCCGCCAGGCTATCGTGCGTGCAATTGATAAACAGGGTCTTTTTGCCAGGCAGGGCCTCGCTGTCGTTCAGTGTCAGTACATTGAACAGAAGCTGGGCATCACTGGAAGCCGAATGGGCATTCGAGACGACCGAACGGTCAAACAGCTCGTAGCCGTAGACATTGCGTCCTTCGTCCAGGATCGCTTGCCGGGCGATGGCGATCGGCGTCACGTCCTTGGAGGCTAATGGCGTCAGCGAAGAAGGAGGCATGGTTCGGGCAGGGTGGAGGTTGGGGGCATTCTAGACCGGCAGTGCGGCTATTTCCGGTTCGGTGAAGCCTGCCTGACGTCGCGCCAGGATATTGAACGGAGGTTTCAGCCGTGGTGCATCATGCTGCAGTGCGGCCTGCGCGTAAAACTCCTGCGCATCCAGTCCATCCCGCTCGCACAGCCAGTGGTACCAGCGGTTGCCAATTGCAACGTGCCCCACCTCTTCGGTCAGGATGATGTCCAGAATGGCAATGGCCGACCAGGCCGCTGGAGTTCCCACCTTGCGCAACTTGGCCTGAATGATGGGGGTAGCGTCCAGACCGCGTGCCTCCAGAGTGCGTGGAACCAGTGCCATGCGGGCGACTACGTCATTGCGGGTATTTCTGCACATGGTCCACAGGCCTTCATGGGCGGAAAAGTCGCCATAGTCGTAGCCCGCTTCCTGCAGATGGTTGCGCAGCAGGTTGAAGTGCTTGGCTTCCTCATGTGCCACCTGCAGCCAGTCAAGGTAATAGGTCTCGGGCATGTCGCCAAACCGCCAGATGGCGTCCAGCGCCAGATTGATGGCGTTGAATTCGATGTGGGCAATGGAGTGCATCAACGCGGCATGTCCCTCGGGTGTAAACGGGGAGCGTCTGGCGACCTCCTGGGGTTCAACCAGCAGCGGTCTGGCGGGGCGGCCCGGGCCGGAGGGGTCGGCAAATTGTGCCCGGGTGGCGACCGGTAACCCCGACGCAGCGGACCAAAGGGCGTACGTTTCCCGCACCTTGTCCATCGGGTCGTTCAGGCAAAAAACAGCAAGTGCACGTTCGCGGAGTTCCATCCCTACAATTCTAGGCATTGAACTAGCAAGGGCAGAACATGGCAATTTATGAACTCGACACGGTTTCGCCCCGGGTGGCGGAGTCCGCATGGGTCGCAGACAGCGCACAGGTAATGGGTAACGTGGAACTGGCAGCTGATGCAAGCATCTGGTTCGGCGCCGTGATCCGCGGTGATACAGAAGTGATCCGCATCGGTGAGCGCACCAATATCCAGGACGGCAGCGTGCTGCATGCCGATATTGGAAAACCGCTGGTCATTGGCAATGACGTTACCGTGGGCCACAAGGTCATGTTGCACGGTTGCACGATTGGGGATGGCTCGTTGATCGGCATCGGTGCTGTGGTACTCAACGGCGCCAGAATCGGCAAGGGCTGCATTGTGGGTGCAGGTTCTCTGGTGACTGAGGGCAAGGAGTTCCCCGATGGCTCCATGATCATTGGCAGCCCGGCCAAAGCAGTAAGGACCTTGACGCCCGAGCAGCAGCATGGACTGGTTATGAGTGCGGTGCACTATGTCGAGAACGCGCGGCGTTTCAAGACCGGCCTCAATCGCCTGGCCTGAAAGGAAGTTGCGCGTGTCTGAATTACATAAATTCCTTTTTGAAGGCTTGCCGGTGCGCGGCATGGTGGTGCGCCTGACGGACGCCTGGGTGGAGATATTGCGTCGCCGTGCGTCCAATACCAATGCAGGTGCCTACACCGGGCCTGTGCAGAACATGCTGGGTGAGATGGCCGCCGCTGCGGTCTTGATGCAGTCCAACATCAAGTTCGATGGATCATTGGTTCTGCAGATTTTTGGTGATGGACCGGTCAAGGTCGCGGTCGTGGAAGTGCAGTCAAATTTGGCCCTGCGCGCAACCGCCACGGTATTGGGTGCAGTTCCAGAGGAAGCCAGCCTGAGCCAGATGGTCAATGCCAGTAACAAGGGGCGTTGTGCGATCACACTGGACCCCAAGACCAGATTTCCGGGCCAGCAGCCCTACCAGGGGGTTGTGCCGCTGTTTGATGACCACGGGCATCCGATCGAGAAGATCAGTGCGGTTCTTGAGCATTACATGCTGCAAAGTGAACAGCTCGATACCACTTTGGTGCTTGCGTCCAATGACAGTGTTGCTGCCGGCCTTCTCATTCAGCGCTTGCCCATGGCAGGCACGGGCAATCTGGCGGGCAGCATGGTGTCCAGGGAAAATGAGGACGAGATTGGCCTTAATGAGCACTACAACCGCATTGCCATGTTAGCCAGCAGCCTCAAGCGTGAAGAACTGCTGACGCTGGATGTCGATACCATCCTGCACCGCCTGTTCTGGGAAGAGCAAATTACGCGCTTTGAGCCGATGACCGGTCCGACCGGGCCGCGTTTTGCCTGCAGCTGCAGCAGGGAACGTGTCAGCAAGATGATTCGGGGACTGGGGCGCGAAGAGGTCGAGGATATTCTGGCGGAACGCGGCGACGTCGAAGTGGCATGCGAGTTCTGCGGCATGCAGTACCGGTTTGATCCGGTGGACGCTGCACAGATCTTCACTGATTCAGCGCGTTTGGGTGCCAGCGGCGGCGACGTGCATTAACTTGTCATGCTGTGCCGCGGTGTCGGCCAGGCTGTAAGCCAGAGATTGCAGTTGCCGGGCACGTTGTGCACTCAGGGCGGCATACAAGGATTCACGGCGCAGGCCGGAGTCCAGGTGGCTGATGACCAGGGCTACCACCAGCATCACCACCGGGGTGATCAGGTGTTCGCGGCTTTCCAGTTCAAATGTGAAACGAGGCGGCGCAAAAAAGAAGTTCAACCCCGTCACCACCCCCCACCGCACCCCCTGTAAAGCCCCTGCCACTGGCGGGTTTTCGCGTCGTTGAATTCACCCACATGGTCATGGGCCCCACCTGCGGCAGGGTGTTGGCTGATATGGGGGCCGAGGTGATCAAGGTCGAGCCCATTGATGGCGTCCGCACCCGGCACCATGGACGGACAGCGGCTGGGGGTGCGGCTGAACCCGCCGACGCTGGGGTCGCACACCGACGAAATGCTGCGCGCGTTGGGATTCGGTGTGGATGAGGTGCAGGCGTTGCGTGCGCAAAAGACGGTGGGATAAAAACAGCCCGCACAAGGCGGGCTGTTGGCGCTGTGCGCGAGTTGAGAACAGATGAACTACGGAGCAACAAATAAGGCATCTTTGCTGCTGAAACCAGCCTCGACGAAATGGACGGCGTGCTGGATATCCAACTTAGTTTTAAAAGGGTAGCGTTCTCTCATATCCGTCTACCCTTTTACCAGGATTTATTGCTTTACCATGCTGTTGCACGTTGCTGTAGCAGTGGTGCTCGACATGTTGGTTGGCATTTTGTTGTATGTCACGCTCCTCACAAGTGGACTTCCCAACCCGCCCAGGTTCACGCTTTCGGTAAATCCAATTTCGCTGTATTCACTGGTCAGTAAATTGGTTTCCGAAGCCCGGGCGCTACCCGTTCCACTAATACCGCTTGGCATAGTTACCCAGGTGAAACCCACTTGATCACGCGCATCGCCACCCAGGATGGCAGTCACGTCAATGGCAGCGCTATTGGATGTGCTCTTGCTTGTGCCAGTCGTGCTTGCAGTCAATGCTGTTGAAACCGGCAACTGGAACCTGAAAGTACCATCCTGGCTTATGGTCAGTTGGCAGTTGTCGGCATTTTTATAAACACCGGCACGCGTTGCACTCAGATCACTCGCCGTTGCATAAGCCATTGCGGTGTTAGAGTCAGCTTGCCCCAATGTTGTTAGGTTGTTGTTTGGGGTTACACATGAAAGGCTGCCAGCGTTAGCATCAATGACATCAACCCTGTCCAAGCGACCTGCACGAATGTTAAGGACAACCGCTGCATAGGTACTTGAGTAGGCAGAAATATTGGCTCCGTTCGAACCATTCGCAACGATGGATTCTGTCAAAGCATATCCGTTCATTTTCACGGGTACTGTCGGATTGGCGGAGTAACTAGCCCCGGTAGCGGTGATGTTGATGGTGCCATCGGCCGCTACTGCAACAGTACAACTTCCCCCCAAGCTGGTTTTATTGATAAGGGATGTTGACAAGGTAAAACTCTTGCCGGGTAGCGTACCCATGTCCGCAAGCGTAGGCTGTCTGGAAGTTGCCGTTACAAACCCTGAGACCCCAGTGGGGTTGCCAATGCCCCGTGCCGTGGCATCAAACGTCAGCGCGGTGCTTGCAGGGCAGCTTGCTGCGGACGCAACGGTATAAGGTGAATTCGTGGCAATTTCAAGCCCCGTCAAGCTAGTAGCCACCGTGCTGTGATTGCAGGCGAAACCAGCAGGCAAATTGGTGTAGCACACATCACTTTTTGGCAGATTCAGGGCAGCGGGTGCGGTTGCAACACAAACTGAACCGCTGGCTGCGCTGGTGGTGGTGGCGGAGATTTCTGCTGACGCAGCGCCTTCGCCAAAGGTGTTGATGACGGTTACTTTGTAGAAATAGGTTGTGTTGGCTGTCAGTCCGGTATCTGTAAAAGTCATACCAGTGCTGATGGGCGTTGCATTGACCTTGCTACCTGCACCACCTGCCACTGTTGAACGGTACACGTTGTAACCAGTGGCTCCGCTCACGCCGCTCCAACTCACCGTGAGTTGGGTGGCGCTGGTTGGTGAAACCGAGACACCTGTAGGCGCTGCTGGTACGGCTGCAGCACTTGTAATTGCGTTCACCTCAGCTGTAGGAGCGCTTTCGGTCACCACGGCGTTCGTGGCCGTCACCTTGAAGTAATAAGTGGTGCTTGGGCTTAAGCCGGTCACAGAAAAACCACCAGCCGTGGCGACTGGTGTGGTTGTCAGCTTGTTGCCGGCTACGAGTGAGACATTTGCCGAGGTGGAACTGTACACGTTGTAACCCCTTGCCCCAGGTACTGCCGACCAGTTCAAGGTGATGTTGTCAGCGCCATTTGCCACGGCTGCAGCGCCCGTGGGTGCAGCCAAAAATGCGGGCACAGTGGATGCTAAAGAGGCGCCACTTTGCGCACCGGTTCGCAGGTCTGCAAAGGCCTTGCCAGGTGCGGCCGCAATGGCTGAACCCAGCGCATCCAAAACCTTGTCGTCTGTACTGCCGACTGCAAAGGCACTGGTCAACGGGTCAGCCGTACCAGAGCCAGTAATGGCAGTAACCTGAGTTTGAACATAGGCCTTGGCGGCTGTCAAATTACCCGTCACGGTTGTGCCCTTGGCTGCGTCAAAGCTGGCAAATGCCGCCGCGGGATCGCTGCCCAACGCTTTGGCAACGACCAAGTCTGTTAGCGGGGAAATATTCACTTGCCCTGCCGCTGTGGCAAAGCCATACAACTCCACCGCCGGAGGCCCGACTTTCGTGACTTGCAGCATGCAGGGAGCCGTGTGCGCTGATGTCAGAGTAAGGGTAAAGGTGCCTGCTGCTGCGCCAGTACCCGTGGTGCCTGTAAGGTCTGGCCCCTTGGCGCATTTGGCGGTAACGGTGCCGCTTTCAATGGCCGCGCCGGTGGCGGCCAGGCCAGTGAGTGTGCCGGGTAAACTGGCCGTGGGTGTGGATGAGCCGCCGCCGCATGCCACTACAACAGAGAGGGCAGTTGCACTGCCTAGCCATTGAATTGATCTGAACATGTTTGCTCCAAAAAAGTGAACAAATTCATTCTCTGGCAGTTGCTTTTGCATTTGTACCCCTCTGAGGGGGGGTATCAATCAAAAAGCCCGCACAGTGCGGGCTTCTCAGGTGTGCGACAGTGAAAGTCAAAGTTTGCTCATGTTGTTGCAGTATTCTGTGGATGCACCACTTTTCCAGAAGTAAGCCTGTGGCTTGGCTCCACTGACGGTCGTGCCGGTGAAGTCCATGCTGAAGGTGATGGCGGTGCCTGTTTTGGCAAAGTCGTAGTAGGCACCACTGTTGGGCGGTGTTACTGTCCATCCCGTGCTGTCAATGGCTGTTGCCACACCAGCGGTATCGGTATAAGTCATGGCACCCTTGGCATCCACAACCAGTTGGCAGGTTGCATTGGTACCAAAGTGGAAGTTGTTGTCCTTCGTGCCCTTCCAGGTGCCGATGTAGCTGGCTACTTGCGCCCATTTGCCCGCAGGGTCATTGGCCGTGCTACAGGTCACGCTCTTGGAGTCACTGGCCAAACCGTTGGCTAAAACGACAGCCTGCTTGTTGGCAGCAGATTGGCTGATGGTGACACTGAACCAGTCCGAGCCAGCGCTTTCGTTAGGGGTCAGCATGATACTGCCGCCCATGCTGGTTCCAACAATGGCACCCGTCGTTTTGCTGTAGTAAATGTCGTATTTGGCCTGAGTGGTGTTTTGATCCGCGGCCCCTGTCAGCCATGTATTGGGTAGATCAAGCTTGCCGCCCGTGGTGGTAAAACCGGCCCAGTTGATGCTGGCATTGCCGGTTGCATCTACCGTGAAAGTGCAGGCCTGGTTGCTGGCGGTGGGTGCAGTGTACGGGCCGCCAACCAGGGTGCTTGCTTTGAACCGTGAAGGTGTTGCCTTGTTAAATTCTGAAATGCCCACAGGGGCTCCCGTTGGGTAAGCGTCACCCGCACAAACGAAGTTGAAATTGGCTCCTGCGGCTGGTGTGAAGGAGGTGTCAGTGATCACACTGCCGCTTGCCATGATCAGTTTGCCACTGGTGGCATCAAAACTCAGACCTGTGTTGTAGGCTGGCGCTGCAGCCGTAGCGGCTTGGTAATTGCCTGCATTGGATTCAAAAAAGCGGCGTGTGCCGCTGTAGATCACAGCGGGAGCAATTTCACCACTGGCGTTGTCAAAGTAAAAGCCATCCAGTGTGGTTTTGATGTTGCCACCGGTATACGCCCAGTTTGCAGCAGTCACGTTCACACTGTGGTCAGCCGCAATATCCACGGTACAGGCCGAGCCGTCAGAGAGTTTTCCGGTAAACGTCGCCGTAGCGGGGTAACCTGCCGTTCCACCATTGCTGCCGGCGGTGATGACTTCGTTTTCCACCGTAGTCAGTGATTTGGCACCCAGTTTCACCTTGAAGTCATCCAGCACCCCGTCAAATGCATCACCAGCGGTGGTCGCGGTTTTGGGTTTGAATTTGGTGCCGACGAAATCATCGGGCAAGTTGGTTACGGTCATGCCCAAATTTGCTGCCAGATAGGCTTTGACAGCTTTGGATGCCTCCGACAACTGTGTTGCTGAAATGGTTTTCAGAAAAGTGGCGTTAAATGTGTCAAAAGCATTGGCTGCAGCTGCACCTGTCAACTTTGCAACTAACAGATCAGTGATTGGAGTGATGTTGACATTTCCTGCGGCGGACACAAAGGAATGCAATTGTTGGGCTTTGCCAGAAGCGTCCTTGAAGTCCACCCGAGCAACACAAGGCAGAGTCATGCCGCTGACATCGATGCTGAAACTGCCGTCTGTGCCCGTCGCGGGGTAAGAGGCTGTGCCGGAGACACATTTGAGGTTAACCGTACCGCCAGAAATGGCCAAACCAGTCGCTGCAACGCCTGTCACGACAGAAGCAGTGCTGCCGCTATTACTACCGCCCCCACAAGCTGTCAAAGCGGCGAGCAATCCTGCTGTCCATAAATACCGAATTGAATGATTCATAAAACCTCCAGGAAAACAGATGGGTCAATTTTTGGCGCTGACTTTTGGCTTGTGTACCCCTCCTTCGGGGGGGTGTACAAAAAAAAGAGGGGGGCATGGCCCCCTCCGAGCAGGTGAAAGCAAAAAATTCGAGTTGGGTTTTGTGGTGGGCTCTGAATTACCGGATGCCCATGGTACGGGAACCGTCCAGCGTCATGCTACCGGTGGTGGGTGTGATAGGAGGGCATTGAAAAGCGCCTTGATGCAAAATCAGAAGTTGCCTGGCATATCGCCATGCGACCGGGCAAGCGCAAGGCGTTGACCGTTCTGGCACCTTCGAGCCCGTTTTCATCCCCAAGCATGAGCGCCGTTTCACCGGCTTTGACGACAAGATCGTTGCCATCATTTGAAAACTACTGACTCGCCACGCCAATTGATTGCGAGTTATTCAGAACATGCTCAGGGCGCTGACAGCAACTGGCTGAACAGGCGGTGTTCACACTCCGGGTCTGAACAGCTGTTACATGCCCATTTCCAGTCCGTATCATGGGCGCTGCGTGGTAGTGGTTTTTTGTGCCAGTGGGCAACACTCTCCAGTGCAGACAGGGTTCGTGACGGCTCCGACCCACAGATGACAGTGTGGGCAATCTGGTGGGCCTGCAGTACCGCACGCAGTTTGCGGTCTACGGCTGTCCGGGTCGTTTCCCCATCATGCGGAACTCCGACCGAAACCCAGGGGAGGTCTGTGGCGGTGACCAGTGTCAGATCGTAGCTGCGTTGGTGCGACAGGGCTTCAGCATACCGTGAGGTGTCCTGAAACAGCACGTCACTGTAAATCGCCGTCATCAAGGGAGTGGTATCTGCGATCGTCAAGATGCCGCTGCGCGCCAATGCCTGAGCCAGAGCGGATTTTCCGGTGCACACAGCGCCCAGAATGGCTATGCGCATGGCCGGACGAAGGCGTGATGGTTATTTGGCAATCTGGACGTAGATTTCGTTGGCGCGCACCATGCCCAACTCGGAGCGCGCCTTTTCTTCAACAATTTCCAGACCTTCGCGCAGATCATGAATTTCCGCAGACAGGCGCTCATTGGCCTGTACCGCCAGGGCGTTCTTGTGTTTTTGTTCTGCTAGTTGCCCTTGCAACTTCGAGACATTGGGGACACTGCCCCTGCCAAACCACAGTTGCCCATGCAGGATTACCAGCAAGGCAATCAATGCAATGGGGACCAGACGGGTACTCATGGAATGGCGGGAGGTGCGGTTTTACGTTTACTTGAGGTTGTAGAACGCAGCGCGGCCTGGGTAGAAGGCTACATCACCAAGGTCCTCTTCGATGCGCAGCAACTGGTTGTACTTGGCCATGCGATCCGATCGGCTCAGCGAGCCGGTCTTGATCTGACCGGCGTTGGTCCCCACCGCGATGTCGGCAATGGTGGAATCTTCAGTTTCGCCAGAGCGGTGACTGATCACAGCGGTGTAGCCGGCGCGCTTGGCCATTTCGATGGCGGCGAAGGTTTCTGACAGGGTGCCGATCTGGTTGATCTTGATCAGGATGGAGTTGGCAATGCCCTTGTCGATGCCTTCTTTCAGAATTTTGGTGTTGGTGACAAACAGATCGTCACCCACAATCTGCACCTTCTTGCCCAGGCGATCGGTCAGAGTCTTCCAGCCATCCCAGTCGCCTTCGGCCATGCCATCTTCGATGCTGATGATGGGGTATTTGTCGACCCAAGTGGCCAGAATGTCAGTCCACTCCTGGGCGTTGAGCACAAGGCCTTCGCCTTCAAGGTGGTATTTGCCGTCCTTGTAGAACTCGGAGGCCGCACAGTCCAGGCCCAGGGCGATTTGTTCGCCAGCCACATAGCCCGCCTTGTCGATGGCTTCCAGAATCATCTGGATGGCTGCTTCGTGGTTGGGCACATTGGGCGCAAAACCGCCTTCGTCCCCCACGGCGGTGCTGATGCCCTTGTCGTGCAGGATTTTCTTCAGCGCGTGGAACACTTCGGCACCGTAACGCAGGGCTTCGCGGAAGCTGGGAGCACCCACGGGGATGATCATCAGCTCTTGCAGGTCCAGGTTGTTGTTGGCGTGTTCGCCGCCGTTCATGACGTTCATCATCGGAACAGGCATTTGCACTGCGCCCATACCACCAAAATAACGGTACAGGGGCAAGCCAGCCTCTTCTGCTGCAGCACGGGCCACCGCCATGGAAACTGCCAGCATGGCATTGGCGCCCAGACGGGACTTGTTGTCGGTGCCGTCCAGGTCGATCAGGGTCTTGTCCAGGAAGGCCTGCTCGGACGCGTCCAGGCCCAGCACGGCTTCAGAAATTTCGGTGTTGATGTGTTCCACTGCCTTGAGCACACCCTTGCCCAGGTAGCGTTTCTTGTCACCGTCACGCAATTCAATGGCTTCGCGTGAGCCGGTGGAAGCGCCAGAGGGAACGGCTGCACGGCCCATGGTGCCGGACTCCAGTAACACATCACATTCCACGGTGGGATTGCCGCGGGAATCCAGGATTTCGCGGCCGACGATATCAACAATTGCGCTCATTACTCTTCTTTCAAAAAATCAATGGAACATTAAAAACGGAATCAGTGGAAGCTGTTCTCCAAAAACGGAGTTTTTTTGGTGACGTAATCCAGCGCAACCAGCGTTTCCAGCAGAGCTTTCATGTGTTTGAGGGGAACGGCGTTGGGGCCGTCGCTCATGGCTTTGGACGGGTCCGGATGGGTTTCCATAAACAGGCCGGCCACGCCCACCGCAACGGCTGCACGGGCCAGTACCGGCACCATCTCGCGCTGGCCACCGCTGCTGGTGCCCTGGCCACCCGGTAGTTGCACTGAGTGGGTCGCATCAAACACAACGGGAGCGCCGGTCTCGCGCATGATGGCCAGGCTGCGCATGTCGCTGACCAGGTTGTTGTAACCAAAGCTGGCGCCCCGTTCGCAGGCCATGAAACTGTCTTCTGGCAGTCCTGCCTCGCGTGCTGCGGCACGGGCCTTGTCGATGACATTTTTCATGTCATGGGGGGCCAGGAACTGGCCCTTCTTGATGTTCACCGGTTTGCCACTTTGCGCCACGGCGCGGATGAAATCGGTCTGGCGGCACAGGAACGCAGGGGTTTGCAGCACGTCCACCACCGAAGCGACCTGGGCAATCTGGGACTCGTCATGCACGTCGGTCAGCACCGGCAAGCCCAGTTCTTTTTTGACCTTGGCCAGAATTTCCAGACCTTTTTCCAGGCCCGGACCACGGAAAGTGGAGCCGCTAGAGCGGTTGGCCTTGTCAAAACTGCTTTTGAAGATGAAAGGGATACCGAGCGCGGAAGTGATTTCCTTCAGCGTGCCCGCCGTATCCATCTGCAACTGCTCGGATTCGATGACGCAGGGGCCTGCAATCAGGAAGATGGGGCGGTGCAGGCCGACTTCGAAGCCACAGAGGTTCATTACGCTGCCACCTTCAGGTTCTTGCCCTGAATCTGGTGGTCCAGTGCCGCCTTCACATAGGCATTGAACAGGGGGTGGCCATTCCAGGGGGTGGATTTGAATTCAGGGTGGAACTGCACGCCCATGAACCAGGGGTGGGTGGTTTGCGGCAACTCCACAATTTCGGTCAGATGCTCACGCTGGGTCAATGCGGAGATCACCAGTCCAGCCTTGCGCAACGGGTCGAGGTAGTTGACGTTGGCTTCGTAGCGGTGGCGGTGGCGTTCGGTCACCACATCGCCATAAATCTTGTGGGCCAGCGTGTCTTTTGCAATGTCCGAACTTTGCGCGCCCAGACGCATGGTGCCACCCAGGTCGGAGTTGGCATCGCGCGTCTTGATGGTGCCGTCTGCATCTTTCCATTCGGTGATGAGCGCGATGACCGGGTTGGGGGTGTCAGCGTCGAACTCGGTGCTGTTGGCATCTTTCAGCCCGGCTACGTGGCGCGCAAATTCAATGGTTGCCACCTGCATGCCCAGGCAGATGCCCAGGTAGGGAACCTTGTTCTCACGGGCAAAGCGCGCGGTGCTGATCTTGCCTTCGATACCACGCTTGCCAAAACCGCCGGGCACCAGAATGGCGTCGTACTTGGCGAGCTGGCTCACGCTCTCGGGGGTGATGGTTTCAGAGTCCACATGCTCAATCTTGACGCGCACATGGTTCTTCATGCCCGCGTGGCGAAGCGCCTCGTTGACCGACTTGTAGCTGTCGCTCAGGTCCACATACTTGCCCACCATGGCGATGGTGACTTCACCTTGGGGATGCTCGGTTTCATAGACCAGTTCATCCCAGCGCTTCAGGCTTGCGGGTGGGGTGTTCAGACGCAGCTTGTCGCAGATCAGGCCATCCAGGCCCTGCTCATGCAGCATGCGGGGCACCTTGTAGATGGTGTCCACGTCCCACATGGAAATCACGCCCCATTCGGGCACGTTGGAGAACAGGGAAATCTTGGCGCGTTCTTCGTCGGGGATAGGGCGGTCGGCGCGGCACAGCAATACATCGGCCTGGATACCGATTTCGCGCAACTGCTTGGCAGTGTGCTGGGTAGGCTTGGTCTTGAGTTCACCAGCCGCAGCAATCCAGGGCAGGTAACTCAGGTGCACAAAGGCGCTGTTATTGGGACCGAGCTTGAGGCTCATCTGGCGCACGGCTTCGAGGAAGGGCAGGGACTCAATGTCACCCACGGTGCCGCCAATTTCCACAATCGCCACGTCCACCGCATCGGGCTCGCCAAAACGCGCGCCGCGTTTGACAAACTCCTGGATTTCGTTGGTGACATGGGGGATAACCTGCACGGTCTTGCCCAGGTAGTCGCCACGGCGCTCCTTGTCGAGCACGCTCTTGTAGATCTGGCCGGTGGTGAAGTTGTTGGTCTTGCGCATACGCGTTTCGATGAAACGCTCGTAATGGCCCAGGTCCAGGTCGGTTTCTGCGCCGTCATCGGTCACAAACACTTCGCCATGCTGCAGGGGCGACATGGTGCCAGGGTCTACGTTGAGATACGGATCCAGCTTGATGAGGGTGACTGTCAGGCCCCGCGATTCCAGAATCGCAGCAAGGGAGGCTGAGGCGATTCCCTTGCCAAGGGAAGACACCACACCGCCGGTGACGAAGACAAATTTGGTCATGTCAGGGGGAGCATTTATGCTCAGGGAGGTGGTAAAGCGAGATTATAGAGGTCTGCTACATTGCCTCCCATGAATGACCTTGCTGGAAAACATATTGTCCTTGGACTGACGGGTGGCATCGCCTGCTATAAGGCGGCCGAGTTGTGCCGGGCCCTGATCAAGGAGGGTGCTACGGTCCAGGTGGTGATGACGGAGGCGGCTGCGCAGTTCATCACCCCGGTGACGATGCAGGCCCTGAGCAACCGCCCGGTGTATGACTCGCAGTGGGATGCGCGCGAGGGCAACAACATGGCGCATATCAACCTGAGCCGTGAGGCCGATGCGATCCTGATTGCCCCGTGTAGCGCTGACTTTATGGCCAAGCTGCTGCATGGCCGCGCTGACGATCTGCTCAGTCTGATGTGCCTGGCACGTCCCATCGACAAGGTGTCCCTGCTGGTGGCGCCCGCCATGAACCGCGAAATGTGGGCGCACCCCGCTACCCAGCGCAACCTCGCGCAACTCCAGGCAGATGGCACCACGGTGTTTGGCGTCGGTACCGGCGAGCAGGCCTGCGGTGAAACCGGTGATGGCCGCATGCTGGAGCCCGACGAACTGTTGCAGGATGTGGTGGCTTTCTTTCAGCCCAAGGTGCTGGCGGGTCAGCATGTGCTGGTGAGTGCCGGCCCGACCTATGAGGCGATTGATCCGGTACGTGGCATCACGAACCTGTCCAGTGGCAAGATGGGCTTTGCCATAGCCCGGGCGGCATGCGAGGCGGGTGCACGCGTCACGCTGGTGGCCGGGCCGGTAAGTCTTCCAACGCCCCGTGGCGTGGAGCGGCTGGATGTGCGTTCGGCATCCAATATGCTTGAAGCCTGCGTAGATATTGCACGTGCAGCTACTGTATTTATAGCAACTGCGGCGGTGGCCGACTGGCGGCCCGCGGCATCTGCCAACCACAAGATCAAGAAAGATGGCTCCGGTGCAGCACCCCAGCTGGCATTTGTAGAGAACGCCGACATCTTGGCGACCATTGCCCGATCTCCTCGCGCTGCCAGTGGAGCCCTGTACTGCGTTGGCTTTGCCGCCGAGAGCCACGATCTGCTGGCCCACGCGACCGCCAAGCGCGAACGCAAGGGTGTGCCGCTGCTGGTGGGCAACATTGGACCTGCCACTTTTGGGCAGGACGAGAACGCCCTGATGCTGGTCGACGCCCACGGCGTTCGAGAACTTCCCCGTAACAACAAACTGGCGCTGGCGCGGCAACTGGTCGCCGAGATTGCTACCCGCTTGCATGCACCTGCCCGATAAACCCATGAAAATTGACGTCAAAATCCTCGACAGCCGTCTGAACGACAACCTTCCTGCCTACGCAACCCCCGGTAGCGCCGGACTCGACTTGCGGGCCTGCCTGGACGCGCCACTCACGTTGGAGCCCAACGCCTGGCAACTGGTGCCTACGGGGATGGCGATTCATCTGGACGACCCGGCCTACGCGGCGCTCATCTTGCCGCGCTCGGGCTTGGGGCACAAGCACGGAATTGTTCTGGGGAATCTGGTCGGCCTGATCGACAGCGATTACCAGGGGCAGCTCATGGTGAGCGCCTGGAATCGCAGCGACGTGGCTTTCACGCTGCAACCCATGGAGCGCCTGGCCCAACTGGTGATCGTGCCGGTGGTGCAGGCCCAGTTCAACGTGGTGAATGAATTTGCTGCGACCTCAGAGCGTGGTGAGGGCGGTTACGGATCCACGGGGAGAAAATAGCCAGCACTGGTTAGTGCAGCGTGTCGTTGCCAGGTGTTTCAGCGTGGAAGGGTTGAATCCGGAAAAAGCCTGTTCCGGCTGAACCACGCCCGATCTCTTCTTCGGTGGCCTCACGCACGCCTTCCACTTTCATGGTGATGCGGATAGCAATGCCGGCCAGCGGGTGGTTGGCGTCCAGCACCACGTGCTCAGGATAGATGTCCGTCACCGTATAGAGCGCATCTTTGGGGGCATCGGGATTGCATCCGGCGGGCAGTGCGTGCCCTTCCATGGTCAGGCCTTCCTGAAGTTCCGGGGGGAACAGATTGCGGGGTTCCAGAAAGATCAATTGGTCGTTAAAGTCGCCAAATGCCTGTTCGGGTTCAATTTGCAGTTGAACCGTTTCTCCGGCGCTGTGACCCTGCAAAGCTTCCTCAATGACAGGGAGCAAATCCTGGCCGCCGACCAAAAATTCCACCGATTCATCCAGAACATCCAGTACTTCGCCCAAAGTATCTTTCAGCGTCCAGGTGAGGGCAACGACGCATTGTTGAGAGATTTCCATAGGAGAATTGTCCCATGAACATCCAAGAACCTCTGCAACTGCTCGGTGGACTGTCACCGCAAACCTTTATGCGCCGCTACTGGGAGAAGAAACCGCTGCTGATTCGCCAGGCGATCCCCGGTTTTCAGCCCATTCTGGACCGTACCGAGTTGCTGGATCTGGCGGCCATGGACGATGTGGAATCCCGTCTGGTGGTGCAGGCCGTGCCTGGCAGGGAAAAAGCCTGGCGCATGCGCCACGGGCCCCTGGCCCGAAAATCCTTGCCGCCTTTCAAGCAGCGTGCCTGGTCGGTGCTGGTGCAAGGTGTGGATCTGCACGACGAGCGTATTCACACACTGATGAACCAGTTCCGTTTTGTGCCGGATGCGCGCCTGGACGATCTGATGATCAGCTATGCCACCGACGGCGGTGGCGTGGGCCCGCATTTTGACAGCTACGATGTTTTTTTGCTGCAGGCCCATGGTCGCCGGCGATGGCGCATTGGACGCCAGAAAGACATGAGCCTGGTGCCTGACATGCCCCTGAAGATACTGGCTAACTTCGAACCCGAGATGGAGTTCGTGCTGGAGCCCGGTGACATGCTGTACTTGCCGCCGCGTTGGGCACATGATGGTATTGCAGAAGGCGAGTGTATGACCTATTCCATCGGATTTCGCTCGCCTTGCAAAGGGGAAGTGGCGCGCGAAGTGCTTCAACGCTTGGCAGAGCAAGCCGAAGACGAGGCGGGTGACGCTATTTATCGCGATCCAAAACAGGAAGCGCTGACCCATAGTGCAGAGGTTCCGCAGGCCATGGTGGACTTCGCCGTGGATGCCATGCGGGCGGCCCTGCGGGACCCGCTGGCGCTGCAGCGGGCGCTGGGTGAATACCTCTCGGAGCCCAAACCGAATGTGTGGTTTGCTGGCGGTGCGGAATTGCCGACTGGCGGTGTTCGGCTTGACCGCCGCACCCGCATGCTGTACGACGCAAAACACATATTCATCAATGGCGAGAGCTTTCGGGCCGGTGGGCGTGATGCCCAACTCATACGAACACTGGCTGACCAGCGTTACTTGCAGGCTGGAGATATGGCGCGTTTGAGTGAAGATGCACGTGACCTGGTATCGGACTGGTGCGAAGCGGGGTGGTTGTATGCAGAGCAATGACACACCATCCGATTTGGCGCCACTGCTGGAGGGTGCATTCAGCGGACCGACCGAGTTCGCGCAATTGGTGCGCGATGCGCTGGCCACTGCTGCTGCGCAGGGCTGGAAGGAAATGGTCTGGAGTGATGCTAGTTTTGAAGATTGGCCTTTACGGGAGAAGGCAGTAGTGGATTCCCTGGAGGCCTGGGCCCGCAGTGGCCGCAGGCTTACCCTGCTGGCGCACAATTTCGACGCGATCATTCGTTTCCAGCCCAGGTTTGTGCGCTGGCGCGTGCTGTGGGACCATATCATCGAATGTCGCGTCTGCAGGCATCTGGATGCGAGTGAAGTGCCCAGTGCATTGTGGAGTCCGTATTGGGCCATGCGCCGTCTGGACACGGTGCGGTCGACCGGACAAGCGGGTTCTGAGCCACAGCGCCGCGTATTGCTACGGGAGGAACTGGAGGAGTGCCGGCGCAACAGCGGGCCGGGGTTCCCGTCCACTACACTGGGCCTTTGAGATGCGCGCCTAGGGTTTCCCCGGGTAGTTATTGCAAAAAATTGTATAATTAGCAGCTCTGGCAAAAAGAGATCGAATGCTTCTTGTCAGGGTTTTGGTGGCGTGCCGCCAAGACAATTTCCGGAAATTGTTTCGTTAACTCACTTTAGTCTTTCATCATCATGAACAAAACTCTCGTTCTGGCAGCTGTTATCGCTGCTGCTGCCCTGGCTGCTTGCGGTAAAAAAGAAGAAGCTCCTGCTCCCGTGGTTGCTCCCGCTGCGGCTCCCGCACCCGCTGCGGACGCTTCTGCAGCAGCTGCTGCTCCCGCAGCGGCACCTGCCGCTGCCGCTTCTGAGCCAGCCAAGCAGTAATTTGCTCCCAAAGAAAAAGCCACCGCAAGGTGGCTTTTTTTTGTCTGTGCGATGGGGACATCGTCCCTGGCTACCTATTTGATGTCGTCGGCAATGACCTTGACGATCCGTTGAGCGCTGGCGGAACTTTCAGGACTACCCATTGCGTCCAGGACTGAGACGACTGTCGAGTCGCCCTGGCTACGCACAGCAATCTGGTATTTGCTGGGGCCGCTCACCTTGGTGTCCTTCTTGAATATCTTTGCAAAGAAACCGGGCTCGGAGTTCTCGGAGCCTGGTGCGACGTAGCGCACAAAGTACAGACCCTGCTTGCGGTCACGGTCCTCCACCGTAAAACCAGTGCGATCCAATGCCAGTCCGACACGACGCCAAGCCCGGTCAAAGTTCTCCTCAATCAGCACGGCCGGCTGCCCATTGATACTGGAAACAGTGGCTACCGATTTCGACACGCTGTTGGCAACCAGCGCTTTGGACTCTTCCTGACTGATGCCCAGTTTGACCATAAGACGGCGCAAGAACTCGGCTTCCAGTTCCGGGTCGGTTGGTCGGGGCTGCCACACGGTGGAGCCTTGTTGCTCAGAGGTGTACACCTCAATCACGCCCCGGTGGCTAATGAAAATTTCTGTTTCACCATTGGCGTTACGTTCTAGGCGGGTACGGAACTTGTCCCTCTCTGCGGTGGAATACAGCGAGTCCAGCAGTTTGCCCAAGGACGAACGGATGAAGTCTTGCGGAATCTTGGCGCGGTTTTCAGCCCAGTCGGTTTCCATAATGCCCAGATTGCTTTGGTCCATGGACAGCAGGAATCCATTTTCCTGCCAGAAATCCTTGATAGGTTCCCATAGCTTTTCTGGAGGACGCTTGACCACCAGCCAGCGCTGGTTGCCAGAGCGCTCAATGCGCACATCCCCCAGAGTGATGGCGGCAATCGAAGTTTTGGGTGCAGTGGCCTGTGCTGCCTGGGAGCCGGCCGCAGAGACACCGCCGTCGACAACGGCGTAGCGTGTGTCCTTTGACAATTGTGTCAAGTCAGGCGGGACGGTCAGGGTCGGCGCCTTGCCAGTACTCCGGTAGTCCACCTTGTCGGTTTCAAGTGTCGAACATGCGGAGAGGGCCACAACGACGCCCACCAGCCCCAGTTTGGATAATGAATTCACAGAAATCCTCGAAAAATGAGGGGCGCTCAAATCAGCCCCACAGAATGCATAACGTTTTCCAGAGCTTTCTGGCTAGAGTCTGACAGCGTGGTGAGCGGCAGGCGCAATGCGCCCTTGCTCAGGCCCATGCGGGCAACCGCCCATTTCACTGGAATCGGATTGGATTCGATAAACAGTGATTTATGCAAAGGTAGTAACTTGAACTGGATTTCCATGGCGCCCTTGGCATCACCGGCCATGGCTGCAACGCACAACTCGTGCATCAGGCGCGGGGCTACATTGGCTGTCACGCTGACATTGCCATGGCCGCCACACAGCATCAGGGCCACCGCGGTGGGGTCGTCGCCAGAGTAAATGGCAAAGTCCTTCGGGGCTTCCTTGATCAACCACTGGGCGCGTTCGATGTTGCCGGTGGCTTCCTTGATGCCGACGATGCCAGGCACCTGTGCCAGACGCAACACAGTGTCGTGCTGCATGTCCGCAACCGAGCGACCAGGGACGTTGTAAAGAACTACGGGCAGGTCCACTGCTTCGGCAATCGCCTTGAAGTGCTGGTACTGGCCTTCCTGGGTTGGCTTGTTGTAGTAAGGCACAACCTGCAATTGACAATCGGCGCCCACCTTCTTGGCAAAGCGAGCCAGTTCAATGGCTTCCTTGGTCGAGTTCGCTCCGCAGCCAGCCATGATGGGCACGCGCCTGGCGGCCTGCTCGACCGACACGCGGATGATTTCACAATGCTCTTCTACGCTGACTGTAGGCGATTCGCCCGTCGTGCCAACAACTCCGATGCAGTCTGTGCCTTCAGCGATGTGCCAGTCGATTAGCGTGCGCAGCGCGGGGTAGTCCACCGAGCCATCATCGAGCATGGGAGTAACGAGGGCAACAATGCTGCCCCGAATCGGACCTTGTGAGGAGTTCATGTCTGGCTCAAATCAATCGGTGTAAGGTAAGCGGGCATTTTACCTAGAGTGTGTAAAGCAATGGAGGACCGTTGGCATCAACTTCACGGCGCAGGGCCGCAATGCGTTGAACAAAGCGTGGCGGATGGTCCAGGTAACCGTCTTCATAGGCTACCGTGTGCATTCCTCGGCATATCTCCAGCAATTCACCGTGGCGCAGCAAAAAATCAGCCCGTGCTGGTCGTCCTACGGTTTCATTGCCCTGTGCAAAGGTCTCGTAGAGCAGAACGCCGCCCGGAGACAGACTTTGCAGCAGCGTCGGTATCAGCGGGCGCCACAGATAGTTGGTAACCACAATGGCGCCGAACAGCGCGGGAAGCCCGTTAGACAGCAGTGGCCACGGGCTGCATTCGATGTCTGCACAGTGCAGAGCGACCTTTTTGCCCAGATCTTGTACATGGGCTAGATCGCGGTCAATGCCGGTGCACGGGTGGCCCCGCTCCGTAAACCAAACCAGATGGCGCCCCGCGCCGCAAGCGACGTCCAGCACCGTGTCACCGGGCTTGACCAGATGCGACCAGCGAACAATCCAGGGTGAGGGGGCGCCGCGCGTGGCATGACCACAGGTCAAGGCGATCATCTTGGCTTGACCTCGTCCTTGAGCGCTGCCAGAGCCATGCGCTCGACCATGCCAGGGGCCAGCAGTTTCAGAAAACGGCCCAGTTTGCCTCGGGAGGTCATGACGACTTCGCGCTCGCGCCGTTCCATACCTTCCAGGATTAGCCGTGCACATTCCTCGACAGTCATTGCGTCGTCTTCCTTGAGTCCACTGGTGCCGGCCGCTTTCCCGGCAGCGTTTAGGCCGTGGCTGCGGATGTTGGTGAGCACCACACCGGGGTACGCCGTGGTGACGCTGACGTCTGCGCTTTTCATCTCGGCACGCAATGCCTCGAAAAATCCGGACATGGCGAATTTGGACGCGCTGTAGGCCGTGCGGCCGGGCACTCCCACCAGCCCGGCAAGTGATGACACCGCAACAATCCGCCCCTTGCTGACCTTCAGGTGCGTCAGCGCAGCATGGGTGCACCACACGCTGCCCCAGAGGTTGACGCGCATGAGCTGCTCGTACCAGCCCAGGTCTTCAGCCTTCACCTCGCTGAACAGTGCCTGGGCTGATATGCCCGCGTTGTTGATGAGCGCGTCGATTCGACCAAATGCATCCACAGTGGCGGCAATCAATGCCCGGCACTGCGCTTCTATTGAGACATCGGTCGGCACGACCAGAATGTTCGCTCCCACAGCCTTGCACTGTTGTGCGACCTGCGCAAGGGCACTGGCGTTGCGGGCCGCAAGTACGAGATTCAGGGTCTTGCCATGCTGGCGTGCCAGTTGCCGTGCCATTTCGGCGCCTATGCCGTCCGATGCGCCGGTGAGGATGATGGTGGTGTTCATAAGGATGAAATTGCTTTACTCGGCGGTTAAAAACAGGCCCACAACTGGTTGGCCATCTGAAACAGAAAGTCAGGTCGGGTGTACATCAGGAAGACGAAGACAAGCGCAGCGGTTACCAGCAGACCCAATCCAATGCGGCGCGCGGTATTCATGCTGCTACTACACCGCCACAACGCGTGTCCTTTGAATGGCCATTTCCTTGACCGGCAGGTTGATGAGGGCTGCAAAAATACCCAGTGCAATGGCGATGTACCAGACCACGTCGTAGCTGCCGGTTTTGTCATAGAGGAAGCCACCCAGCCAGACGCCCATGAAGGACCCGATCTGATGGCTGAAAAATACAAAACCGCTGAGCATGGAGAGGTGCGTCACACCAAATATCTGGGCCACCGTGGCGTTGGTTGGCGGCACGGTGGAGAGCCACAGCAGACCCATCACGCTGGCAAAGAGATAGACGCTGGTGGGTGTCAGGGGTGCGACCAGGAACAGCGTGATCGCTGCCGAGCGTGCGAAATAGATGAACGCCAGAATGTTTTTCTTCTGTATGCGCTGCCCCAGCGCACCTGCGGCGTAGGTGCCGAATACATTGAACAGGCCAATCAGTGCCAATGCATAGCTGGCCACTTGGGGCGACATGCCCTTGTCCTTCAGGTAGCTGGGCATGTGTACGCCGATGAAAACCACCTGGAATCCACACACAAAGTAACCTGCCATCAGCAACTGGAAGCTGGGATATTTGAACGCTTCTCTCAAGGCCTGCAGGACGGTCTGGTCACGTTGGACGGTGCCTGCCCCGACAAAGCCCGGCTCCCGCAGTCCCCACGCCAGCGGAATAATCAGCATTACGGCAAGTCCCAGAAGCACCAGTGCCTGCTGCCAGCCAAAGTGACTGATGAGGAAGCCTTCTGTAGGAACCATCAGGAACTGGCCAAACGACCCAGCAGCAGCGGCCACCCCCATGGCCCAGGAACGCTTTTCAGCACTGACATTGCGGCCAATTACCCCATAGATTACGGCGTACGTCGTACCGGCCTGTGCCATGCCAATCAGTACGCCGCTGGACAGGGAGAACAGCAAGGGGGTGGTGGCGTTGGCCATGCCCACCAGTCCGAGCGCATACAGCAGTGCACCTGTCAGGATGACACGGAATGCGCCAAAGCGGTCGGCGGCCATGCCGGCAAAAATGCCAGCGAAGCCCCACACCAGGTTCTGGATGGCGATCGCGAATGCAAAGGTCTCCCGGCTCCAATCCCTGGCCTGGGTGACGGGTTGCAGCCAGAGACCAAAACCATGGCGCACGCCCATGGATAGCGTGACAATAGCGGCGCCGCAGACGAGTAGCTGGGTGATGGACAGGCGGGGTTGAGAGGCTTGCATGGGCTTAAATGTAGCCAATTCGACCTGTCACCCCGGAGACGCGAGTGGAAAGACCCCTGCTGCTACTTTGCCGCCTGTTTGTTCCACAACGATGTCATTCGGAGATATGCCCATGTCCCAGTTCCCCGCCTCTGGTGCTTTAGATTTGACCCGCCGCAAGCTGCTTGCCCGTACTGCCGCCCTGGCGGCTCCGGCCATTGTTTCATCGCATGTGCTGGCACAGGACAAATTTCCCAACCGCCCCATCACCCTGATTGCCCCGTGGCCCCCAGGGGGCAGCAGCGATGCCGTCATGCGTGCGTTTGCCGAGAGCGCGGGCCGTGCCCTGGGAGCCACAGTCGTTATCGAGAACAAGCCCGGTGCTGGCGGAACGCTGGGAGCTACCGCCATGGTGCAGGCCAAGCCGGATGGCTACACCCTGACCCAGCTTCCGCTGGGTATCTACCGCCTGCCGCACATGCAGAAGATGCAGTTCGATCCGGTGAAAGACATTACGCACATCGTCTGCCTGACTGGCTACACCTTTGGACTGGCAGCCCATACGGATGCACCCTACAAGACGCTGCAGGAGATGGTGGCCTATGCGCGCGCCAATCCGGGCAAGGTCAACTATGGCCACACCGGGACTGGCACCACGCCGCACCTCGCGATTGAGGAGTTCGCCGGCAAGGCGGGCATCCAGTTGCAGGACATTCCTTTCAAGGGCTCGGCGGAAATTTTGCAGGCCATTCTGGGCGGCCACATTCCCCTGATGAGCGGCACTACCGAATTTCTACCCCATGTCAAGTCCGGCAAACTGCGTTTTCTGGCGACCCTGGGCCGGGTACGCAACAAGGCCTTTCCCGATGTGCCTACCGTCAAGGAGAGCGGCTGGGACACCATAACCGAGTCGCCTTTTGGCATTGGGGGGCCTAAAAACATGGATCCGGCGGTCGTGCGCATCCTGCACGACGCCTTCAAGAAGACCCTGGAAGACGTGAAAGTACAGGAGACGCTGGACAAGTTCTACATGCCCACCATCTATATGAGCACAACCGACTACGCAGCCTACGCAGTCAGAACCTTTGCCACCGAGAAAACCACGATCGAGCGCCTGGGGTTGAGTAAAATATGAAATCTGTATAAATATACAGCTAAATGGGTCTGGCCGTTTACAATGACGGCCTATGGCAACCAAACCCACCCCTGAATATTCTGAAGGTTCGATTCGCGTCCTGAAGGGCCTGGAGCCCGTGAAGCAGCGCCCGGGTATGTATACCCGCACCGACAACCCGCTGCACGTCATCCAGGAAGTACTGGACAACGCGGCCGACGAAGCATTGGCCGGCCACGGCAAGAAGATCAAGGTCACCCTGCACACCGACAGCTCGGTGTCCATTGAGGACGATGGCCGTGGCATTCCCTTCGGTCTGCACCCCGAAGAAAAAGCCCCAGTGATTGAATTGGTCTTCACCCGCCTGCATGCCGGTGGCAAGTTTGACAAAAGCACTGGGGGTGCCTACAGCTTCTCTGGTGGCTTGCACGGTGTGGGTGTCAGCGTGACCAATGCGCTGGCCAAGCGCCTTGAGGCCACGTCCTACCGAGAAGGGCAGGTAGCTGCGCTGGTATTTGAAAACGGCGATGTGACCGAGCAACTGCAAACCCGAAAAGCAGGCGAGGGCGACCGCAAGACCGGCACCACTGTGCGCGTGTGGCCCGATGCGAAATATTTTGAGTCGCCGGTTTTGCCCATGGGCGAGCTCACCCATCTGCTGCGCAGCAAGGCAGTGCTGATGCCGGGCTTGAGCGTCACGCTGGTCAATGAGAAAAGCAAGGAAAGCCAGAACTGGCTTTACAAGGGTGGCCTGCGCGACTACCTGATGCAGACCCTGAACGGCGACCCGGTGATTCCGCTGTTTGAAGGCGAAGGCTTTGCCGACAGCCAGAGCGACAACTTTGCCGACGGCGAGGGTGCCTCCTGGTGCGTAGCCTTTACCGAAGACGGCCAGCCGATGCGCGAGAGCTATGTGAACCTGATTCCCACCAGCGCGGGAGGTACCCACGAGAGCGGCCTGCGTGACGGCCTGTTCACCGCAGTCAAGAGCTTTATCGAGCTGCACAGCCTGCTGCCCAAGGGTGTGAAACTGATGCCCGAGGACGTGTTTGCCCGCGCCAGCTATGTGCTGTCCACCAAGGTGCTGGACCCGCAGTTTCAGGGCCAGATCAAGGAGCGCCTGAACTCGCGCGACGCGGTGCGTCTGGTGTCCAGCTTTGTGCGCCCTGCGCTGGAGTTGTGGCTGAACCAGCATGTGGAGTACGGCAAGAAGCTGGCCGAACTGGCGATCAAAGCCGCGCAGACCCGCCAGAAGGCTGGGCAAAAAGTGGAGAAGCGCAAGAGTTCTGGCGTGGCGGTGCTGCCTGGCAAGCTGACCGACTGCGAAAGCCGCGACATTGCCTACAACGAAGTATTCCTGGTTGAGGGCGACTCGGCTGGCGGCAGCGCCAAAATGGGCCGCGACAAGGAGAACCAGGCCATCCTGCCACTGCGTGGCAAGGTGCTCAACACCTGGGAAGTAGACCGCGACCGCCTGTTTGCCAACACCGAAATCCACGATATCTCGGTCGCCATTGGCGTGGATCCGCATGGCCCCAACGACACCCCCGACCTGAGTGGCCTGCGCTACGGCAAGGTCTGCATTCTGAGTGATGCGGACGTGGACGGCTCACACATTCAGGTGCTGCTGCTCACGCTGTTTTTCCGTCACTTCCCCAAACTCATTGAGACCGGCCATGTGTTTGTGGCACGCCCGCCGCTGTTCCGTGTCGATGCCCCGGCGCGTGGCAAAAAGCCAGCCAGCAAGGCCTATGCGCTGGACGAAGGCGAGCTCACCGCCATTCTGGACAAGCTGCGCAAGGAGGGCGTGCGCGAAGGCGCCTGGGCCATCAGCCGCTTCAAAGGCCTGGGCGAAATGAATGCCGAACAATTGTGGGACACCACCCTCAACCCCGACACCCGTCGTCTGTTGCCGGTGGAACTGGGGGCCATTGATTTCGGTGCCACCGAGGCGCTGATCACCAAACTCATGGGCAAGGGCGAAGCGGCTGCCAGGCGGGAGTTGATGGAGCTCCACGGCGACTCGGTGGAGATTGATGTGTGATGAACGCTGCCCGTCACCTGCTCCAAATTGCTATTAAAACAGTAGCTGCTTGTGCAATGTTGGCGGGGGCTTCCGTCACATTGGAGGCCAAAGCCGATGTGTGGGTGCATGTGGATGCCCAGGGCGTGGCCCACTTCGCACCGGAGCGGTTGGATGAACGGTACGAAATTTTTTACCGCGGCCCAACCGCTGCTGCACCAGTGCCCTCTGATGCGCCTGTAGAGCAGGTCGCTGTGCCATTGCCCACGCTGAAAGACCTCAAGCCCAGGCTGGCGCAGTTCTTTGCTTCTTCACCGCGCTACAAGCAGATACAGTCGTTTATTCAGGAGGCTGCGCGCATTCACCGGGTGGACTATGAGCTGTTGCAGGCCCTGATTGCGGCCGAGTCGGGTTTCGAACCCGAAGCCATTTCCAACAAGGGAGCCATCGGTCTGATGCAGGTCATGCCCGATACGGCGCGGCGTCTGGGAGTGGACAGCGACCGCTGGTCGTCGGTGGAAACCAAGCTGAAGAACCCGCGTCTGAATCTGCAGCTGGGTGCGCGCTACCTGCGGATGCTGATCGACATGTTCCCTGGCCGCCTGGACCTGGCGCTGGCGTCCTACAACGCGGGTGAGGGTGCAGTACAAAAAGCAGGCAATGCCATTCCCAACTTCAAGGAAACCCAGGATTACGTGGTCATGGTCACCCAGCTTTACAGGGTACTCAAGCCACCACCAGTAGTGACTGACAGGGGCACTGCAAAGCCCGGCCCACGCTACGGTTCCGGCTTTGTGCTGAACACCCCCCGCGAGCCCTACACCCTGGTGCCATCCGGGCGGGGCAATATGGTGCAGCCCATTCGCAACGCCGCGCCTTCCACTTCTCCTTCTGATTCCGAATATTCTGTTGCTGTTGATTAACTGACTTGCATGACTGACCAACCCATTCTCGATTTCGCAGAAACTGCCCCAGAGGGCGACGACCAGCTCAATCTGGCGACCTACGCCCAGCGTGCCTACCTGGAATATGCGCTCAGCGTGGTCAAGGGCCGCGCCTTGCCCGACGTGTGCGATGGCCTCAAGCCGGTGCAGCGGCGCATTCTGTATTCCATGTCCCGCATGGGGCTGGGTTTTGGTGGCCCCAACGGCAACACCGGTGCCAAGCCGGTCAAGAGCGCCCGCGTGGTGGGCGATGTGCTGGGCCGCTTTCACCCGCATGGGGACCAGTCGGCTTACGACGCACTGGTGCGCATGGCACAAGACTTCTCGCAGCGCTATCCGCTGGTGGACGGCCAGGGCAATTTTGGCTCGCGCGACGGTGACGGTGCCGCAGCCATGCGTTATACCGAGGCACGCCTGTCAAAAATTACCAGCCTGCTGCTCGATGAGATCGACCAGGGCACGGTGGACTTCCAGCCCAACTACGACGGCTCCACCGAAGAGCCCAGGCGGCTGCCGGCACGCCTGCCTTTCAGCCTGCTCAATGGCGCCAGCGGCATTGCCGTCGGTCTGGCTACCGAAATCCCCAGCCACAACCTGCGCGAGATTGCCGATGCCTGCGTGGCGCTCATCAAGAACGAGAAGCTGGGCGATGAAGAGCTGTTTACGCTGATCCCCGGCCCCGACTATCCCGGCGGTGGCCAGATCATCAGCACCTCCGGCGACATTGCCGACGCCTACCGCAGCGGCCGCGGGTCGCTGAAATGCCGTGCGCGATGGAAGATTGAAGACCTGGCGCGTGGCCAGTGGCAGTTGGTGGTGACCGAGTTGCCCCCTGGCGTGAGCAGCCAGCGCGTGCTCGAAGAAATTGAGGAGCTGACCAACCCCAAGGTCAAGGCGGGCAAGAAAGCACTCAGCCAGGAACAGACTCAGCTCAAAGCCAGCATCCTCAGTGTGCTCGATGTGGTGCGCGATGAGTCGAACAAAGACGCCATGGTGCGCCTGGTGTTCGAACCCAAAACCAGCCGCATTGAACAGCAAGAACTCATCACTGCCTTGCTGGCCCATACCAGCCTGGAGACCTCATCGCCCATCAACTTGACGATGGTGGGGCTGGACGGGCGGCCTACGCAAAAATCGCTGCGCCAGATGTTGCAGGAGTGGATTGCGTTCCGCCAGGGCACTATTGAGCGGCGCAGCCGCCACCGTCTGGGCAAGGTGCTGGACCGCATCCATATTCTGGAAGGGCGCCAGCTCGTTCTACTGAATATCGACGAAGTGATCGCCATCATCCGCCAGTCGGACGAACCCAAGGCCGCGTTGATCGAGCGCTTTCGCTTGAGTGATCGCCAGGCCGAAGATATCCTCGAAATCCGCCTGCGCCAGCTGGCGCGGCTGGAGGCTATCAAGATCGAGCAGGAGCTCTCTGAGTTGCGCACCGAGCAGGGCAAGCTCGAAGAAATTCTGGGCAGCCCTGCCGCCTTGCGCCGTCTGATGGTCAAGGAAATTGAGGCCGACGCCAAAGTGTTTGCCGATGCGCGCCGCACCCTGATCCAGACCGAGAAAAAAGCCGTGGCCGAAGTCAAGGTGGTGGACGAACCCGTTACCGTGGTGGTCAGTCAGAAGGGCTGGGTGCGCGCACGCACCGGCCATGGCCACGAGGCATCCACCTTTGCCTTCAAGGCGGGCGATGGCCTGTACGGCACCTTCGAGTGCCGCACCGTGGATACGCTGCTGGCGTTTGGCTCCAACGGACGTATCTATTCGGTGGCTGTGTCATTGCTGCCAGGTGGGCGTGGCGATGGCCAGCCGGTCACCACGCTGATTGAACTGGAATCGGGTACCCAGTTGCTGTACTACTTTGCGGGCCCTGCAGCGGCCACCTTGTTGCTCAGCAGCACCGGTGGTTATGGCTTTATGGCCACGGTCGAAAACATGATTTCGCGCCAGAAGGCCGGCAAGGCTTTTGTCACCATGGGCGATGGCGAAACCTTGTGCCGCCCATCGCTCGTAGCGGGTGCACAAGGCAAGGTTGTGACTGCAGGAACTCCGGCTGCACTGGTGGCTCCTGCCACCCACGTGGCCTGCGCGTCCACCGGTGGCCGCATCCTGACCTTCGAGATCGGCGAACTCAAATCCATGGCCAATGGCGGCCGCGGTCTGATGCTGATTGACCTGGAGGCCAAGGACACGCTGGCGGGCGCCGCGGCCTACACCCGCAGCATTCGTATCGACGGCATCGGCCGCGGTGCGAAAGAGCGCGACGAAACGCTGGAAATCCGCAGCCTCAACAATGCGCGTGCGGCCCGTGGGCGCAAGGGCAAGGCGGCCGATCTGGGCTTCAAGCCTAACGCCATCACCCGCGTGGAGTAAGGCCAGGCTGCACTTCTCTGGCCACGTCGGCATCAAATTCGGCGTCCTAGAGCGCGCTGGCCTTGTAGCCCAGGCCAGGGTAGTACTTAGCAAAGTCGTCGATCAGACGTTCCAGTGGCACCTCATTGAAGCTTCCATGCCGACGCAGGTACTCCGTGTGCCGTTGCCCGCTCTGGTCAAAGGGGTGGTAATTGGAGTCGTCCACGCCGTTGAACTCCAGTGGCAGAAAGCCAAACTTCTCGCACAGGCTCAGGTTGAACGCCGGTGTGGCAGCCCAGAAGTGCCGGGATACCAGCCGCGCGGCACACCGCCGTTAGCAGGGTTGCCTTGGGTACGCAACAGCCCACGCTAATTTCAAGCACCGTGCTCGCGCGCATGCCCTTGTCTGAAAGGTCCAGGCGGTAGGGGTCGCAGCGGAAACCGTCACGTATGGCGTAATACAGCGCTACAGCGCTACAGCGCTACAGCGCGTTCACGTTCATCGGAACCTCTGGCATGCGCGTGCGCAAACGCCACTAAGGCAAGATGGTCAGCGTCCACCAGATTGAAAGGCTGCAGTGAGCCTTCATCGGGGCCTGCGCCGGGAGGGCGCGGTTCGGAGGGGTAGGTTGGTGCAGCTGTCATGGAAGCGTCAGAGCCACATGCCGCTGTGCGGCATTTCAATTTGGTGGGATGAACTGCCGCCCAGAAGGTATGCGCTCAATACAAAGCTGAAGAGGGCGAGGAAGATGCTGGCAAAAAAGGCAGTCCAGAAGCCCGATACGGTAAACCCGCTGACCAGCCAGGAGACCAGACTGAGCATTAGTGCATTGATCACCAGCAAAAAACCCCCGAAGGTCAGAATTGTCAGCGGCAAGGTCAACACAATGAGCAGGGGCTTGACGATCGCATTGGCCAGACCCAGCAGTAGTGCAGCCACCACCAGAGAAGACGTATCTGCGAATCGAATGCCCCGAAACAGGTGACTGGCCACCCACAGGGAGATGGACGTGATCAGCCAGTGGATCAGAAAGGGGGCCAGTTCATCAAGCATGTGGGGCGTGTGCAGTAAATCAGAAACAAGTTTATCCGACGCGCTGGGAAAGGGTTAACAATTCAAGTATCATTGAAATATGGAATCAATAATTGTGGTGAAAGCCCTTGCCGCTTTGGCCCAGGCTTCACGCCTGGAAATATTTCGTGCACTTGTCGTCGCCGGAGAAGCCGGCTTGACGCCAGGCGCCCTGTCGGAGGCATTGGGTGTGGCTGCGACCACGCTCTCTTTTCACCTGAAAGAGCTGGTGCATGCCGACTTGGTGACACAAGAGCGTAACGGCCGCAATCTGATTTACCGTGCCCAGTACGACCGCATGAATGCGGTGTTGGCTTACCTCACCCGGAACTGCTGTCAGGGTCAGGCTTGCCTGACCGAGTCAGCCACGCAATGCGAGTGCTAACACTGCCATGACAAACAACACCAAGCCCCTGAACGTCCTATTCCTGTGCACCCATAACTCTGCCCGCAGCATCCTGGCAGAAGCCTTGCTCAACAGCTTGGGCGATGGCCGGTTCAAGGCCTATTCCGCTGGAAGCAGTCCGCGTGAAAACCAGCAACCCCATCCGCTGGGCTTGCTTGTGCTGCAAACGGCAGGCATCTCCACCGAAGGTTTGTGTAGCAAAAGCTGGGACGAGTTTGCCGGGGCAGACGCTCCGCAAATGGACCTCATCATTACCGTGTGCGATAACGCTGCGGAAGAGATGTGTCCCATCTGGCCGGGTCACCCGGCAACGGCACATTGGGGCTATCCCGATCCTTCCCATGGCAATGCACCTGAGGGGCAGAAGCTGGAGGCGTTCCGTAAAACCATGCACGCCATCAAGCACCGTCTTGAATTGCTCGTTTCCCTGCCACCAGAGAAGCTGGCACAAACGGTGCTGCAAACCAGCGCCCGTCAATTGGCAAAAACCTGATCGAGGACCGATATGAGTGTGCAATGTGAAGTGACCGCCAAGCAGGCGACGGGTGCCCCCATGAGCGTGTTTGAACGCTATCTGACGGTCTGGGTCTTTCTTTGTATCGTAGCGGGAATTGCTTTGGGACAAGTGTTTCCCGGCGTCTTCCAGGCCATTGGCCGCATGGAGGTGGCACGGGTCAATCTGCCCGTCGGCCTGCTAATCTGGGTGATGATCATCCCCATGCTGGTGAAGGTCGACTTCGGCGCGCTCGGTGAGGTGCGCAAGCACGTCAAGGGCATTGGCGTTACGCTGTTTGTCAACTGGCTGGTCAAGCCGTTTTCCATGGCGTTTCTGGGGTGGCTGTTCATACGCCAGTGGTTTGCGCCCTGGTTGCCGCCGGATCAACTGGATAGCTACATCGCGGGACTGATCCTGCTCGCAGCAGCCCCCTGCACCGCCATGGTGTTTGTCTGGAGTCGACTGACCGGTGGAGACCCCTTGTTCACCTTGTCGCAAGTGGCCCTGAATGACAGCATCATGGTCATTGCGTTTGCGCCACTGGTCGCCTTTTTACTGGGACTCTCCGCCATCACGGTGCCGTGGGATACGCTGCTCACCTCAGTGGTGCTGTACATCGTGATACCGGTGATTCTGGCGCAGTGGTTGCGCAAATCGCTGCTAGCCCGGGGCACTGCAGCATTCGATGCTGCGATGGCGAAAATTGGCCCCTGGTCCATCGCCGCGCTTCTGGCCACACTGGTACTGCTCTTTGCCTTTCAGGGAGAGGCCATACTGAAGCAGCCACTGGTCATTGCCTTGCTGGCCGTTCCCATCCTGATCCAAGTGTTTTTCAATTCTGCCCTGGCTTACTGGCTTAATCGTGCGGTGGGTGAAAAGCACAACATCGCCTGCCCATCTGCCCTGATCGGCGCCTCCAACTTTTTTGAGTTGGCGGTGGCAGCGGCCATCAGCCTGTTTGGTTTCAACTCCGGCGCAGCGCTTGCGACGGTGGTGGGGGTATTGATTGAGGTTCCGGTCATGTTGCTGGTGGTGTATATCGTCAACCACAGCAAAAACTGGTACGAGCGCACTTAGGATGGATTCCGCATGAGCAGCATCACGATTTACCACAACCCCAAGTGCGGCACCTCGCGTAACACATTGGCGCTGATCCGCAACACGGGAGAAGAACCGCGTGTGGTGCTCTATCTGGAGACACCTCCCGGCCGGGCCGAGTTGCTTGGACTGATCGCTGCCATGGGGCTGGCTGTGCGCGATGTGCTTCGCAAAAAGGGCACACCTTACGAACAGCTTGACCTCGACAACGCCAGGTGGTCCGATGAAGACTTGGTGGACTTCATGCTGCAACACCCGATTCTGATCAATCGGCCTATCGTGGTTACCCCCCTGGGAACTCGCTTGTGTCGTCCCTCCGAGGTCGTGCTGGACATTCTGCCGCAGCCGCAGCGGGGTGCATTCACCAAGGAAGATGGAGAGCCGGTTGTGGATGCAACAGGAAGACGCGTGAATACCGTTGCTTGCTAGGTAAATCGCGTCCATGCATTGCCTCAACACTGCCTGGGAGCAGCACGCCGCAGAGCTGAGATCCTGGCTGCTTCACAGGCTGGGGCAGGCACAGGATGCAGACGACATGATGCAGGATCTGTATCTCAAAGCCCTGCAGCAGGGAAATAGATTTTGTGAAATCCTGAATACAAGGGCGTGGCTATTTCAAGTCGCTCGCAACGCAGTAGCGGATCGCATGCGCGTCAAGCGTGAGATGGTCGAATTGCCGGAGGATCTTCCGTCTCTCAGTGATCCGGTGGAAGCGGTAGACAACCTTATAGAGTGCCTGCCACGTGTACTTTCGGAGCTCAGTGCCGAGGACCGGGCTGTGATCGTACTGTGCGATTTGCAGGGGCTCCCGCAAACAGCCTATGCCGCCCAGGCTGGGATTACCCTCAGCGCGACAAAATCGCGTTTGCTGCGCGCACGCCAGAGACTGCGTCAGCGTATGACGCAAGCTTGCCAAGTCCAGTTTGATGAAGTTGGCCGGGTGGACGATTTCGTGCCACGCTCCCCGATAGACCCAAAAAACTAGGCTTGTATGGGGCGAGTCCGGCAGACGGGTCCATGAAGATATTTTCCCAAGCCTGCATCCTTTTGGATTTTTTTTCGTCTCCATGGTTATGAATACACATGTTGTTTCCCTGAAAGCCTGGCCCGTTCGTCGGCCCCTTGTCTTTTTATTCCTTGCCGCAATCACCTGGTTGGGGTTGTACCAAACCCTAATTCCGCTCTCCGAGACGATGGCGGGCTGGCTGCCGGTCGATCGCAACAGCCATTTGGGTGGGGCCTTGCAGTTTTTCTTCTATGACACCCCCAAGGTACTCCTCCTTTTGACGGGCGTGGTTTTTGTAATGGGCATGGTTAACAGCTATTTCACGGCGGAGCGTACACGTGCGCTTCTGGCAGGCCGAACCGAGGGAGTGGCCAACGTGATGGCTGCCACCCTGGGCATCGTCACGCCCTTCTGTTCCTGTTCCGCAGTACCCTTGTTTATTGGATTTCTTCAGGCTGGAGTTCCGCTGGGGGTCACGTTCTCTTTCCTGATCTCGGCTCCGATGGTCAATGAGGTGGCTCTGACATTGCTTTTTGGCATGTTCGGCTGGAAAGTGGCCCTGCTTTACATGGGACTGGGCTTGAGTGTTGCCATCGTGGCCGGTTGGATTATTGGCCGACTGGGGATGGAAGACTATCTGGAAGACTGGGTCCGTGATATGCCCAGAACGTCAGTGCAGTTCGAGGATGCGGGTGCAACCCTTGGCGACCGGATTGAAGGCGGCTTTTCTTCCGTACGTGAAATTGTTGGCAAGGTGTGGCCTTACATCCTGGTCGGTATTGCAATGGGTGCCTTGATTCACGGCTATGTGCCAGAAGATTTCATGGCGTCTTTTATGGGTAAAGATGTCTGGTGGTCGGTTCCTGTGGCGGTGGTGCTGGGTGTGCCGCTGTACACCAATGCAGCGGGCGTCATCCCAATCGTCCAGGCTCTTCTGGCCAAGGGCGCAGCGTTGGGAACGGTGCTGGCATTCATGATGAGCGTAATCGCGCTCTCTTTGCCGGAAATGATCATTCTGCGCAAGGTGCTCAAGTTGCGCCTGATTGCCACATTTGTCATTGTGGTGGCCACCGGAATCCTGCTGGTGGGATATGTCTTCAATGCGGTACTTTGATTTCAGCGGAAGAGAATTAAAAAAATGAAACTCGGATCCGCAAAATCTTTGGCCCTGGCCCTGCTTAGTACACGGGCCACACAGAGCGCCGCTTTACTCGAAATGGAACAGGAGTAATCATGGATATCAAAGTACTTGGCACCGGATGTGCCAATTGCAAAAACACCATCGCACTGATCGATCAGGTCGCCAGGGCTAAAGGCGTAACGGTCAGACTGGAAAAAGTCGAAGAATTGCAGGACATCATGCGCTACGGCGTCATGAGTACACCCGGGGTTGTTATCAACGGCAAGGTGGTTCATGCTGGTGGCGTGCCCAATCGGGGGAAAATTGAGCAATGGTTGGCCGCATGAAGTCGCCCTGAACAGATCAGCGTACTGCGTGGGCACGAATCGTTTTCTTAATTCGCTGGAAGGTAATTTGCCATGAAGGTCATTGTTTTAGGCACAGGATGCAGCAAATGCCAGGCAATGACGGCCATGATTGAGCGGGTTGCAGCGGATTTGGGCGTCTCCATTGCATTGTCCAAAATTGAAAACCGGGATGAGATCAGGCTGCATGGTGTTCACGCCACCCCAGCGGTCATGGTGGATGGAAAACTGGTCCACGCCGGCGGCATTCCGTCGCACGAAAAAGTGCAGGCCTGGCTGACACCTGCACCCCTGGAACTGCTCAAGAACCCGACCCGCCACATGTTCTTCACCGGTAAGGGTGGGGTGGGTAAAACATCCCTGTCAACGGCGGTGGCCTTGCGCTTGGCCGACACGGGCAGTAAGGTGCTGCTGGTGAGTACCGACGCCGCGTCAAATCTGGATGAAATGCTGGGCGTTGCACTCAGCAACCAGCCGGTGCCTGTCCCTGGCGTGACGGGTCTGTCCGTTCTGAACATCGATCCGGACAACGCCGCCGAGGCCTACCGGCAACGTGTGGTGGCGCAAATGGACGCTGATGCCAGTGACACGGACATCGCTACCGTGCGGGAGCAGTTGTCGGGAGCGTGCACCACAGAGATTGCCTCTTTTGATGAGTTCTCCTCGCTGTTGGCAGCGACCACGCAGGACTACGATCACATCATTTTTGATACCGCCCCCACAGGACACACGCTGCGACTGCTGAGCCTGCCCAAAGCCTGGAGCGGCTTTCTGGCCGGAAATGACCGGGGCGCCTCCTGTCTGGGGCCGCACTCCGGCCTGAAGATGCAGGAAGTCCGCTTCAAGGCGGCGCTGGAGGCCCTGAGCAATCCGGCACTGACCACGGTGGTGCTGGTGACCCGACCCGACGCGGGCGCCATTGTGGAAGCCTCGCGCACATCGGACGAGTTGCAGACGCTGGGCTTGCACAACCAGAGGCTGGTGGTCAACGGTGTTTTCCACGCCAGCGACCACCAGGATGCAGTGGCCTGCGCCCTGGAGGCCCTGGGGGCGCAGGCACTGGCGGCCATGCCGGCGAACCTCCAGGCGCTGCCCCAGGACCAGGTGCCGCTGCGCCCCTTTGACACCGTGGGTGTGCCGGCGTTGCGGACCTTGCTGGTGGACGCCAGGCCTCCAGTTGGCACCGCCACGCTGCCGGTGGTGCCGGACTTCGCCAGTGGCCATGGACTGGACGCGCTGGCCGACGCACTGGCGCAGGCGGGGCACGGTCTGATCATGGTCATGGGCAAAGGTGGTGTGGGAAAGACCACCATCGCTGCGGCCCTGGCCCTGGGGCTGATTCAGCGCGGCAAGTCGGTGCACCTGAGTACCACCGACCCTGCAGCACACCTGACGGGTACCCTCAACGGGGCGGTGGAGGGCCTGCGGGTGGACCGTATTGACCCTGTCGTGGAAACCCAGCGCTATGTCGACAAAATCATGGCGACCAAGGGCGCTGGTCTGGATGCACAGGAACGTGCGCTGATGCTGGAAGACCTGCGCTCACCCTGCACCGAAGAGGTCGCCATATTTCATGCCTTTTCCCGGGTGGTGGGTGAGGCCCGCAGTGCCTTTGTGGTGCTCGACACCGCACCCACGGGGCATTCCCTGCTGCTGATGGACGCCACCGGGGCCTACCATCGCCAGATGCTGCGGGAGTTTGAAGGCCACACGTCAGGGCGCATCATCACACCGCTGATGCGTTTACAGGACCCCGAATACACAAAGATCATTCTGGTCGCGCTACCAGAGGTGACACCGGTGCTGCAGGCCGAGGCCCTGCAGAACGACCTGCGCAGGGCCAAAATAGAACCCTTTGCCTGGGTGATCAACAAAAGCGTGCTGGCGTCTGGCACACGTGATCCATTGCTCCGGGCCCGACTTTCCGGCGAGGCGCGTCAGGTGGATCGCATTGCCAACGGGCTGGCAAAAAAGACCTTTGTATTGCCATGGCTGGCAGAGCCGCCGGTCGGCGTCGAGCGGCTATCTAGACTAGTGCGCAGAAAGCAATAGCGGCCACCGGCAGTACATTGCCGGCAGGTTACTCCCACATGGCCTATGGAGTTGCTACCAATTCAATAGCTGCTTGTGCAGGCTGTGTGCGGCCAACAGCCTTGTTTGACTAATATTTCGGGTGGCTGCCTTCGGTCCAGCCACCGCCCAGCACCTTGTACAGGGTGACGAGGTTCTGCACCTGCAGGGCCTGTACCTGCACGACGGCCTGCTGTGCAGCAAACAGGGAACGCTGTGCGTCCAGCACGTCAAACGAATTGGCCGCACCCTGGGCAAATCGCATATTGGTCAGCATCATGCGGGTCTGCTCGGCCTGCAGTTGTGCGGTCTGGGCCCGAAGCTGCTCGCCCAGCGTGGCGCGGCCAGCCAGGGCGTCGGCCACTTCCCTGAAGCCACTCTGAATAGACTTTTCGTACTGGGCAATCGCAATGTCGCGGTTGACCTTGGCAACTTCCAGATTCGCCTTATTCCGGCCGGCGTCAAAAATGGGCGTCAGCAATTGGGGCACGAAGGTCCAGGCCGACGTGCCATTGGTGAACAGTTGTTCCAGGTCGCTGCTGGCCACGCCAGCGCTGCCGGTCAGGGTGATGCGCGGAAAAAACGCAGCCCGTGCCGCGCCGATGCTGGCGTTGTTGGCCAGCAATTGCTGCTCTGCCTGGCGTATGTCCGGGCGGCGTGTGAGCAGTTCCGATGGCACGCCAGTGGGCAGATCCGGCATCAGCCCCTGCGCAGCCAGTGGCAGGCCCGCAGGCAGGTCGGTGGGCAAGGGTTGGCCCAGCAGAAGCATCAAGGCGTTCTCGTCCTGCGCACGCTGGCGGGTCAGTTGGGCCAACGCCACCTTCGCGCCTTCAAGCAGCGATTGGGCCTGGCTCAGATCGAGTCTGGACGCGGCCTCGTTGTCGAACTTGAGTTGGGTCAGGCGCAGCGACTCCTGGCGTGTGACCAGGGTTTCGCGCGTCACTTGGAGCAGTTCGTCGTCGGCCAGCAGACTGAAGTAGGTGTTGGCCACCGAGGCAATCAGCGACATCTGCACCGTCTTGCGGGCTTCTTCGGTGCCCAGGACCTGGGCCAGTGCAGCCTGACTCAGTGCGCGCACCCGGCCAAAGAAGTCCAGCTCATAGGCCGTTACGCTCAGTCCTGCGGTGTAGGTGCTGCTGATGGCACCCGACGCAACGGGGCCGCGTGCACCGGCGATGCCTGCGTTCACAGTGGGCAACTCGTCTGCACGCACTACTTGCAGTTTGGCGCGGGTCTGTTCGATATTGAGCACGGCAACCCGCATGTCGCGGTTGTTTTGCAGGGCCAGGTCAATCAGCCGTTTGAGGCGGGCGTCCTTGAAGAATGCCTGCCACTCGGTGTCCGCTGCCAGGTTGGCGCTGGCAGGCGCTGCCGGCTGGGCTTCGGCGGCGAAGCTGGCAGGCACTGGCGCGGCCGGGCGTTCGTAGGTGGGAATGAAACTGCAGCCAGCAAGACAGAGCGCAGCGCTCAGGGCTGCAAGGCGTTGCTTATGCATGGGTGTCGACTCCGGGCTGGTGGGCGTGTTCGACATCGAAGTCGTGCTCACGCTGGCTCACCTTGAACAGGCTGCGCACCACCACAAAAAAGATGGGTACAAAAAAAACGGCGAGCACGGTGCCCAGCAGGCTGCCGCCAATCACACCGGTGCCGATGGCACGCTGGCTTGCCGAGCCGGCGCCAGTGGCAATGGCCAGCGGCAGCACCCCCAGCATGAAGGCCATGGAGGTCATCAGGATCGGGCGAAAGCGCAGGTGCGCCGCAGCCAGTGCCGAGTCAATGGCACTCATACCCTGGGCCTGCAGGTCCTTGGCAAACTCGATGATCAGAATGGCGTTCTTGGCCGACAGGCCGATGATGGTGATCAGGCCCACCTGGAAGTACACATCGTTGGCATAGCCGCGCATCACCGTGGCCAGCAGCACGCCCAGCACACCCAGTGGCACCACCAGAATCACCGCCAGCGGGATGGACCAGCTCTCGTACAGCGCCGCCAGGCACAGGAACACTGCCAGGATGGCAAAGCCATACAGCACCACGGCTTGCGAACCGGCGATTTTTTCCTCGCGGGACTGGCCGGTCCACTCGAACGCAAAACCTTCCGGCAACTGGGCTGCCAGTTTCTCCATTTCGTCCATGGCGTCGCCGGTACTGAAGCCCGGAGCAGCAGAACCGCCAATGCGCATGGCCGGGTAGCCGTTGTAGCGCACGGTCTGCATGGCGCCCTTGATCCAGCGGGTGGAGGCAAACGCCGACAGGGGCACCGGTTTGCCCTGCGTGTTGGAGGTGGTTAGGCGCAGGATATCGTCCGGCTGCATGCGCGCCGTGGCATCGGCTTGCACCACGACGCGCTGCAGGCGACCCTGGTTGGGGAAGTCGTTGATGTAAGTCGAGCCCAGCGCGGTAGACAGCGTGGTGTTGATGGCGTCAAAGCCCACCGACAGCGCACTGGCCTTGTCCCGGTCAATATCAATCTGCAATGTGGGTGCATCTTCCAGACCATCCGGGCGCACCTGGGCGAGCACCTTGCTCTTGGAGGCCATGCCCAGCAACTGGTTGCGGGCGGCCACCAGGGCCTCGTGGCCCTTGCCACCGCGGTCCTGCAGGCGGAAGGTAAAGCCCGATGCCGTGCCCAGCTCGGGAATAGGTGGCGGGCTCAGAGGAAAGATGAAGGCATCGCGGATGCCCATCAGTCCACCAAAGGCACGGCCAGCCAGCGCCTGGGCAGAGTGCTGTTCACCGGCGCGGTCCGACCAGTCCTTGAGTGTCACGAAAGCCAGCGCCGCGTTCTGCCCCTGTCCGGAGAAAGAGAAGCCCAGCACACCCACCATGCTCTGCACTTCGGGTTGCTTGAGGATAAAAGCCTCTACCTGCTGCATCACATTGAGTGTGCGCTCCTGGGTGGCGCCGGGGGGCAACTGCACATTGACCAGCATATTGCCCTGGTCCTCGCCCGGCAGGAATGAGGTGGGCAGCCGCAGATAGACCACGCCCACCACCAGAAGAATGGCCGCGTAGATGATCAGGTAGCGACCAGCGCGTTTGAGAATGCGCGCCACCAGGTTCTCGTAGCCTTTGGCGGTGCGGGTAAAGCCGCGGTTGAACCAGCCAAAGAAACCGCCCTTGGCATGGTGGTGCCCGGCTTCCACCTGCTTGAGCAGGGTGGCGCACAGGGCGGGGGTGAGCGAGAGCGCCATGAAGGCCGAGAACGCAATGGAGCTCACCATCACCGCTGAGAACTGGCGGTAGATATTGCCCACCGAGCCCTTGAAGAATGCCAGCGGTACAAACACCGCAATCAGCACCACCGTCACGCCGATGATGGCGCCCGAAATCTGGCCCATGGCCTTGCGCGTGGCCTGCAACGGCGGCAGGCCTTCCTCGCTCATGATGCGTTCCACGTTTTCCACCACCACGATGGCGTCGTCCACCACAATGCCGATCACCAGCACCATGCCGAACATGGTCAGCACGTTGATGGAAAAGCCCAGCGCCAGCAGCGTGGCAAAGGTGCCCATCAGGGCCACGGGTACGACGATGGTCGGGATGATGGTGTAGCGCAGGTTCTGCAGGAATAGGTACATCACCAGGAACACCAGGATGACGGCAATCACCAGTGTTTCCGCTACCTGCGAGATAGAAATCTTCACGAAGCGCGAGCTGTCGTAGGGGATGTTCCAGGTCACGCCCTTGGGGAAGTAGGGCTGCAGTTCGGCCATGCGTTCGCGCACCGCCTTGGCTGCGGCCATGGCATTGCCACTGGGCGAGAGCTGTACGCCAATACCGGCGGATGGTTTGCCGTTCAGGCGCGCCGAGGTGGCATAGGTCTGCGCGCCCAGGTCGATACGTGCCACGTCTTTCAGACGCACCGTGGAGCCATCGGTATTGGCGCGCAGCACGATGTTGCCAAACTGCGCCACATTGCCAAGCTGGCCATCCACCACCACGGTGGCTGCGATGGACTGGCCGGTGATGTTGGGCAGGTCGCCAATGGCGCCGGAGGACACCTGGGCGTTCTGTGCGCGGATGGCGGCGTTCACTTCGGCCACCGACAGGTTGTAGCCGGTGAGCTTGGCCGGGTCAATCCAGATGCGCATCGCGCGTTCGGTGCCGAAGAGCTGGGCCTGGCCGATGCCGGGCAGGCGCTGGATTTCGGGCAGCACGTTGCGCGAGGCAAAGTCACCCAGTGCCACGATGTCGATGTTCGGGTTGTCCGAGGACAGGATGGTGAACAGCAGAAAGTTCGAGCGTGCCTTGTCCACACGCACACCCTGCTGGGTCACTGCAGCAGGCAGGCGCGGTGTGGCGCGCGACAGGCGGTTCTGCACGTCCACCTGGGCCAGGTCGGGGTTGGTGCCGGGCTCAAAGCTGATGGTGATGGTGCCGGTGCCGTTGGCCTGGGCCACCGATTCCATGTAGATCAGGCCGGGCGAGCCATTCATTTCCCGTTCGATTACCGAGAGCACACTGTCCTCCAGCGTCTGGGCAGAGGCGCCGGGATAGCCGGCGGTGACCACGATGGAAGGCGGTGCCACCGGCGGGTATTGCGAGACGGGCAACTGCGTGATGGCCACACCACCCATCACCAGGATGAACAGTGCAATCACCCACGCAAAGATGGGGCGGTTGATAAAGAACTGGGCCATGGACTGTGCCCCTTACTTGGCTGCCGCAGAGGCTGGTGCAGCCGGTGCAGAAGCTGCCGCTGCTGGGGCATTGGGGCTCCACGGCACCGGCTTGACCGGGGCGCCGGGCACCATCATTTTCTGGAAGCCATCCACGATGACCTGGTCACCCGGCTGCAGACCGCTCAGGACCACCCACTGGTTGCCCTGCGCGCTGCCCACCTTGACCGGGCGGGGCATGGGCTTGCTCTCTGGGCCGACGACCAGCACCGTATCGCCCTGGTTGCTGCGGGTAACTGCCTGCTGCGGCAGCAGGATGCCCGAAGGCAGCTCGGCCTGGGACAGGCGCACGCGCACATACTGGCCCGGCAGCAACATGCCGTCGGGGTTGGGTACTTCAGCGCGCAGTGTGACCTGGCCTGAGGTGGCGTCCACCGTCAGGTCGGTAAACAGCAATTTGCCGGCGCGGGGCAACTCGCTGCCGTCTTCCTGCACGATGCGCACCGGCACCGAACCATCGCCGGAGGCGCGCAGCTGTTTGGCGGCAATGGCTTTGCGCAGTTGCAGTATGTCGGTGGTGGACTGGGTGAAGTTCACATAGACAGTGCCGGTCTGCTGGATCAGGGCCAGTTGGGTGGCTTCGGTCGCACTCACCAGTGCGCCTTCAGTTACCAGGGCCTGGCCAATACGCCCGGAGATGGGGGCCTTGACAGTGGCGTAGTCCAGGTTGATGCGTGCGGTTTGCACTGCGGCCTTGCCGGTGGCTACGTCGGCTTCGGCCTGCTTCTGCGCAGTCACCAGTGCGGTGAACTCCTGCTTGCTGATGGCATTGGCCTCTACCAGCGGCTTGTAGCGCTCCACCTGGGCGCTGGCTTGCGCCAGATTGGCCTGGGCCTTGGCGACGCTGGCCTGGGCACTCTCGAAGGCTGCGAGGTAGGGCGCATCGTCAATCTGGTAGAGCACCTGGCCGGCCTTGACCTCGCTGCCCTCGCGGAACATCCGCTTCTGCACCACCCCATTCACACGGGCACGCACCTGGGCCACACGCACCGCGCTGACCCGACCCGGCAACTCGCTTTGCAGGGCGACCGATTGCGGCGTCACGGTGACCACGCCCACTGTGGCAGGCGGTGGACCCGACGGACCGCCAGCAGCGGGCGGGCCCTCTTTGGCGCCACAAGCGACCAGGGTGGCAGCACCCAAGGCGGCGAGCAGGGCCAGAGGAAATCGCGTGTTGCGGGGGCGTGCTGGGCTGGAAAATACGGGCGGCCGTGGCATAAAACTTCCTTGTAGGAGCCGGTGGAACCGGAGGGATGGGGGCGCAGTGGGGATTGGGGCTGAGTGTAAATACACAGCGGAATGAATGTTTCCTCCGTGAGTAAAACCCCTGTAAATCCGGTAGCCCAAAGAAGAAAAAGCGCCCAGGCTACGTGAGCGGGCGCTGAATACCATCGGGTTGTGGCGTCCTGCTGGCCGTCGCCAGTGCGCTGGGCGCCTGCCCGCGGGGCCCGGCTAAGGCAGGCCCCTTAAAAAAACCTTTTATATCAGCGCCGCACGATGCTGGCGCCGGAATTCTTCACGGCGTCGCCGGCCTTGTAGCCGGGATCTTCCTTGAACTCAAAGTTCATCTTGCTGCTGTCCGGGTATTGCACTGTGACCGTCCAGACCTTGTGGGCGCGAACTTTTTCTTCGATCTTCTTGCCTGCGAAGGCGCCACCTACGGCACCAGCGACAGTGGCAAGGTCTTTGCCAATACCGCCGCCCACCTGGTTGCCTAGCAATGCGCCACCTACACCGCCAGCAATCATGCCCACGGCAGAGCCTTCGCCGTCGCGTTCGGAGACGGAAACCGACACTACCGTGCCGCAGTCTGCGCAGGCTGCCGCCTTGGTTGTTGCGGGTGTGGCAGAGGCCGCCGTCATGGTGGCCTTGGCCGCAGTCACCGCTTTGTCGTAGACAGCTTTGGCGTCGCGCCGGCATTGCAGGCGGGCTTCGGACGCGGTTTCATCGGCGCAGACTTTCTTGTCAGCTTCGTACTGGGTGGCGGCCTTCTTGGTGTCGGCGGTGTACTGCGCCTTCGCTGCGCTGGTGCCTGTGGCCGTTGTGACAGCGAAAGAACTGCTTGCGCACAGGAGCGCCGCTGCAAAGAGGATGCGATGTTTCATGGTGTGTATCCCTATGGTGAGTCAGAGTCGTGCCTGAGCACGCCAGTAAGCATACTGCCACTTTTCTGCATGCTGCGAAAGCACCTCTGTCAGCCACACGCTTTTCAGGCAGCTGCCTCCATCGTGATCGCCACCCCGCCCAGGACCGCATTGCCCGACAGGGGATCGCGCAACTGGTCGTCCAGCAGGGCGTTGAGGTTGGCGCCGGGGCGCTCGGCGGCCACGTGCAGTTGGGCGCCGGGCAGGTTGTGCCCCCAGCCGTGGGGCAGGCTGACCACGCCGGGCATCATCTCGTCGCTGATGTGCACCTGGGCCTGCACACTGCGCGGGCCGCTGCGCAGGGTGGCCATGGCGCCATCGGCCACGCCGCAGCGGGCGGCATCGGTCGGGTGGACCAGCGCGGTGCAGCGAAACGGGCCTTTGGCCAGCACGGGCAGGTTGTGCATCCAGCTGTTGTTGGTGCGCACATCGCGCCGGCCAATAATGACCAAATCGGGCGCCAGCCCGCGCAGATCGTCCACAGCGCGCTTCAAATCTTGTAGCAAAAGCGCGGGCGCCAGCTCCACCTTGCCGCTTGGTGTGCGCAGCACTTCAGGCACACGCGGCTGCAGTTCGCCCAGGTCAATGCCGCCGCTGGCATTCGAGGCCATCACCTTGGCCAGATTCAGGCCATCGGGCTTGCGGCCGAACTGGTCGCCGTAGGGGCCGGAACGCAGCGCGATGTCCAGCCCGCGTTGCGGGCCTTTGTAGTGCGCAGTGGCGGCCAGGACCGCATCGGCATGTTCGCCAAACAGGCGCTGGGCGTCTTCGGCAAATTGTGCATCGTCCAGGGCGTCCGCGTCGGCAGCAGCACCCTTGCCCTGCACGATGGCGGCGAGCTTGAGGAGGGTCTGCCACTCTTCAGGCTGGTTCGCAGCGCGTGCAAACACGGGCGGGCTGTAGCGCGCATGGTTGCGCCAGGACAGCTGCGGAAACGCCACGTCGTAGTGCAGGTCTTCCAGTGGCGATACGCCGGGCAGGATCACATCCGCATGGCGCGTGGTTTCGTTCCGGTAAATGTCCATGCTGACCATGAAATCCAGCCGGTCCAGCGCCTGGGCCAGGCGCGGACCGTCGGGGCTGGATAGCACCGGGTTGGTCGCCACGGTAAACAGAGCCCTGATCTGGCCCTGGCCGGGTGTTTCGATTTCTTCGCTCAGGCAGGTGATGGGCAACTCGCCGTACACCTCGGGTGCGCCACTGACCCGGGCGTGGTGGCGTCCGGTGGATACGCCCTTGCCGATACCGGGTTTTCCGGTGGTGTTGGTGGCAAAGGCGGCGGACTTGGCAAACATGGCACCGCCGGGCACATCCAGATGACCGGTCAGGGTGTTGAGCACATCAATCAGCCAGCTCGCCAGCGTGCCGTATTGCTGGGTGCAGGTGCCGATGCGGCCATACACGGCAGCGCGCGGGGTCGTGGCCAGGGTGCGCGCCAGGCTGCGAATGGTGTCGGCATCGATGCCGCAGCGCGCCGCCACAGCTTCGGGTGTAAACGGTGCCACGGCCTGGCCTACGGCGTCCGTACCCACCACCCATTCGGCCACCTTGCCAAGGCTGACCAGCTTCTCAGCAAACAGGGTCTGCACCATGGCCGCGAGCAGGAATACATCGGCGCCGGGGCGGATGAAGTGGTGGGCATCGGCCATGGCTGCGGTCTCGGTGCGCCGCGGGTCGATCACCACCAGCTTGCCGCCGCGTGCCTGCATGGCTTTGGCTTTGCCCTTGAAGTCGGGCACGGTCCACATGCTGCCATTGCTGGCCAGCGGGTTGGCACCCAGCACCAGCAGGTAGTCGGTGCGGGCAATGTCGGGCAAAGCGACGGTCAACCAGTGGCCGAACATCAGGCCACTGGCGAGCTGTTTGGGCATCTGGTCCAGGGTAGAGGCGGAAAACACATTTTTGGTGCCCAGTGCACGCGCCAGCTTGCCAAAGTAGGTGAGCAGGCCGATCTTGTGGGCCGAAGGGTTGCCCACCACCACACCCGCAGCATTGCGTCCATGGGTCGCAAGGATAGGCAGCAGGCGGCGCTCGATCTCGGCATAGGCCTCGTCCCAGGTGGCCTCGACGAATACGCCATCGCGCTTGATCAACGGCGTGCGCAGTCGGTCGGGGTCTTCGTGCAGGTCTTTCAGGGCCACGCCCTTGGGGCAGATGTAGCCAGCGCTGAAGACGTCGGCGTCGTGCCCACGGATGCTGATGACCTTGTTGCCCTGGGTCTTGATTTCCAGCCCGCAGCAGGCTTCGCACAGGGGGCAGATGCGGTGGTGGGTGGTCTCGGTCATGGGTGTTTCCTCGTAATCAGTCGCGGTGGCCATCGTGGGGGTGAGGGCGGTTTATGCCACAGGCGGGCCCGGTCTGCAGGGCACACTGGTGACACAGAATGTCTGGTCTGCATAAACCAAGGGTAAACACGGATAACTTGACGTCCATCAAGACCCCCTAGGGCGAGCCCGGAAACAATGGCCGCAAGATTACAGGAGTTCCCATGCACAGCTATGTCAGCGTTACCTTCAATAACCAGGCCCCGGTCCGCGTTGATCTGGTGGGCCAGCCCGCAATGGACCGCGAAGCAGCACGCCTGTGGCTGGAAGGGGAGTTTGTGGCCATGGACTGCGAACCCCTGCGCCCCACCGGCAAGTTGCTGACAACCGACCGTGTGGTGGTGGTGGCGCAAGCCGCTGGCCCCGCAAAATTTGCCGATACCGCCTGGGCGTTGGCTTTTGCCCGGGCAACAGCGACGGTGTTAAGCAAGCCCGTGGTCAACATCGACGCGGACGCGCTCTCCATCACCTACTAGCTGATCCCTGCCAGCGCAATGGCCCCCGGGGTTCAGGCTGGCATCAGCTTGGCCAGCAGCGCACCCTGGTAGCGCGCCTCCAGCGGTATGCGCACCTGCAGCGGGCTGCCCGGGGCAATGGCAATGGACTCACCATCGAGGTTGCGCATGTCTTCAAGCGTGACAATGTGGTTGCCAGTGGGGTGAATCACCTCGATTTGGTCGCCCACGGCAAACTTGTTCTTCACCTCAACCTCGGCCCAACCGTCGGCAGCGCTACGTACTTCGCCGACAAAGTGGCTATGGCCAATGTTGGAGTGGCCGGTTTCGTAATTCTGGTAGTCCTGTGAGGGGCGACGCTCGAGAAAACCACTGGTAAATCCGCGGTTGGCCAGGCCTTCGAGTTCGGTAATCAGTGCGGGGTTGAAGGGCCTGCCCGCCACTGCATCGTCAATCGCGCGGCGGTAGGTTTGTGCGGTGCGGGCCACGTAGTACAGGCTCTTGGTACGCCCCTCGATCTTGAGGGAATCCACGCCGATCTTGACCAGACGCTCCACGTGTTCGATCGCGCGCAGGTCCTTGCTGTTCATGATGTAGGTGCCGTGCTCGTCTTCCATGATGGGCATCAGCTGGCCTGGGCGTCCGGCTTCTTCCAGCAGGTAGACCTTGTCGGCGTCTGGATGGCGGGCGCTGCCGCCGCAGGCCGCGAACGATTGTTCGGCCTCTTCCTGCGCGGCGTTGAAGTTGAAGCCCTGGTCCATCTTGACTGCGATGGCTTCGCCAGTGTTGGCGTCCACCGCGCTTTCGGTGGTGGCGTAGTTCCAGCGGCAGGCGTTGGTGCAGGTGCCTTGATTCGGGTCACGGCGGTTGAAATAGCCCGAGAGCAGGCAGCGGCCCGAATAGGCGATGCACAGCGCGCCATGCACAAAGACTTCGAGCTCCATGTCCGGGCATTCCTGGCGGATCTTTTCAATTTCGTCGAGGCTGAGTTCGCGCGACAGGATGATGCGTGCCACGCCCACCCGCTGCCAGAACTTCACCGCCTGGTAGTTCACCGTATTGGCCTGCACTGAGAGATGGATGGGCATGTCCGGGTACTGCTCGCGCACCAGCATGATGAGTCCGGGATCGGCCATGATGAGTGCGTCGGGCTTGAGGGCGATCACCGGCTCAATGTCGCGCATGTAGGTGCGCACCTTGTCGTTGTGCGGCAGCAGGTTGCTGGTGACGAAGAATTTCTTGCCCCGTGCATGCGCTTCTGCAATGCCGATGCCGATCTGCTCCAGCCGGAATTCGTTGTTGCGGGCGCGCAGGGAGTAGCGGGGCTGTCCCGCATAAATGGCGTCGGCGCCAAAGTCGTAGGCCGCGCGCATTTTGTCCAGGGACCCAGCGGGCAGGAGAAGTTCGGGGGATTTAAGGCTCATGGAGCCGTATTTTCCTACCAATGGGTTGACCCCCGCTGGATTTGTCTGATCTGGCTCAGTTCCATGTCAGCCTGGCCCCCTCACAATCCGCGTATGAACAATGAAATGTTGATTGTGGGTGGTGGCATCGGTGGCTTGGCTGCGGCGCTGGCTTGCGCACGCACTGGAGCGCAGGTGCAACTGCTGGAGCAATCTCCCGAGTTTGGCGAGGTTGGAGCGGGCATCCAGCTCGGACCCAATGTGGTGCGGGTGCTGGAGTCCTGGGGGCTGGGCGATGCCCTGCGGAGCGTAGCGGCATTTCCGCAGTGTTTGCGGGTGCGCAACGCCATGAATGGCCGCGTGCTGGGCGAACTGCCGCTGGACCAAGCGATGGTGCAGCGTTATGGCGCCAGCTACGCCACCATTGCCAGGGCGGACATGCATGGTCTGCTGCTGGAAGCTGTGCGGGGGCAGGCGGGCGTGCAGTTGCATCTGTCCAGTGAAGTCACCGGGGTGGAGCAGGACAGCCATGAAGTGCGCGTGCGCACGCTGACCCAGACCTACCGGGCACCGGTGCTGGTGGGGGCTGATGGTGTGTGGAGTCGGCTGCGCAAGGAGGTGGTCGATGACGGCCCACCGCGCGTGACCGGGCATCTGGCGTTTCGCACCCTGGTGCCGCAGGCCGATCTGCCTGAACGGTTGCGTTCCCAGGTGGTGACAGCATGGATGGGACGCGATTTTCATGTGGTGCAGTACCCGGTGCGGCGCGGAGAAATGCTGAACGTGGTGGCCATCGTGCACGGCAAGGTTCAGGGCGACCCCAAACACTGGGACCACAGCGCCAACGCCGCTGAGCTGCGCACCCGGCTGGCCGACGCCAGCACCGCGCTGCGTGATCTGGTGGCCGCCATTCCAGCCTGGCGCCTGTGGGCCCTGAGTGACCGCCCGCCCATGCGCAGCGCCGCCGAGCACGCGCGTGGCCGCATTGCCTTGCTGGGTGATGCAGCGCACCCCATGCGTCCCTACCTGGCGCAAGGCGCCGGAATGGCGATTGAGGACGCGGATGCGCTGGCTAATGTGCTGATGAACGCCCTGGATGCGCTGCCTGCCGATGTGCCAGCAGCCTTGCAGGCCTACGCCAGCCAGCGCTGGCAGCGCAATGCCCGGGTGCAGGCGCGCGCCATTCGCAACGGCGAAATCTTTCACCTGCAGGGGCCCATGCAGTTGGGGCGCGATCTGTCGCTCAGGCTGCTGGGGCAGAAACTACTCGATGTGCCCTGGCTGTATTCAGGCCCGACACCATAGACGTGTGATGGACAGTGGCCTCAGCGCGCAGACCGTATGAGCTGGCCCAATCAAGCATGGCTGTTGACCAGCAGAATAATACCGGCGAGCACCAGAATCGAACCCATCAGGAACTGGGGCTCCAGCGGCTCACCCAGCAGCCATACGCCAAAAGCCACGCCAAACAGCGGCGCCATGAACGAGAACACGCCCAGCTGCGACGCCAGGTAGTGGCGCAGCATCCAGAACCACACCAGAAAACTGGCGAACGACACGATCACCACCTGGAAGAACAGGTTGGCCCACACCAGCGGCGTGAGGTTGACGCGGGTTTGCTCCAACACCATGGCGGCGACCAGCAGCATCACACAGGCGACCACCAGCTGGTAGAGCAGGGTTTTGGTTGCGGACGCAGAGGAGAGTGTGGTGGTGCGAACCACCACGGTGGTGGCGCCCCACGCAGCACCGGCCAGCAGACCCAGCAGGTCACCCCAGAGCATGCTGTCCCCCGAGGTGGTAGCAGTGCCCTGCGCACGGCCAAAAAAAGCCAGGGCAATGCCACCAAAGGCCAGCACAATGCCGGCCCATTGCAGCAGTTGCAATCGCTCCGCCGGCAGTTTGCGGTGCAAGCCCAGCGCGGCAAACAGGGGCGCGGTGTACAGAAACACCACAATGTGGGCAGCACTGGTGTGCCGTAACCCCTCGGCCACCAGCAAATACTCCAGCGCGGCTGCCAGGCCGGAGCGCACCGCGATGAGCAGTACTGGCGCCATGTCGGCCGCAGTGGCTTTGAGGGCGACCTGCTGCAGGCCCCAGAGCATGGAGAGGGCGAGCATCATGCCCATGCCTTGGGGATCAATGGCTTTGCGAGTGGTCACGGGAAGGAAATCAGTTGATAGTGAAAGGGAGCGTTGGATTATGGGTTGTCTGTCAGACCTGGGTTAGATCATCGAAATTCGCGCGGAGAAATGCATGAGCCAAGCAGTCACCCTGGTCGAAGATAACGCACTGGTCCATAACGGCGGCGCCATTCCCAACAATATGGACCTCTCCAGCGACTACCAGTTGCTGCGCACCCCGGAAAGCCAAGGCGCCGGCCGGTATTCAGCAACGGTGCCGAGTCCTTCAGCTCCGGTCTGAAAGGCCGGTTCAATGAAGCCAAGCCGGTGGATCAAGAGGTTCCTGCATTGCGCGCCATCAACTTGAAGGTCACCCAGCCGTACAAGGGCTTCCACCGCAAAATTGGCGAGCTCGCGGGCCACCGCATCAGCCCCGCTGGTACGATCCTGAGCGAAGCCGAATGGGCATCCACCAGCATCCGATAGATTACGAGTGTGTGAAGATTGCGCAATGACTAAAACCGAAACACTGGTGCTTCTGCCCGGCTTGATGTGCGACGTCGATGTGTGGTCGCCCCTGTACCCGCATTTGCCCTTCGGGCTGGCGACGCTGGTGATCGACTACGGCGCGGCCAGCCGCATCACGGCCATGGCGCAGCAGGTGCTGGAGCGCGCCCCGGCCAGGTTCGCGCTGGCAGGTCACTCCATGGGTGGCAGGGTTGCCATGGAGGTTGTGCGAATGGCACCTGAGCGCGTGCTGCGGGTGGCCTTGCTGGATACCGGTCATCTGGCGCGTCCGGCAGGCACGGCGGGCAATCAGGAAGCCGCCAAGCGCTATGCATTGCTGCAGGTGGCGCAAACACAAGGGGTGGCTGCCATGGCCCATGCCTGGGTGCAAGGCATGGTCCATCCGGACCGTCTGCATGACGCCGCTTTGATCGACGCCATTGTGACCATGTTCGCACGCAAAAGCGCAGATGCATTCGCTGCCCAGATTGAAGCGCTTTTGCATCGGCCGGATGCCTCGGAAGTGTTGCGCAAAATTGCAGTGCCCACACTGTTCCTGTGCGGGGCGCAGGATGTCTGGTCGTCGCCAGAACAGCACCAGCAGATGTGCAACCTGGTACCTGGGGCAGTGCTGGATGTGGTGGACAACGCGGGCCACATGGCGCCGATGGAGCGCCCTGAAGCAGTGGCGCAATGCTTCACACGCTGGTTGCGGCGCTGCTGAAGTTCCTGCGGGGCGACGGTCACCTCGTACGAACGCAAAAAACTCAGGTCACCGCATGTTTCTGGTTGAACTCCGGCATCTTCCACTGCGCCGTCTCCAGCACCTGGCGCAGATGCTCCACCGCGTTCCATACATCCTCGAAACCGATGTACAGCGGTGTAAAGCCAAAGCGCAGGATATCTTTGTGGGCGCCACCATCGCCCGCGCGGAAGTCGCCAATCACACCGCGCGCGATGAGTGCCTGCACGATGGCAAAAGCGCCGGAACCTTCGGCCGAGTGCTCCCGTGTCAGGCACACCTGCGAGCCGCGTTGCGCATGGTCGCGTGGTGTGGCCAGGCCCAGGCCGTAGCCCTGGCAGCGCTCTTCCACCAGCTGGATAAATAGGTCGGTCAGTGCGAGCGACTTGGCGCGCAATGCGGCCATGCCGCCGAGCTTGTCGGCGGCTTCAAAGCCCTCCAGACCGCATGCGAGCAGCGACATGCTCACGATCGGCTGGGTACCACACAGGTAACGGGAAATGCCAGGCGCGGGCTGGTAGTCCGCCGTAAAGGCAAACGGGGACGCATGGCCCCACCAGCCCGACAGCGGCTGCCAGAAGCGGTTGGCGTGTTGCGGGTGGACCCACACAAAGGCCGGTGCGCCGGGGCCGCCATTGAGGTATTTGTAGCCGCAGCCCACAGCAAAATCCGCAGATTTTGATGATCCGAATGACGCGAAGTCGGTCCCGCTTGTCTTGAGCGTGACTGGCACCGCGCCCGCGCTGTGGGCCAGATCCCAGACCATCAGGGCACCCGCAGCGTGCGCTGCTGCGGTGACTGTGGGCATGTCGTGCATGGCACCGGTGCGGTAGTTCACATGGGTGAGCACCAGCACTGCCACATCACCGGTCAGTGCACCGGCAATCTCTTGCGGCTCCACGAGCTGGAGGGTAAAGCCGCGCTCCTTGCACAGGCCTTCAGCAATGTAGAGGTCGGTGGGAAAGTTGCTGCGTTCACTCACCACTACGCGGCGGCTGGGGCTGTCCTGCGCGGTGATGGACAGCGCTGCAGAGAGCACCTTGAACAGGTTGATCGAGGTGCTGTCGGTGACCACCACTTCGTCCTGGTCCGCGCCAATCAGCGGTGCAATGCGGTTGCCCAGGCGCTGGGGCAGGTTGAACCAGCCAGCGGTGTTCCAGGAGCGGATCAGGCCCTGGCCCCATTCCTGCGTAACGACTTCCGCAGCTCGCGCTGCCGCCGCTTTCGGCATCACGCCCAGGGAGTTGCCGTCCAGGTAAATGACGCCTGCTGGAATGGAAAACAGGTCGCGCAGCGGGCGCAGGGGATCAGCGGCGTCGCGCTGCTGGCAGTCTTGAAGGGTGGGCATTGCGGTCCTCTTTTTGGCGCTTCATCGGCGAAAGCGGATGGGCGAGTCGTTGACGATGCCCCAGGGGTCTGCCGGCTTGACGGCCGGTGAGGGGTTCTGGCTCTGCTTTTGATCCACCCACCACAAGGCCAGTCCCACGCCACCGATCAGAACAACGGCTACAACGACCAGCTTGAGGACCGTGAGCCACAGCGGGGGCTCTTCGTCATTCTGGCTCATGGTGTCTCCTGGTTGAGTGAGGGCAGACCGTGTCGGGCACGTGCACGGTCACAAGCATCGCTACCTTCTTCAAACTCCCGGCACGGGGACGGGCGCCATTCGTAAATGCCACAGCCCACCCTTTCGCCCACCTTGCCCGTCAGTGCCGCGCACCGGATAGGAACATGGTCGGTGCCACGCATCCGGCAGGTACTGCCGTTGACCTCGACGGCAAGACCCGAGGGCACGCTGCCACCGGCATCCTGCATTTCATAGACGGAAAAATCCACCCGAAAGCAGGCACAGCATGCTCCACAGGTGGTGCAGGCGGTCATGTCAGGGTGTGGGCGGTTTTGGCTACGGCCGCTTTGCTTAACTTCGCCAATGCGAAGTTAGCCTGCGCCGAAACAGAATGCTGGCCCTGGCGGGCCACCGCTTGGCATTTCATGCCAAGCGACCGAGCAAAAGGTACTCCATGAGTGCCTTTTGCACGTGCATTCTGTTTTCAGCCTCGTCCCACACCACGCTTTGCGGGCCGTCAATCACTTCGGCTTCGACCTCTTCGCCACGGTGGGCGGGCAGGCAGTGCATGAAGAGCGCGTCCGGTGCAGCGGCTGCCATCATCTCGCGGTTGACGCACCAAGCGGCAAAGGCCTTGCGGCGAGCCTCGTTTTCGGCTTCGTAGCCCATGCTGGTCCACACGTCGGTAGTGACCAGGTCAGCACCTTTGCAGGCATCCATCGGGTTGCTATAGGTTTTATAGCTGCCCGTTCCCATTCCGTGCGGGGTAACGGCTACTTTTTCATTCAGTTCATAACCGCTGGGGGTGCTGACGCGCAAATGAAAGCCCAGCATGGCGGCGGCCTGCAACCATGTGTTGGCCATGTTGTTGCCGTCGCCCACCCATGCCACCGTCTTGCCGGCGATAGGGCCACGGTGTTCGATGTAGGTGAAGATGTCGGCCAGGATCTGGCAGGGATGGAATTCGTTGGTCAGGCCGTTGATGACGGGCACGCGGCTGTGTGCAGCAAAGCGTTCGATCTTGGTCTGCTCGTAGGTACGGATCATCACGATATCGGTCATGCGGCTGATGACGCGGGCCGAGTCTTCAATCGGCTCCGAGCGACCCAGCTGGCTGTCGCCGGTGGTGAGGTGCACTACGCTGCCGCCCAACTGGTACATGCCCGCCTCGAAGCTCACGCGCGTGCGGGTGGAGGCTTTCTCGAAGATCATGGCCAGAGTGCGGTCCACCAGTGACTGGTGGCGCTCAAAGCGCTTGAACTTGGCTTTGATGAAAGCGGTGCGTTCCAGCAGGTAGCCATATTCTTCTGTGCTGAAATCGGCAAACTGCAGGTAATGCCGTACCGGAGGCGCACCCTTGGGCAAAGTGCTGGGAATGCCTTTGGTGTTGGGGTTCATGCGGCGTCCTTGAGGAATGCAATGATCAGTGGGCAGAGGATGGCGATGATTTCATCGGCTTGTGCCACGGTAAGAATGAGCGGGGGCACCAGACGCACCACACTGTCTGCGGTGACACTGATCAGCAAACCCTTGTCCGCCGCCTGTTGTACCAGGGCGCCGCAGGGCCTGGACAGATCAATGCCGAGCATCAGGCCCTGGCCGCGGATTTCTTTAACGCCGCCATGGGCCAGTTCGGCCCCCAGGGCTTTCTCCAGCCCAGCCTTGAGGTGTTCTCCAACTTTCGCGGCGTTGGCAAGTAGCCCATCTTCTTCCATGATGCGGATGGTTTCCACTCCGGCCCGCATGGACAGCGGGTTGCCACCAAAGGTGGTGCCGTGGTTGCCGGGCTGGAAGATGCTGGCAGCACGCGGGCCGGCTACCACCGCTCCAATCGGCACGCCCGAGCCCAGACCCTTGGCCAGGGGCATGACGTCGGGGGTAATGCCTGCCCACTGGTGTGCAAACCACTTGCCGGTGCGACCCATGCCGCATTGCACTTCGTCAATCATCAGCAGCCAGTCGCGCACGTCGCACAGGGCACGCACATCGCGCAGGTAGTCCATGTGCATGGGGTTGACCCCACCTTCGCCCTGGATGGCTTCAAAGAAAACTGCCACCACGTTGGGGTTGTTGGCGGTGGCTGCCTTGAGCTGCTCGATGTTGTTGATCGGCACGCGGATGAAGCCTTCCACCAGCGGGCCAAAGCCGGCCTGCACCTTGGGGTTGCCGGTGGCGCTCAGGGTTGCGATGGATCGGCCATGAAATGCCTTCTCATACACCACGATTTCCGGGCAGGCTATGCCTTTGTCGTGGCCAAACTTGCGGGCCAGCTTCAGAGCGGCTTCGTTGGCTTCCAGTCCGGTTGAGCAGAAGAACACATTGGTCATGCCTGAGCGCTCGACCAGCATCTGGGCCAGCACTTCCTGGTTGGGCACGTGGTAGTAGTTGGAGGTGTGGATCAGCTTGGAGATCTGATCCTGCAATGCGGGCACCAGCTTGGGGTGGTTGTGGCCCAGGGTGTTAACCGCGATACCGCCCAGCGCATCCAGGTATTCGCAGCCATTGGTGTCCCAGACGCGGCAGCCTTGGCCATGCGACAGGGCTATAGGCAGTCGGCCATAAGTGTTCATCACGTGGGGTGAAGATGGCTGGGCGTTGGGCGTGGCGGCGGTCATGAGAAAAAGCTCCCGGGGTTGCACAAAACAAGGCGGCCCAACGCAAAGGCTATGCAAGTTGGGCCGTTGAATGGTAATTCTAGGGCCATCGCCGGGATGACTCCTCACGGGGTGCTTCACAGGGTGTTTACATAAACGACGTATGATGTAATTGCGTAATCACTTATATAGGAGTCGCTATGAGATCAATTCCCCGTTCAATGTCGCTTGCAGCGTTCATCGCGCTGTCCATAGGATCCGGTGCTTCGGTGTGGGCGGCTGACCCGGTCACGGATGCCATGCAGCAAGCCTATGGCCCCTATCGTGTGGCACTGTTCAGAACCAATAGCGGATCAGTTGCCGAGTCGCAGCAGGCCATTGCTCAGGCCCAGGCCACGTGGTCACAGATTGTGAGCCAGTTCGGTAGCAAGCCAGCTGCTCCTTATGACCGGGATACCAAGTTCGTAGCTTCACTTTCCGAAGTGACTGCCGTGTACGCCAAAGCGGCGGATGAAGTTAGCAAGAATCAACTTTCAAATGCCCACGAAACCCTGGAGCGTGCACGCGACGTCATGGCTGAAATGCGCCAGCGCAACAACGTGATTGTGTTCAGTGACCACATGAATGCATACCACGCACAGATGGAGCATGTGCTCATTGAAGGGGTGAAGTTGATGGACCAACCCCAGGGCTTATTGCAGCTTTTGGCCCAAGTCGGGGCGCTGGAATATCTGGCGAGCCAAATGGGAACGCAGGCCCCCGCTTCCCTGACATCCAATCCGGAATTCATGGGCAGCCTCAAAGCAGTGCAGCAGTCGGTCGCGGATTTGAAAGCGGCTTTGCTGGCCCAGGATGCGGCGGCGACGAAGGCTGCAATTGGAAAAATCAAGGGACCCTACAGCAAGATGTTCCTGAAATTTGGCTAATCGCCCGTCATTGCACCCTGTCAGAAAAGGGCGGGGTGTCTCAGATAGAATCGTGTTGCGACGCAGCAATGCCATTGCGGTATCCCTGTAATTGTTGCGACACCTATCTATTCGATGACTGATTCACCCGCCAAAGAGCTTTTTATTCTGGGAGTAACCCTCCAGGGAAAAACCTTTCGCCCCAGCGATTGGGCCGAGCGTCTGGCGGGTGTGATGAGCCAGTTCCGTCCCGGTGGTCCGCAACCGGGAAGCCATCTGGGATATTCACCCTGGTGTGTGCCCACATCTTTTGGGCAAGTGAAGTGTGTAATCGTGCACAGGGATCTGCGTGACTACGAAGTCATGGCCTGGGACTTCTGCATGAACTTCGCCAAGGACAACGCGTTGCAGGTGCTTGACGCACCCCCCGGGGTTCCCGGGCGTCCCGCCAAACCCTGATTCATTCTTGACGCTGCCGGTCGTGTGGCCGGAGCGGCGGATTTTGCACGTCCGTGTGAAGACGCTGTGTGTGTATGGAGTACGGGTAAACACTTACTAAATTGGCGTTTCTGGTGCTTGAATTGGTTATTTTTTATAACCATAATTCAGCCACATTGAGGAACCCGACCATGCCATCCAAAGACCTTCAGCTTGACATTCGCGGTGACAACCAGGAAGTTGCCGTTATCCGCCTGACGCGTGGCAAAAAACGCAACGCGCTTAACGACGGCCTGATTCTGGCGCTGCGCAATGTATTCGAGACTTTGCCGGACTCGGTACGTGCAGCGGTGATTGATGGCGAAGGCGAGCACTTCTGCGCCGGTCTGGATTTGTCCGAGTTGCAGGAGCGCGATGCGGGCCAGGGCTTGCACCATTCCCGCATGTGGCATGCCGCGCTGGAGCGTGTGCAGTACGGCCCGGTGCCGGTAATTGCGGCCTTGCACGGCGCGGTTGTTGGCGGTGGACTGGAGTTGGCCAGTGCCTGTCATATCCGTGTGGCCGATGACTCCACGTTTTACGCGCTGCCCGAAGGCACCCGCGGCATTTTTGTGGGGGGGGGCGGCGCGGTGCGCATTCCACGTCTGATTGGCGCCGCGCGCATGACAGACATGATGTTGACCGGTCGCGTATACAACGCCCAGGACGGCGAACGCATTGGCATGGCGCAGTATCTGGTGCCCACTGGCACAGCGTTTGACAAGGCCTTTGAACTGGCCCAGCGCATTGCCACCAACGCCCCCCTGACCAACTATGCCCTGATGCACGCACTGCCGCGCATTGCCGAGCAGCCTGCCGACCAGGGCTTTTTCACCGAAGCCATGATGGCGGCCATTGCCCAGAGCGCACCCGAGGCCAAAGCGCGGGTGAAAGCGTTTCTGGATGGCAAGGCCGCCAAAGTGAAGAAGGCCTGATCCATCCGGGCCCAGGAGACAAAAAGAATGACGACAACAACCCATCATCAATACCGCCCTCTGAAGTTTGGCGTTACCCGCGGTGTGCTGTCCCAGGGAGACACAGGCGTTCAATACCTGCAGGCCGAACAGGCACTTGAGAACTTTCCGACCCGCATGACGGACCGTCTGGTGCATTGGGCGAACACCGTCCCCGACCGTGTCTGGATGGCGCAGCGCGTACGCAATGCCGACGGCTCCAAAGGCGACTGGCGTCGCATCACTTATGGGCAGGCTCTGGCCAGTGCGCGCAATATCGCCCAGGCGATTGTGGGGCGTGGCCTGAGCGCCGATCGTCCGGTGCTGATCTTGAGCGAAAACGATCTGGACCATGCCTTGTTGTCGCTCGGTTGTCTGTTGGCAGGTGTGCCCTGGTGCCCGGCATCCGCGGCGTACTCCACCATCAGCACCGATTACTCCAAGCTGCGCCACGTCTACAACACGCTGACCCCTGGCCTGGTGTTTGCCAACGATGCCAGTCGCTACTGCCAGGCCATCAAGGCGGTGGTGGCACCGGATGTGGAAGTGGTGTTTGCCAATGGCAGTGTGGATGACCGTAAATGCACCGCGTTTGCCGACTTGCTGGCGACGCAGTCAACCCCGGCGGTGGATGCGGTCATGGCGGCCACCGGTCCGGACACGATTGTCAAATTCTTGTTCACCAGTGGCTCGACCAAGCTGCCCAAGGCGGTAATCAACACCCAGAGCATGTGGTGCGCCAACCAACAGCAGATGGCGCAGAGCATGCCCGTGCTGACCGAGGAGCCACCTGTGCTGGTCGACTGGCTGCCCTGGAACCACACCTTTGGCGGCAACCACAACTTCGGCATGGTGATCTATAACGGGGGCACGCTGTACATCGATGAAGGCAAGCCTGTGCCCGCGCTGATTGGCGAGACGCTGCGCAACCTGCGCGAGATTGCCCCCACCGTCTATTTCAATGTGCCCACCGGCTTTGAGGCAATCGCCACCGCGATGAAAACAGATCTTGCGCTGCGCAAGAATTTCCTCTCCCGTGCCCGCATGTTCTTCTATGCCGGTGCCGCCATGGCCCAGCCGGTGTGGGACAGCCTGTTTGAGAGCGAAGAAGCCGAACTGGGCCAGCGCATTGTGATGGGTACCGGTCTGGGCATGACCGAGTCCGGACCCTTCGGTATTTTTGTGACCAACCCCGAGGTGCGCTCCGGTGACCTGGGTCTGCCGGCGCCCGGCCTGCAACTCAAGCTGGTGCCCAACGAAGGCAAGGTTGAGGTGCGCTACCGCGGCCCCAACATCACCCAAGGCTACTGGCGTGCGCCGGAAGAAACGGCAGCGCATTTCGATGCAGAAGGCTTCTTCTGCACTGGCGATGCGGTCAAGTGGATTGACGATGCCAACATCCACCTCGGGCTGAAATTCGACGGGCGCATTGCGGAAGACTTCAAGCTGGCCACCGGCACGTTTGTGAGTGTGGGCCCTTTGCGCGGCAAGATCATTGCGGCCGGTGCGCCCTGCATTCAGGACGTGGTGATTACCGGTCTCAACATGCACGAAGTGGGCGCCATGGTGTTCCCCAATGTGATGGCCTGCCGCAAGTTGAGCGGGCTGCCTGCAGAGGCCGCCGTAGACGCGGTACTGGCGTCTGCCCCCGTGGTGGCACATTTTCAGACCATGCTCAACACCCTGGCGGCTACGGCCACCGGCAGTGCCAACCGCATTGCCAAGCTGTGCCTGCTCGAGGAGCTGCCGTCGCTGGATCGGGGTGAGGTGACTGACAAGGGCTCCATCAACCAGCGCGCGGTGCTGGCCTGCCGCGCCGCCATGGTGGACGCCCTGCATGACGGGTCTCTGCCCAACACCCTGACACCCCAATCCAAGTAACGCACCGACGACCCCAACCAAGGACACTCACATGGCATCCAAAGGATTTTTCAACGCATTCGACGACATCTGGATGATCGACGGCATGCGCACCCCCATGGTGGACTATTGCGGCGCGCTGGGACATATTTCCCCCACCGATCTGGGCATCAAGGCCGCGCGCGCAGCCCTGGATAAAGCCGGCGTGTCGCCCGGGCACATCAACACCGTGGTCACCGGCAACATGGCGCCTGGCGACTTTGAGCAGTTCATGCTGCCGCGCCATATCGGTTTGTATGCCGGAGTACCGCAAGCGGTGCCTGCACTGATGACACAGCGCATTTGCGGCACAGGTTTTGAGTTGTTCCGCCAGGCCGGTGAGCAGATTCAGAATGGCTGCGCAGATGTGGCCCTGGTGGTGGGCGCCGAGAGCATGACACGCAACCCGATTGCGGCGTTCACCCACCGCACCGGCTTCAAGCTGGGTGCGCCGGTGGAGTTCAAGGACTTCATGTGGGAAGCGCTGAACGATTCCGCTTGCGGCATCAACATGATCCAGACGGCTGAAAACCTGGCTAAAAAATACGGTATCAGCCGCGAGGAAGTGGATGCGTTTGCTTCCGCCTCGTTTGCCAAAGCTGTGGCGGCGCAGGAAAGCGGTTTTTTGGCCGGCGAAATCACCCCGGTGATTAGCGAGCAATTTGAACTTGAAGGCTACGCCACCCGCGGCATCAAGCTGCAGGGCAAGACCACGTCCGTCGACAAGGACACCCATGCCCGCCTTTCCCCGGTGGAGGTGCTGGCCAAGCTGCGCGCCGTGCACGCGGGTGGGGTGCAAACCGGTGGCAATAGCGCGGCGCTGGTCGATGCGGCGGCGGCGGCCATCGTGGCCTCGGGTGACTATGTGCGCACTGAGGGCAAAAAGCCGCTGGCCCGCGTGGTGGCTGCAGCGGTGGTCGGTGTGCCGCCCGAAATCATGGGCATTGGCCCGGCACCCGCCATCCAGCTGCTGCTGGAACGCGCCGGCCTGAAGTTGGACGACATTGGCCGCTTCGAGATCAATGAAGCGCAGGGGGCGCAAACCCTGTCGGTGGGCCGTGAGCTGGGGCTGGACCTCTCCAAACTCAATGTCAACGGCGGCGCCATCGCCCTGGGCCACCCTCTGGCGGTTACGGGCGTGCGCCTGACGCTCACCCTGGGGCGTGAGTTGCAGCGCAGCGGTTTGCGCTACGGCGTGTCCAGTGCCTGCATTGGCGGCGGGCAAGGAATTGCCCTCTTGCTGGAAAACCCCCAGGCTCGTTGAATTTCAGATGAACACAAGCCAAATCGGCCTCCAGCCCCCGAATAGTATGTACAAACAGCTATAAAAAATGTAGCAATAAGTGGCAGAAGGAAGCAGGAATGAATATTCAAGGACATGCAGCGTTGGTCACCGGTGGTGGCTCCGGACTGGGCGAAGCAACCGCGCGTGAGCTGGCACGCCAGGGCGCCAGGGTGGCGATTCTGGACGTGAATCTGGCGGCTGCGCAAAAAGTGGCCGCGGAGATTGGTGGTATCGCAGTGCAGTGCGATGTGACCAGTCCGGAGAGCGTGCAAAACGCCATCGACCAGGCCACTACGGCCCACGGCCCGGCCCGCATTCTGATGCAGATTGCGGGTATCGGCAGTGCCAAGCGCGTAGTGGGCAAGGACGGCAACGCGGCGCCGCTGGAAGACTTCGCCAGAGTGGTCAACGTGAACCTGATTGGCACCTACAACGTGGCGCGGCTGTTTGCGGCGGCCTGCGCAAAGTTGGAGCCCATGGAAGACGGCGAGCGCGGAGCCATGGTGTTCACCGCCTCGGTTGCTGCGTTTGACGGCCAGGTGGGGCAGCAAGCCTACAGTGCCTCCAAGGCCGGTGTTGTTGGCATGACGCTCCCCATGGCGCGCGATCTGGCGCAGCACGGCATCCGCGTCTGTACGATTGCCCCCGGATTGTTCGCCACCCCCTTGATGCGCACGCTGCCTGAGCCGGTGCAACAGTCGCTGGCGGCCAGCATTCCGTTTCCACAGCGCCTGGGCAAACCGGAAGAATTTGCCCAATTGGCTTCCCACATCGTGACCAATGGCCACCTCAATGGCGAAGTGATTCGCCTGGATGGCGCACTGCGCATGGCGCCGCGTTAAATACTGAAAGCCTCTATGACCAAGACCACCGTTTACGACATCAAGGTTCAGTTTGGCGACTGCGACCCTGCCGGCATCGTTTTCTTTCCGAATTTTTCCAAATGGATGGATGCGGCCTCGCTGCATTTCTTCATGGAATGCGGCATCCCGCCCTGGCGCGAGCTCAAAAAAAACACCGGCATCATCGGCACGCCCCTGCTGGAGATTCACACCAAATTCATGCGCCCGGCGACCTATGGCGAGACGCTGCATGTGCACACCAGCATCGAGTCCTGGGCGGCCAAGACCTTTGTGCAGAAGCACGTCGTCATGCGCGGGGATACCGTGCTGTGCGAGGGGCGCGAAACCCGTGCCTTTGTGGTGCACCCCGAAGGCGAACCCGACCGCATTAAAGCCATTCCGGTGCCTGAAGACATCAAGTCCAAGTGCAGCTGATTCATTTTCCCCCGTGTACCCCCTGTCCAATCCAACTATCTAAGGAGACAAGCATGAAACTCAAGAAAACCCTGCTGACACTGGCAATCGCCACTATCACCAGCACTGCGGCTTTTGCCGATATCAAGATAGGCGTGAGCCTATCGCTGACAGGTCCAGCCTCTGGACTGGGTATCCCCATGCAGAAGCAATTGCAACTTTTCCCCAAAACCATCGGAGGAGAGAAAGTTCAACTGATCGTTCTCGACGACGCTTCAGACCCCGGCAAAGGAACGGCTAATGCACGTCGTTTTGTGACGGAAGACAAGGTGGACCTAATTTTTGGTTCCTGCGCCACTCCTGTTGCTGCTGCGATGACCGATGTCGCCAGTGAATCTGGCACCGTGCAGGTGGCCGCCTCACCTGTGGGTGTTCCCCCAGGTAAAGATGGTTGGTTGTTTCGGATGCCGCAGTCCAACATTGTGATGGGCCACGCCGTGGTTGAACTGATGAAAAAGCAGGGCGTCAAGACCGTGGGCTTTTTGGGCTACGCCGACGCATATGGTCAACAATGGCTGGATGCGGTGACCCCTATGCTGGACAAGGCTGGCATCAAGCTGGTGGGCACCGAGCGCTTTGCCCGTACCGACACGAGTGTGACTCCCCAGGCACTGAAGCTGACCTCTGCCAACCCTGACGCAATTCTTGTGGTGGCGTCCGGTTCTGGCGCTGCCATGCCGCAAATGGCACTGGTCGAGCGCGGCTACAAGGGCAAGGTTTACCAGACGCATGCTGCTGCCACACCAGACCTTCCCCGCATAGGTGGCAAAGCGGTTGAAGGCACCTACGTGGTGTCCGGCCCTGCGCTGCTGGGTGACCAACTGCCCGACAGCCATCCTTCCAAGAAACTTGCACTCGATTTTGTGCAGAAGTACGAGAAGGAGTTTGGGCCAAACACCCGCAACCAGTTTGCCGGTCACTCTTACGATTTCCAGATCGCCATGGAAAAAGCCATTCCCATGGCGCTGAAAAAGGCCAAGCCCGGCACCCCTGAGTTCCGTGCTGCCATGCGTGACAGCCTGGAAACCATGGGTCGCACCGTGTTTTCCCACGGTGTGATGAACTGGACCAAGGATGACCACTGGGGCTACACGCTGGAAACCGGCGTCATGACCAAGGTGGTTGACGGCAAGTTCAAGGTCGAATAAGCCGCCTAAGCGCTCTGTGCGGGCGTTGCTTCTGCTGTGGAAGTAACGCCCCAGCTCTTCGCCACCCCGCGTGGCCTCTCCTGAATTCTTCCAAGGCTCACCATGGACTTCTCCATCGCCAGCATCCTGCTACTGGACGGCGTGACCAATGGCGCGGTTTATGCCCTGCTCGGGTTGGCCACGGTATTGGTGTTCACCGTCACACGGGTGATCTTCATTCCGCAAGGTGAATTTGTCGCCTATGGCGCACTCACCCTGGCCATGTTGCAAACCGGAAAAACGCCGGGCACGGTCTGGCTGCTGTTGCTGCTGGCGGGTGTAGCCGCGTTGATGGAGCTGGTCGAGCGCTGGCGCCACCATGGCAATGCCGTACGCGCACTCAAGCCAGCGCTGAAGGGTGCGGTTTTCCCCATGCTGATCTCGGGGCTTGCGATCTGGGCCGCTCCACTGCAATTTCCGCTGTGGGTGCAAGCAACCCTGAGCGTTGCCATCGTTACCGCCTTCGGGCCGCTGGTGTACCGTGTGGCCTACCAGTCGCTTGAATCGGCGACACCTCTGGTGCTGCTGATTGTTTCGGTCGGTGTGCATTTCGCCATGACCGGTTTGGGCCTGCTGTTCTTTGGCGCCGAGGGCTTTCGCAATCCCTCGTTCTGGGATGCGCGGTTCGCACTGGGACCAGTCAGTCTCAGTGGCCAGACTGTAATCATTTTCGGCGTATCGCTGGCATTGATTGTGTTGTTGTGGCTGTACTTTGAGCGCTCCCTGCGGGGCAAGGCCTTGCGTGCTACGGCCGTCAATCGAACTGGAGCGCGCCTCATGGGCATCTCCACCCACGCTTCTGGCCAGCTGACTTTCCTGATGGCAGCGCTGATCGGTGCGCTCTCAGGCCTTCTGATTGGTCCCACCACCACGGTGTTCTACGACTCCGGCTTTTTGATCGGTCTCAAAGGCTTTGTGGCCGCGGTGATCGCGGGTCTTTCCAGCTATCCGGGTGCCCTTGTTGGTGCACTTTTCGTGGGCATCGTCGAGGCTTTTGGTGCCTTCTGGGCCAGTGCCTTCAAGGAAGTGATCGTGTTCACTTTAATTCTGCCCATCCTGCTGGTTCGCTCTCTGCACAGTGGCCACTCTGACGAGGAACACTGACTATGTTGAAAAGAAACATCCCTATCCTCCTGCTGGCTGCCGCGGTTCCGGTCATCGCGCTGCTTCCCTTGCCTGATTTCTGGATCGCGCAGCTCAATTACATCGGCCTGTATGCGCTGGTGTGCCTGGGCCTGGTGCTGCTGACAGGGGTTGGTGGTCTGACTTCGTTTGGCCAGGCAGCCTTCGTCGGCATCGGCGCGTACACCACCGCCTGGCTCACACTCAATACCGGTCTGTCGCCCTGGCTCACGGTATTCGTGGGGCTTGGACTCACTGCGGTGAGTGCCGTCATCGTCGGCCTGATCACCCTGCGCATGTCGGGACACTACCTTCCGCTGGCAACCATCGCATGGGGCCTGTCGCTGTATTACCTCATGGGCAACCTTGATGCCTTGGGCAAGTACGATGGTTTGCTGGGGCTCAAGAGTCTGTCCATCGGTTCAGTTGACATTGGCCAGGGGCGCCTCTTTTTCGTGCTGACCTGGGCCATCGTGATCGCGGGTGCCGTGGCACTGCTGAATCTGCTGGACTCCCGTCCGGGGCGGGCCATCCGGTCGCTCAAGGGCGGAACGCAAATGGCCGAGGCCATGGGCATCAGCACCTTCCGCTACAAGGTCACCATCTTTCTGATTGCTGCGCTGTTCGCGTCTGTCGCAGGGTGGCTGCTGGCGCACTTCCAGCGCACGGTGAATCCGTCGGCCTTTGGCCTCAAGATGGGCATCGAGTACCTGTTCATGACGGTGATTGGTGGGGTCGGATACGTGTGGGGTGCCATCGTCGGCGCCGGTCTGGTCAAGTTGCTGGACGACTATTTGCAGGTTGCCTTGCCCGCATTGATTGGTACCAGTGGCAGTTACGAGGTCATTGTGTTTGGCATCGCCCTGGTACTGGTACTCAAATACCTGCCTGACGGCTTGTGGTCGGTGGTTGCGCGCAGGCTGCCTCGTCCGCCGCGCACCGTGGACTGGCAGAATGCGGTAGACCTGCCTGCGCGCAGCAAGCCCGCCATGGGCGAGTTGGTGCTCCATGTGGACAAGATCCGCAAACAGTTTGGTGGTCTGGTGGCGGTGAATGACATCAGCTTCGATATCGCTGCCGGCCAGATTGTTGGCTTGATTGGCCCCAATGGCGCGGGCAAGTCCACCACGTTCAACCTGATTACCGGTGTGCTCGGAAAAACCAGCGGTCAGGTGACATTCCGAGGCGACGACATCAGCGCCCTGGCTTCCCGCGACATTTCGCGCAAAGGCATGGCCCGGACGTTTCAGCACGTGAAGATGATCGCCGATATGACGGTGCTGGAGAACGTGGCCATGGGCGCCTATACCCGCGGCGCAAGCGGTGTGGTCTCTTCGATGCTGCGTACCAACAAGCTTGAAGAGCAACGCCTCATGAAAGAGGCCCAGCGCCAGCTCGAACGTATCGGCATGGGGGAGTTCATGCACGAGCAAGCCGGCAACTTGGCCATGGGCCCGCAACGGCTCATGGAAATCGCCCGTGCATTGTGCTGCGACCCGGCCCTGCTATTGCTCGACGAGCCGGCTGCTGGCCTGCGCCACAAGGAAAAGCAGGCGCTGGCGCAAGTGTTGCGGCAACTGCAAGGCGAAGGGATGAGTATTTTGCTGGTAGAGCACGACATGGATCTGGTAATGGATGTGTGCGATCAGCTGGTGGTAATGGAGTTTGGCACCTTGCTGACCCGCGGAACACCTGCTGAAGTACAAGCCAACCCCGCTGTGCGTGCCGCCTATCTGGGTACCGAACATTGACCCGCAGTGAGGACTGACATGAACACAACCCCCATGCTAAAAGTTAGCGATCTGCGCGCCGGTTATGGCAAGGCTGAAGTCTTGCACGGCCTGAGTCTGGAAGCCACCAAGGGCAGTGTGATCACTGTGATCGGACCGAACGGTGCCGGCAAGTCCACCTTCCTCAATACGTTGATGGGCTTGCTGCCTGGCAAAGGACGCATTGATTTTGAAGGGCAGGCGATTGAAGAACTTACGCTCGAAGAGCGCGTGATGCTCGGCATTGCCCTGGTACCCGAAAAGCGCGAGCTGTTCGGCACCATGAGTGTGGAAGACAACCTGGTGCTGGGTGGCTACCGCCAGATGCGTCTGGGCAACGCCCAGTGGCGCAGCCGGCTGGACGATGTGTACTCCCTTTTTCCACGTCTCAAGGAGCGCCGTGTGCAGGAGGCCGGTACGCTGTCGGGTGGTGAACGCCAGATGCTGGCCGTAGGTCGCTCGCTGATGTCCGCACCCAAAATGCTGATGCTCGATGAGCCCAGTCTGGGTCTTGCTCCGCTGATCGTGAAGGAGATTTTTTCCATCATTGAGACCTTGCGCCAAACCGGTGTAACCATCGTACTGGTGGAGCAAAACGCCCGTGCAGCACTGGCGGTGGCTGATCAGGGCTATGTGCTCGAAATGGGCGAGATTGGCCTGCACGGCCCTGCAGCCGATCTGGCTCAGGATCCGCGGGTGATTGACACCTACCTGGGTGCTGCCAAGAAGGCCGCCTGATATCCCTGTCGCCTATTCACCATTTGTTGTCCTCATGAACGCTTACCAGCCCGCTACGGAAGATATTCACCTGCTGTTGTCGCAGGTGCTCAACGCCCCCGCCCAGTTGCAGGCTTTGCAAAACTACAGCGAGGTGGATCCAGACCTGGTGCTGCAGGTGCTGCAGGAGGCGGGTAAGTTCGTGGGTGAGGTCATTGCGCCCCTCAACCGTAATGGCGACGAAACTGGATGCCGCTTTGATAACGGCAAGGTCACAACGCCACCCGGTTTTCGGGACGCGTACCAGGCCTTCTGGCAGGCCGGCTGGCCTGCGCTGGCATCGGCGACCGAAGACGGAGGCCAGGGATTGCCAGCAGTGATGGAAGCGGTTTTGTATGAAATGCTGAGTGCGGCCAACCACGGTTGGACCATGGCACCGGGACTCTTGCACGGCGCCTATGAATGCATCAAGCACCATGCCAGTGAGGAGCTAAAGGCGCAGTACCTGGAGAAAGTGGCAACTGGCGAGTGGCTGGCGACCATGTGCCTGACCGAGCCCCATGCGGGGAGTGACCTGGGGCTGGCACGTACCAAAGCCGTTTGGCAGGCAGACGGCAGCTACCAGATCAGCGGAACCAAGATTTTTATTTCAGGCGGTGAGCACGACCTGAGCGACAACATCGTGCATCTTGTGCTGGCGCGCCTGCCCGATGCACCGCCCGGACCCAGGGGCTTGTCGCTGTTTTTGGTGCCCAAGTTCTATGCGGACGGCAGCCGCAGCGAAGCGCACTGCGAACGCATTGAAGAAAAAATGGGCCTGCATGGCAGCCCCACTTGCGTGATGCGCTTTGATGCAGCTATAGGCTGGATGGTCGGCGCACCGGGACGTGGTTTGAACGCCATGTTCGTGATGATGAACGCGGCGCGTTTGCATGTGGCTCTGCAGGGCGTGGGTTTGCTGGAGGCTGCCTGGCAAAAGGCTGATGCCTATTCAAAGGAGCGTCGCCAGATGCGTGCCCCCGGGCGTGGCAAGTCGGCCGCTGAGGCAGACCTGATTGCAGAGCATCCCGCCATGCGGCGTATTCTGGACACCCAGCGTGCCTGGATTGATGGTGCCCGTGTGCTGGCCTATCGCACGGCGATGGAGCTCGACATGCTCAAGCACCATCCCGATACGGTGCGCAAAGAGGCTGCCCAACGCTGGTGCACTTTCGTGACGCCCGCCATCAAGGCAGCCTTCACCCAACAGGCGTTTTATGGTGGGAGTGAGTGTCTGCAGGTATTTGGCGGGCATGGTTATGTGCGCGAGTGGGGCATTGAGCAGAACATTCGCGATGCGCGGGTTGCCATGATTTACGAGGGCACCAACGAAATTCAGGCGATTGATTTGCTAGTGCGCAAGGTCCTGGCAGACGGGGGACGAGGCTTCTTCACATTGTTGAATGAACTTCAAGACGCGATGCCTTCGGACGCCCCGTCTTCGGCACGTGTTGCGCAGCGTTTGAAAGTGCTCGAAGAGCTTACCCGCAAGCTGGCGGCTTCGGCCGCACAGGACGCGTCATTGGCGTTCTGGGTGGCAGATGACTATTTGCGTGCGGTGGCAATGGTTTTGATGGACTGGGCCTGGGCACAGATTGAACGCAGTGCAGTTGGAGCCGACGTGCGCTGGGTGCAGCCTGCGCAGGCGATGCAGCGCTGGGTTATGCCGGAGTTTGCGATGCGCGTGGGTATCGTGGACCGAGCCTGTGGGCCTGTCGCGCTTTGAAACCAGGTGTTGATTCATGGCGACCCAGCAAAAAACATCAGACCCTTCTGTAGACCGGGTGGACACCAGTTTTCTTGAAACTCTGATTGGCTACAACGCACGGCGTACTGCGCTGGCGGTGATTGATGTGTTCTTGCAGCGAATGGTGGTCCACGACTTTCATTCCGTGGTGGATTTTTCTGTGGCATCGCTAATTGTTCACAACCCGGGCATTACATCGCGGCAGTTGTGCTCGGTACTGGGCATCTTGCCGCCGAATCTGGTGGGCGTGGTCAATGGCCTGGAGAAACGGGGGCTCATTCAGCGGCGTCCGCATCCCAACGATGGCCGGGCCATGGGCTTGCACCCCACGCCGGAAGGTCTCAAGCTGATGGAGCAGGCGGAAAATGATGCCGCACAACTGGAAGTCGATGTGGCGTCCCGGCTGACGGCCACCGAGCGCAAGACGTTGATGCGTTTGCTTCAGAAAGTTTATCTATAGCTGTTTTTCGTGCGGATAAAACCTGACTTAGGAATTGCCATGCAAGAACTCGGACGCCTTGAAGACCTCCCGCAGGAGTACCGCGATGCGCTGACCGCCCAGAACCTGGTGCCCCTGTGGCCCAGTTTGCGTGCGGTGCGCCCCCCCAGGAAAGCCCGTTCCTCGCACCCGCGCCACTTTGTGGTCCTACCAGGGCTTGCGTCCCCTATTGCTGCGGGCGGGCAAGTTGACCCCGATCGAAAATACCGAGCGCCGCGTGCCGGTGCTGGCCAATCCTGGCAACGGTCTGGATAAGTTGCCGG
>JAGWUS010000054.1 GCA_028868305.1 Burkholderiales bacterium | reverse complement strand
GGGTTGCAGGCCTTGACGGTGGCAACGCGCGTGGCGTGAAACTGGCTCATGGCAACAAACGCTGCGGTGCCCGGCATGTCCTTCACGCTGTCGGCCCATTCGCGGATGTAGGGCAATACGGTGCTGCGTTTGCTGGCTGGCAGCGCGGCCAGATCCAGGTGCGAGCGCATACGCCAGGCGTGGTCCATGCCGTCCAGCATCTGGCGGGTCAGGAACGGTTCCATGGGTTCCACAATGGCGCCGGCTTCGTCCAGCAGGGTGGCTGCGTGCAGCACTGCGTCGCGCACATCTGGGTCGACGGCCAGACCGCAGCCGGCGTCAATCAGCAAACCAATGCGCAGACCGCGCAGATGGTCAACTGCGCCCTCCCAATCGTCCCATGCCACCGTGCTCGGGGGCAGACTCATGCTGTCGCGCAGATCGGGGCGGCTCAGCACCTGCATCATCAGCGCGGCGTCGGCCACGCGGCGGGTCATGGGGCCGGCAGCACGGCCGGTGTACGGCGGGTCAATCGGCACCCGGCCCAGGCTGGGCTTGAGGCTGTAAATACCGCACCAGCTGGCTGGCAGGCGCAGCGAACCGCCAATGTCGGTGCCAATGTGCAGCGGGCCATAGCCTGCTGCGGCTGCGGCGCCACCCCCCGCGCTGGAGCCACCGGGGGTTTTGCGCAGGTCCCAGGGGTTGCGGGTAAGTGGGTGGAAGGTGGAAACACCGGAGGACAGCATGCCGTAGTCGGGCATGGTGGTCTTGCACACCATGACGGCGCCCGCTTCGTGCAGGCGCGCAGCAGGCGGTGCGTCTGCGGCTGCCGGGGTGGTGTCTGTGGCCAGTGTGCCCAAAGGCGTGGGGTCGCCACGCGTGGCAATGTTTTCCTTGATGGTGACCGGCACACCATCGAGCGCGCCGGACGGTTCGTTATCGCGCCAGCGGGCCTCGGAAGCTCTGGCCTGCGCCAGCGCGTGTTCGGGGCGCAGCAGGTAGCTGGCGCACAAATGGGGCTCCCAGCGTTCGATATGGCTGAGCACCGCTTGCGTGACTTCGACCGGTGACAGGGCGTGTTTGCGGTAGGCTGCCAGCAGCGCACTGGCGCCCCAGGCATGCAGGGGGAGAGAGGGGTCGTGCGGTGTAGGCATGGTGGCAACTCGGGTTTGTCAGCGTGTGAAAACCATTATGGCGCTGGCGGCGATAATTGCGCCATGGAGAAATCGCTGTGGCGCTGATCATTACCGACGAGTGCATCAACTGTGATGTGTGCGAACCCGAGTGCCCGAACGAGGCGATTTATCTGGGGCCGGAGATCTACGAGATTGACCCGAACAAATGCACCGAGTGCGTAGGGCATTTCGACGAGCCCCAGTGTGTGCAGGTGTGCCCGGTGGCCTGTATCCCGGTGAACCCGCAGCACGTTGAAGACAAGGAAACCCTGTGGCAGAAATACCGGCGCCTGCAGGCGCTGGCAAAGCCCTAGTCTTTTTTCTTTTCAGGCGCTGCCTTGGCGGTGAAGAACTCTGGTTCTTTCTTCTTGTGCTTTGCGGCTTTCTTCTTTTCGTGTTCGTTGGCTTCAGGCTTGTCCTGCGCTTTGGCGGCTGACTTTTCACTGGCCTTGTGGGCTGCCTGGGCTTGGGCAACAGCTTCTTTCTCTTCCTTGATGCGCGTTTTCTCCATGGCAGTGGCCTGCTTCATGTCGCGCTGGGTGGCCTTGTCTGCCGCGGTCTTGTCGGTCCGAGTACGCGCATCGCTGGCATCGACGGACACCGCCCCCTCGCACGGCACCTGGCTGTAACTGCTGCCACAGCGGTAAATGGTTTTCTGGGCCATAGCCCCCGTGGACAGTGCACAAGAAGCTATAAAAAGAGTAGCAACTCTGGGGAATCGAATCATGGCTTATTCCTTGCTGGTTCGGGAGGGGGGGCGGGCTCGATGGTTGGTTTTTCGGGTTTGGGCGGCTTGGGGCGCGGGGGTTTGCTGGTGTGGATCAGCATGGTGGCCTTGTCCATTTCACCGGCCAGCAAATGCGGCACAGCCTTGAGCGTGCGATCAATACACTGGTCCATGGCGATGCGGTGGTCCATGGACGGTTTCTTGAGAACCCAGTTCACCACTTCGGATTTCACGCCGGGGTGGCCCACGCCAATGCGCAGGCGCCAGTAGTCGTCGGTGCCCAACTGGGCGTGGATGTCTCGCAGGCCATTGTGGCCAGCATGGCTGCCGCCAAGTTTGAGCTTGGCTTCGCCAGGAGCAATGTCCAGTTCGTCATGCGCTACCAGCATTTCCTGCGGCGTAATTTTGAAGAACTTTGCGAGGGAGGCCACCGATTTGCCGGAGAGATTCATGAAGGTTTGCGGTTCCAGCAGCCAAACGGTCTGCCCGCCAATGGTGGTACGCGCGACCAGGCCGTGGTAGCCCTTGTCCATGTTCAGTGAGACTTTGAGCTGGCGCGCCAGTGCATCAATCCACCAGAACCCGGCGTTGTGTCGGGTGGCTTCGTATTCCGGGCCGGGATTGCCCAGGCCAACAAACAGCTTGATCATGTGGGTCGAAATGGTAGAGCAAAAATGGGCAGCACCAAGAAAAACGGCCCACCGAGGTGGGCCGTCGACATAAAAGGCGCAGATCCGATTATTTCTTGGCGGCGGGAGCCTTGGCAGCGGGAGCGGCCTTGCCTCCTTTGGCGACGGGGGCTGGTGCAGCGGCAGCATCCGCAGCAGGAGCTGCTTCAGCGGCACCAGCCACAGCCACTACGGAGACAACCACGGGGTTGTTCTTGCCATGGGTCACAGCGGTCACGCCCTTGGGCAAAACGATGTCAGCCAGGTGCAGGGACTTGCCCTTCTTCAGGCCACTCAGGTCCACCGCCACGAATTCGGGCAGGTCCTTGGGCAGGCACAGCACGTCGATTTCGGTCAGAACGTGGTTGGCAATGCAGCCATCGGTCTTGACAGCGGGAGACAACTCATCGCCGCTGAAGTGCAGTGGCACCTTCATGTGCAGCTTGGTGTTCTCGTCAACGCGCTGGAAGTCGATGTGCAGAATCAGTTGCTTGAAGGGGTGCATTTGCACGTCGCGCAACAGAACCTTGTGTTCCTTGCCAGCCAGTTCCATGTCCAGCACAGAAGCGTGGAAGGCTTCCTTTTTCAGGGCATGCCACAGGGCGTTGTGATCGATTTCGATCAGAGTGGTGTCGGTGTTGCCACCGTACACGATACCGGGCGTGCGACCGGTGATGCGGAGACGGCGGCTCGCACCCGTGCCCTGCTTGGCGCGCTCAAAAGCGACAAATTTCATAACTTACTCCAATAAGAAGTCCACCGCGACCAGTGTGACTCCGGTTTAAAAAAGGCGTTTGACCGCTGCCCTATGCAGCGACGCCTGCTTTCGCCTCAGACCAGGTTTTACAGAAACCTCAAAAGAGGTTTTCCTGATCCGAGAACAAACTCATGACCGACTCGCCCTTGGCAATACGCTGGATGGTTTCGGCAATCAGCGGAGCCACGGAGAGTTGACGGATCTTCTTGCACTGCGCAGCCGCAGCGCTCAAAGGAATGGTGTTGGTCACGACCACTTCATCCAGCGCATCGCCATGGGCAATGCGTTCGATGGCGGGACCCGAGAAAATAGGGTGGGTGCAATAGGCGTAGACCTTTTTTGCACCACGGGCCTTGAGCACTTCGGCAGCTTTGACCAGTGTGCCGGCGGTGTCAATCATGTCGTCCATGATGACGCAGTTGCGGCCTTCGATCTCGCCGATCACGTGCATCACTTCCGACACATTGGCTTTGGGGCGACGCTTGTCGATGATGGCAAGGTCACAGTTGAGCTGTTTGGCAAGTGCACGGGCACGCACCACGCCACCCACGTCGGGCGATACCACGATCAGGTCTTCGTAATTCTTGGTGCGCAGGTCACCCAGCAGTACCGGGGATGCGTAAATGTTGTCCACCGGAATGTCAAAAAAGCCCTGAATCTGGTCGGCGTGCAGGTCCATGGTGAGCACGCGGGCCACACCGACGGCTTGCAGCATGTTGGCGACGACCTTGGCGGTAATCGGCACACGGCTGGAGCGCGGACGGCGGTCTTGCCGTGCATAGCCAAAGTAGGGGATGACTGCGCTGATGCGTTCAGCCGATGCACGCTTGAGCGCATCGACCATGATCAGCAATTCCATCAGGTTTTCGTTGGTGGGTGCGCAGGTGCTTTGCACTACGAACACGTCGCGGGCACGGACGTTTTGGTTGATTTCCACGGTGACTTCGCCATCCGAGAAACGGCCTACGGTGGCTGAACCCAGCGAAATGCCCAGATGGTGTGCAATTTCCTCTGCCATGCCAGGGTTGGCATTGCCAGTGAAAACCATGAAGTCCGGGGAGGTAGGTGCCTGCATGCGGGTTCCAGCGATGAAGTTGGGTTTATGTCGTCACAAAGCGCGCAGTGTTGCCGGACCAGCCCGAACAACAATTTGGCAGGGGAGGAAGGATTCGAACCTTCGCATGCTGGAATCAAAATCCAGTGCCTTAACCAACTTGGCGACTCCCCTACACAGGTTGACAGCGAAACGCTGCCCACCGCTAAACCGTTTAGCTAAACCATATTTAGCTGTCGCTGGTTGCCCACCCATGGAGTGGATGAACATCCAAACTGCTGCATTGCCTGACCTGAAACGCATTGGGCACAGTAGCCGCATCCCAGATCACGCCTTGCGGCAAGTGCGCGAACACAGCACTTCCAGAGCCTGTCATCCGACCGCTTAGTCCTTGCTTCGCCAGCCAGTCAAGGGCTTGCGTTACACCGGGGCAAAGTTTTTGGGCAACAGCTTGCAAGTCATTTCGGCCAAATCCCGGATTGCTCTGGGTGTTTCCGAATGCGTTCGCAGCGAAGCCTGAAATTATAGCAGGCTCAGAGTCGCGTTTCAACGCAGGGTCTGAGAAAATCAAACGGGTGTCCAATCCCGCATCGGGTTTGACCACCAGAAAGTCAGCTTTTGGCAACTGCAAGGGAGTCAGTTTTTCGCCAATTCCTTCGACCCAGGCGTGGTGACCACCCAAGAAAAAAGGCACGTCGGCACCCAGCGACAAACCTATGCGGGATAGCGCCTGCAAGGAAAGTTTGCAGTTCCACAATCGGTTTAGTGCAAGCAGTGTAGATGCTGCATCGGATGAGCCTCCACCCATGCCCGCCTGCGCGGGAACTGACTTGGCAACACCAATGTGCGCCCCCTCTTTGCATCCTGTGGCCTCCTGCAGTGCCCGAGCGGCACGGGTCGACAAGTCTTCTTCAGGGAGCGGCCAGTTCAGGTCTTCGCGGGTGATCTTGCCGTCAGGGCGACGTTCAAAGTGGAGGATGTCACACCAATCAATCAGCATGAAAACGGATTGAAGCAGGTGGTAGCCGTCATCACGCCTGCCGATGATGCGCAGGAACTGGTTGAGTTTGGCTGGGGCCGGGATGTCATAAAGCGACTGCATGGCGCAATTATCCGCGTGCACTGTGGTAGCGCTCTAGCGGTCGAGCAGAACTTTCAGTTCGGCTGCATTGGGTTCTGTCGTGCGGCGTGCAGTCAGCCGACCATGGTCGATTTCGGACAGATCGGCCTCCCATGGAGGGCTTGCTGAGTTGCGGCCCTGTAGCCATGCAAACAGATCGGCCACGGGAAGGTCGGTGCCGGTGACTTCCTGCACCAGCGCGGACAGGGTAGTGGAGGCCCTGGTTCCATTGCTTGTTTCCAGGGTCGCCGTAGTCGGACTCCACTGCATGCGTGCCAGCGTGTTGCCCAGCGAGGTACTCAGGGTCAGGCTCCCCGACTCCGCCGACCCCCGCAGGTCAAAATTGGCGGAAAAAGCCTGCACCGGCGTGCTGTAGACCTTGAGTGCCAGGCGCCCGTGCCAATGGGATGAATCCGGGCCTGAAGAGGGCGTAGCCCTTTCCACACTTGCACAGCCAGCTATCAAAAAAATAGCAAAAACAACCAGCAAGCGCAAGACCCTGTGCGGTTGCGTTTTCACGGTCTGTTCAGGCGTCGCATGGTTTCCTGCAGCGTGTCGTTGTCAGGGTTCATGGTCGTGCCTTCTTTCCAGCGCGCGATGGCTTCCTGCCTGCGATTCACGGCCCACAGAACTTCACCCAGGTGGGCGGCGATTTCAGCATCGGGCCTGGCTTGGTAGGCCTGGTTGAGGATGCGCAAAGCGTCCTGCAGGTTACCGCTGCGAAATTCCAGCCACCCCAGGCTGTCCATGATGAAGGGATCCTGGGGTGCCAACTCCAGTGCCTTGTTGATCAGTTCCCGGGCCTCCGGCAAACGCAGGTTGCGATCCGCCAGTGAATAGCCCAGTGCGTTGTAGGCATGTTGGTAGTCGGGTCTGGCGGCTATCACCTTGCGCAGTAGCTGCTCCATCTCTGGCAATTTGCCGATTTTCTCAGCGGCCATGGCCTTCTCGTACACCAGTTCCATGTCGTCAGGGAATCGCCGAATGGCGTCTGCAAGTACTTCATAGGCTTGCGTGAACTGGCGGTTCTCCCGAAGCAATTGCACTTCGGCGTTGATCTTGAGTCGCGCATCCTCGGGTTGCTTCTCCGGCAGATCGCGCAGCAGGGCGCGTGCTTCGTCCAGCTTTCCCTGTTTGGCGAGCAAAGCCGCTTTGCGGCCCTGCACGCGCAGAATGTCCTGCGCGCTGTCAATTTTCTGCAGATAGGCCAGCGCCTCATCAGGGTGCTGCATCTGCTCAGCAATCTGAGAAAGGATTAGGTAGGCCTGCACCAGAGCGGCGTCCTGGGGGGCATCCTGTGCCGCAGGTGCGCGCTGTGCGATAAATTTTTTGAGTGAAGCTTCCGCTGCGTCGGGCTTTTTGCCCTGGTATTCCAGCGTGCCCTGCACCAGCCACCCGTCGGCCAGGGTGGGTGCTTCTTTGGTCACCTGTTGTGCCTGGACATATGCTTCCGACAGGCGGTCAGCGCCTGCTAGGCGACGCGCGTAGGCCAGCCGAAATTCGGGTTTCGGTTTTCCGGCCAGTTGCTTTTGCACCAGTTCTTCGGCTTCGGGCATCCTGGCATCCCACAAGCCCAGGGCCAACGCCGCCACTTCCTCGGATTGCGGGTTGATGGCTGCGCCACGCCTTGCTGCGTTGAGGGCGCCGTCAAGATCGCCTGCCAGCAGGCGCATGGTGCCTACAGAGGCCCAGGCTGCAGCACCCGTGGCCTTGTTGCTCAGGTCGGAAGTCAGGGCCAACTCGACGGTGGTTGCAGCCTGCTTTTTGTCGGATGCACGCACAAAGTAGCGGGGCAACAAGGTAATTGCGCCAATGCGCGCCGCACCTTTGGCAAAAGACAGATCGCGCCGGATGGGGTCCACCGTGTCGCTGATCCGGTTCAGGGCGATTAGTATCTGCAGCACATAGCGGTTGGCTGCCACCGAGCCGGCAAAGGACTGGGACCAGGCCTTTGCTGCTATCAGCGCGGATTCGCCATTGCGTGCGTTCAGAGCAATGTTGACGGCGCGTTCGTAGAGCTGTTCCGAATTGGCCTTGCGGGCGGCATCGAGCATCAGGGAAAAGGCGGAGCCCGCGTCTCCGTTCTGCGCACTGAGTTCGCCGACCAGCAACTGGTAAAAAAGTTCGCTGCCCAGAGCCGAATTGGAAACAGTGGGGCCTTTGTCTGCAGCCAGTGCGCTGGAGCAGGAGATGGAGGTGACAATTGCCAGAATGGCGAAATGCTTGGATAAGGACATCGGACCATAATAATCCAAGCCCATCAACCCCGTTTCCCACTGGAAATGCCATGCCCGAATTACCCGAGGTCGAAGTTACGCGACGCAGCTTTGCCAGCCACATTGCGGGTGCCGGCATCGTGCAGGTTCGCATGGGAAAACTGCTGCGCTGGCCGCTGGGCATTGATCCCAGGCAACTGGTGGGTCAAACCGTTGTGGGCGTGCGCCGGCGTGGCAAGTACCTGTTGCTGGACCTGAGCCAGGGTTTACTTTTACTGCACCTGGGTATGTCCGGGAGCCTAGCGTTTGGCCGCCTGATGGCTGCGCCGGGGGTACATGATCACTTTGACCTGCAGACCACTCAAGGTACCTTGCGACTGAACGACCCGCGCCGGTTTGGGGCGGTCGTGTTTGCACTCAGCGAGCAGGATCCCGTGGCACAAAAGCTTCTTGGAAAGCTGGGCATGGAACCTTTGGAAGACGGGTTTTTATTGCAAGAATTTGTAACCAGACTCAAGCAACGCAAGGCGCCCATCAAACAGGTTCTGCTAGCCGGTGATGTGGTGGTGGGGGTGGGCAATATCTACGCTTCTGAGGCATTGTTTCTGGCCGAGATTCGACCCACTGCGCGCGCCTGCAGGCTCAGCCGGGTGCGGCTGGTCCGGCTACAAGCCGCCATCCGTGAGGTGTTGGTCCGCGCTGTTGAGAAAGGGGGTAGCACACTGCGCGACTTTTCTAACGCACAGGGAGAATCAGGGCACTTCCAACTGGAGGCCAATGTGTACGGGCGCGCCGGTGAACCCTGTAGGGTTTGTGCAACGCCCATCAAGGCGATCCGGCAGGGCCAGCGGTCCACCTTTTTCTGTCCCATATGCCAGAAAAGCTGAGCACGGCCGGCCCCTGCAGTGCTATATTGACCGTTTCCACTAGGGGAATTCTTGGCTACTTCATTCAACGATCAGTTTGACCAGCATGGAATATGGCGCAGGGAGTTTGCCTTGCGCCTCAAGTTGCTGGCCGAATGGTTGAAAGACCACGACCTGCTGGATGCTGCGGTAGAAGAGCGCCTGCGCCGTCTGGAAGCCCAAGTGCGTTCCGACAAGGTGATGGTGGCGTTTGTTGCAGAGTTTTCCCGCGGCAAATCGGAAATGATTAACGCCATCTTCTTTGCGGGTTATGGCCGTCGCATCATGCCGGCCAGCGCGGGCCGCACCACCATGTGCCCCACGGAAATGGGCTACGACGCGGAGGTTCCTCCCTGTCTGCGTCTCCTGCCCATTGAGACCCGTTTGCAGCCCCAGGCATTGATGGAATGGCGCATGGCGCCCGAAAAATGGACACGCATTGACCTGGATGTCAACAATCCGCAGCAGTTGGCCGCATCCTTTGAAAAAGTGGCCGAAACACGCACGGTGACCCAGGAAGAGGCGCGCGCGCTGGGTTTCTGGAACAGCCAGACCCCTGAAGACAACCCGTTGGTCGATGCACAGGGGATGGTCGAGGTGCCGAAGTGGCGCCATGCGTTGATCAACTTTGCGCATCCTCTGCTCAAGCAGGGACTGGTGATTCTGGACACGCCAGGCCTCAACGCCATTGGCGCCGAGCCTGAGCTGACCGTCAGCCTGATTCCACAGGCCCAGGCCGTGGTATTCATTCTGGGGGCGGACACCGGTGTTACCAAGTCTGATCTGTCGATCTGGCGCGAACATCTGGTCAGTGAGACCGGAAATTCTGAAACCCGGCTGGTGGTGCTCAACAAGATTGACACCTTGTGGGACGAGTTGAGTTCTCCCGGACAGATCAAGGCCCAGATTGAGCGACAAAAACGCAGTACGGCCGAGATTCTGGGCATCACGCCTGACAAGGTCATAGCCGTGTCAGCCCAGAAAGGGCTGGTGGCTAAAGTCAGCAGTGACGCCGCGTTGCTGGAGCAAAGCTGCTTGCGTGAGCTGGAAGATGTGCTGGCACATGACATGCTGGGGCGCAGGCAGAAGATTCTGGGTGCCGCTATGGCGCAGGGCATTGCAGAGCTGCGTACCGAGACCGGGCGCGTCATCAATATCCGCAAACGTGACCTGACAGAGCAAACCATGGAGTTGCGCGGGCTGCAGGGCAAGAATGCATCAGTCATTCGCCACATGCGCTCCCGCATTTCGCAGGAGCAGGCCGAGTTCGACCAGGGTGGTGCCAAGATCCACGCGGTCCGTTCTGTCCACTTGAAGCTTCTGCGTGAAGTATTCGCCATCCTGGGCCCGAAAGTGCTGAAGGCCGAGATGGCCCAGCTCACTGAAGCCCTGATGCAAAAGGGCCTCAAGCTGGGTGTCAAACGCGCTTATGGGGACACCTTCGATCGTCTGCGGGCCAATCTGAACCGGGTTCAGGGCCTCACTGGCGAAATCCAGAACATGCTGGCTGCGACTTTCCGCCAGCTCAATGCAGAGTACGGCTTCTCGCTGCAGGCGCCTGCTGAGCCGCAGATGGCGGCCTACCTCAAGGATCTGGACATGGTAGAGCGTAGCCACCTGCAGTATCTGGGTGTTGGCAATGCCTTCAAGCTCGCGCAACCCGAGTTCGCTGACCGGCTGGTGCGCGCACTGTCGACGCGCCTGCGTTCTGTGCATGAAACGGCGCTGGGTGAAGTGGAACTCTGGAGCAAATCCGCCGCTGCGCAACTGGATGCCCAGTTGCGTGAGCGCAGGCGAAACTTTGCACGTCGCATTGAAGCCATAGACCGTATCCAGCAAGCGGCAGGCGGGCTGGAAGAGCGCATCCACGAAATCGATGTGCAGGAAGCCACGCTGGACCAGCTCGATATCAAGCTGGTGGAGCTGACGGACTACCTGATCTCTTCGAACGAGTCGCACGTGCTGTCCACGGAGTTGGAGTTCGCCTGAGCGTGTCGGGCGTGCAGATGGCGCATGGCGAATTTGCCGCACAGGTGGTTCGCTGGCAGCAAACGCATGGGCGCAACAGCCTGCCCTGGCAAAACACCTGTGATCCGTACCGGGTCTGGCTGTCGGAGATCATGCTGCAGCAGACCCAGGTGATTACCGTCATCGCTTATTTCCAGCGCTTTATCGACCGGTTTCCCGACGTGGCTGCGCTGGCCGAGGGCAGTCTGGACGAGGTGCTGGGTTTGTGGAGCGGGCTGGGATACTACAGCCGTGCACGCAATCTGCACCAGTGCGCCCGGGATGTGATGTCCCGGCATGGCGGCACATTTCCCGCCGATGCGCGCACCCTGGCGACACTTCCTGGAATAGGCCGCTCCACTGCAGCAGCCATCGCATCGCTCTGCTTCGGTGAGCGGGTTGCAATCCTGGACGCCAATGTCAAACGGGTGGTGACGCGCGCGCTGGCTTTTGATGCTGACCTGGCAGTGGCGGCGAATGAACGGGCCTTGTGGGACAGTGCGACGGCGTTGTTGCCCACCGGCCCCCATGCCAAAGCCTGGATGCCACGTTATACCCAGGGCGTGATGGACTTGGGCGCCACGGTATGTCTGCCCAGAAAACCGCAATGCGGCGTCTGCCCGGTACAGGGGCACTGCGAGGCCAAAGCGGCCGGTGACCCTCTGCGCTACCCGGTGCGAACCCGCAAGCTCAAGCGCTCAAGCCAGGTTGTGTGGCTGCTGTGGGTGCAGACTGCACATGGCGCGGTCTGGTTGTCCCAGCGTCCGACACCCGGAGTGTGGGCGGGTCTGTACTGCCTGCCCTTGTTCGACACCGAAGAGGCATTGCGCGCCGCAGTGCCCGCTCAATATGTGCCCGCACTGCAAGACCTTCCGGCGTTTACCCATGTGCTGACCCACAAAGACCTGCACCTGCATCCGCGCCGACTGGTGCTCTCCAATGTCAGAACGCAGTGGGGCGAGGGGCGCTGGGTGGGGCCGGGTGACTGGCCTGCGCTGGGGCTCCCGGCCCCGGTTCGCAAATTGCTGGAGCGCTGAAACGCTGGATCAGAGTGCGTCCATCTCACGGTGGCGTTTGAGCGTGATCCAGTCCGGGCTGAATTCCTGCGCTAGTCGCTCCACCAGATAGACCGACCGGTGCTGTCCGCCAGTGCAGCCAATGGCCACCGTCACATAGCTGCGGTGGTCGCGCGCCAGCGCATCCAGCCAGTTCCTCAGAAAGTGCGTGATGTGTTGCAGCATCAGATCCACATCGCTTTGCGCCTGCAGGTACTCAATGACTGGCTGGTCACGCCCAGTCAGATGTTTCAGCGCAGGTTCGTAATGCGGGTTGGGCAGCATGCGCACGTCAAACATGAAGTCCGCATCGGTAGGCACGCCGCGCTTGAATGCAAACGACTCGAATACCAGGGTCAGCTGTCCACCGGGGGAGGCTACCAGTGTCTTTACGTAGCCCTGCAACTGCGAGGGGCGGATGATGCTGGAGTCTATGACGTGCGCCTGCTCACGCAGGGTAGCCAGCAGTTCGCGTTCCAGTTCAATCGCCTCAACCAGTGCGCGGCGCTCATCCCGTTCGGAGTGGCCCGACTCGTTTTGGGACAACGGGTGCTTGCGGCGGGTTTCTGAATAGCGGCGCACCAGGGTGTCCGTAGTCGCGTCCAGAAACAACGGTTTGACCACAATCCGCTGGCGGCGCAAGGTGTCCAGGTGTTGGGGAACCAGTGGCAACGAGGTCGCGCTGCGCACGTCAATGGCAATGGCCAGCCGGTTGGCGTTGTGTTTCTGCTCCAGTTCGACAAACGGCAGCAGCAGTTCGGGAGGCAGGTTGTCTACACAGTAAAAACCGGCATCTTCCAGCGCATGCAGGGCGACCGATTTACCGGAGCCGGACATGCCGGTGATGAGCACAATTTCCATCAGCTACCTGCCTGCAGCATTTCCTTGGCGTGGGCCAGTGTGGTGCTAGAGAGCTTCTCGCCGCCCAGCATGCGCGCAATTTCTGCAACCCGCCTTTCGCCCTGCACTGCTGCAACGGTGCTGATGGTGGTCTTGCCCTGCAACTGCTTGGCCACCACCAGATGGTGGTCTGCACAGGCCGCCACCTGGGGCAAGTGCGTGACCGCCAGCACCTGGCGATCCACTCCCAGTTGCTTCATCAACCGGCCTACGGTCTCTGCTACTGCGCCGCCGACGCCTGAATCCACCTCGTCAAAAATCAGGGTCTGTGCCGTACCGAGCTGGCTGGTGGTGACCGCAATGGCCAGCGCCATGCGCGAGAGCTCGCCACCAGAGGCAACCTTGCCTACCGGGCGCGGCGTGCTGCCGGCATGTCCAGCTGCCAGAAACGCGATGTCTTCCAGCCCGCTTTGCATGGGCTGGGCACTGGCCTCGATGGACACCTGAAATTGCCCACCCTGCATGCCCAAGCCCTGCATGGCCTGGGTGATGGATTGCGCCAGCATGGGCGCAGCCTTGGCGCGTTGTCTGGAAATGGCTTTGGCTTCCGCCAGGTATGCGGCGTGGGCTTTTCTTTCCTGCTGCTGCAAGCCATCCAGATCTGCTGCAGCATCCAGCTGGGCCAGCTCGGTCTTCCAGGACGCCAGCATGGCGGGCAGGTCCTCGGGCGCGCGTTTGTAGCGCCGCGCCAGACTCATCCACAGCGTTATGCGTCCGTCGAGCTCAGCGAGCCGTTCAGGGTCGAGTTCGGTATGGCGGGCATAGCTGCGCAGTGAGTGCACGGCGTCTTCTATCTGGGCTACAGCAGAACTCAACGCATCCACTGGGTTTTGAAAATCAGGCTCCAGATGCAACTGGTTTTGCAAGTTGAGCAGCGCTGCATTCAGGGCGCGCAAGGCATTGGCATCTTCGTCTTCCAGCAGAGTGACGGCACTGTGGGCTGCATCCAGCAGAGCCTGTCCATTGGCCAGGCGGCTATGGCTGGTATTCAGGTCTTCCCACTCGTCCTGCCGCGGAGCAAGCTTGTCGACTTCGCCGATCTGCCATGCCAGACGTTCACGCTCACGCTGCAGGCTGTCCTGCGCCTGCATAGCACTGCCCAGTGCACTCTCAGCCTGGCGCCAGGCACCCCAGAGCGCGGTGAGCGTTCGGGTGTCGATACGTGCATAGGCGTCGAGCAAGCCGCGCACTGCCTCTGGCCGTGTAAGGCTTTGCCAGGCGTGCTGGCCATGAATATCGAGCAGCTGTTCGCCAATGGCACGCAACTGCTGTGCGGTGGCAGGGCTGCCGTTGACCCAGGCACGGCTTTTTCCCTGTGCATCGATAGTGCGGCGCAACAGCAATGTGTCACCAGTTTCAAAGCCGGCCTCTTCCAGCAGGGCCTGTACGCCCGGTGCCGAATCAAACTCGGCACCGACTTCAGTGCGGGCGGCACCTTCACGAATGACGCCGGTATCGGCGCGGGCCCCGGTAACCAACTGCAGTGCGTCAATCAAAATGGACTTGCCAGCACCTGTTTCGCCGGTCAGAACGGTGAAGCCGGATTCCAGATCAAGCTCCAGCTCGCTGACAATCACAAAGTCGCGTAGAACAATGCGTTTGAGCGCCATATCAATATCGCCCCCACGCTCGGCACTGCGTGCTTTCGCTGCCCCCCAAGGGGGCGTTCGCTCGCTTGAAGCGGTTCTGCGCTTCACTCATTACGCCACTCCTTCATTCCAGTGCATTTTTTGACGCAGGGTGTCGAAATAGCTCCAGCCTTTAGGATGCAGAAAACGCACCTGTAATTTGGACCGCGTCACCACAATCCGGTCGCCATGCATCAGTGAGGCCATGGACTGCATGTCAAAGTTGGCGCTGGCATCTCGGCCTGCTACTATTTCTATAGCTATCTCTGCACTGTTGGCAAGGACAATCGGCCTGTTTGACAATGTATGGGGTGCAATGGGCACCATCACCCAGCCCGCAATGGAGGGGTGCATCAAGGGTCCACCGGCAGACAGGGAGTAGGCCGTGGAGCCCGTGGGGCTGGAAATGATCAGGCCATCGGCACGCTGGATGGCCACAAAATGGCCATCCACTTCCACGCGCAGTTCGACCATGCCAGAAGTAGCCCCGCGGTTGACCACGACGTCGTTCATGGCCAATGCCGAAAACACGGAGCGCCCATCGCGCATCACCTGGCCCTGCATCAGGCAGCGGTCGTCCACCTCATACTCGCCAGCCAGCATCGGAATCAGGGTGGCTTTGTACTGGTCAAAGGGTATGTCGGTAATGAAGCCCAGCCGCCCCTGGTTGATGCCGATGAGGGGCACCCGGTACTGGGCCAGCTGTCGTCCGATGCCCAGCATAGTGCCGTCGCCCCCGACCACCAGACACAGGTCGCAGTGGGTGCCTATGCCCTTGACGTCCATGGTGGTGTAGTTCGTCAGGCCGATGTTGGTGGCCGTTTCCACCTCGATCACGACCTCGCAACCCTGGTCCATCAGGAAATGGGCAATCTCGTCCAGGTAACTGCGCGTTGACGCCCCTGCGGCTCCCGAGTGGGTAGCCAGGTATTTGCCGATGAGCGCAACGTGCCGGAATTTGGACTTCATTCGCAAATTACATCACTAAAATGTCTTGATGCTCGATGATCGTTCCAAGTTGTTGTTGAAAGCCCTGGTAGAGCGCTACATCGCCGAAGGACAACCCATCGGCAGCCGCACGCTGTCCAGGGCGTCCGGCCTGGAGTTGTCGCCCGCGACCATCCGCAACGTCATGTCCGACCTGGAAGATCTGGGCCTCATCGTCAGCCCACACACCTCCGCTGGCCGCATTCCCACTGCGCGCGGCTACCGTCTGTTTGTCGACACCATGCTGACGGTGCAGCCCGGCCAGTTTTCGGCGCAACACCTCGCCCCGGATCAGCCACAAAAAGTCCTCTCCAACGCCGCCAACCTGCTGTCCAACCTGTCGCAGTTTGTGGGTGTGGTGATTGCACCGCGCCGCACCTCGTCGTTCCGGCATATCGAGTTTTTGCGCCTGTCAGAAAAGCGCCTGCTGGTCATCATCGTGTCGCCGGATGGCGATGTGCAAAACCGGGTGATTTTTACCGAGGTGGACTATTCCCAGTCGCAACTGGTGGAAGCTGCCAACTTTCTCAATACGCACTATGTGGGGCTGGAGATTGATGAGGTGCGGACCCGCCTGCAGGGCGAGGTGGAGTCATTGCGCTCGGAGATTGCCAGCCTCATGCAGGCGGCAGTGAATGTGAGTTCGGAAGCCATCACCGAAACGCAGGACGAAGTGGTCATCTCCGGCGAACGCAACCTGCTGTCGGTATCTGATTTTTCCAGCGACATGGGGCACCTGCGCCGCGCGTTTGATCTCTTCGAGCAAAAAGCACAACTCATGCGTCTGCTGGACATTGCAGGCCAGGCCGAAGGCGTACGCATCTTCATTGGCGGCGAAAGTCAGGTGGTGCCGTTTGAAGACCTGTCCATCGTCAGCAGCCCTTACGAGGTGGACGGCAAGGTGGTCGGTACCCTGGGCGTCATCGGCCCCACCCGCATGGCCTACGACCGCATGATCCAGATTGTGGATATCACTTCCAAGCTGGTGAGCAACGCGCTGAGCCACAACAAATAGACGGCTCTGCGCCCGGTACAATCTCCGGTTCGGTTGGGGCGTTAGCTCAGTTGGTTAGAGCAGAGGACTCATAATCCTTTGGTCGAGTGTTCAAGTCACTCACGCCCTACCATTTATTCCCGCGTCAGATATAGAAAGCCTGCTATTCAAAAGATAGCGGGCTTTTCTGTTTTTGGGCTTCTGGGACACTGGCGGGACACTGCGGAAGAAGAAGTCAGAACAATTGCGCTATTGCTAGCCCCTTGCTAGCCCACTGCTAGCGCGGTTTTGGGGCATTTGGAAGTGATCTTTTGAAAGTTACTGTCCCGCCAGTGTCCCAAAATAGTGAAAAGTAAATAAAAACCTAATTAAAACAATGTCTAAAGTGATTTGAACAATGGATTGTTGATCTGTTGTTGTCATTTATGCCCAATTGCGCCACACTCCGTTCATTGGTTTTCAGCAATTCACGGGGGCAACATGGCAGCTATCGAAAAGCGCAAGAACGCGGACGGCTCATTCAGCTACAGGGCAAAGGTTCGACTCAAGGGCCATGAACCCGTCAGCGCGTCATTCGAGCGCAAGACTGACGCTAGCGAGTGGGCAAAGAAGATTGAAGCGGATCAAAAGGACAGGCGCTACTTCGGCGCGTCCAAACGCCATACGCTCACGGAGTTGATTGATCGGTACACCACTGACGAACTGCACAAGCTCAAAAGCGCTAAGACGGTAGGCGCAAGGCTTGACTATTGGAAGGACTCCATTGGCAAGCGGCTGTTGTCAGACGTAACGCATGACGTACTTATGAAGGCGCGGGACACACTGAAGGCCACACCTACAGAACGCGGCGGCAAGGTGCGCTCCGGCGCTGACGTTAATCGGACGCTGGCGGCTCTGTCTTCGGCACTGTCGTATGGGACAAAGGAATTACGCTGGATCGCAAGCAATCCACTGAAAGACGTTCGCAAGTTTTCCGAATCAAAGGGGCGGGTTCGCTATCTGTCTGACGAAGAACTGCCAAAGCTGCTAGCGGCCTGCAAAGCTTCAGCCAGCCCCCACCTGTTGCTTGCTGTTTGCCTTGCGCTGTCCACTGGAGCGCGTAAATCGGAAGTGTTGGGCCTATGCTGGAAGCAAGTCGATTTGAAGGCTCAGACGGCCCTTCTAGGCGATACAAAGAACGGTGACGCTAGAACACTGCCCGTAGTCGGAACGGCGCTGCAATTGCTCTTAGATCGTGCCAAGGTTCGCAACCTGAAAGACGACAGAATATTTCCACCAACGGCACGATCCACCAAAAGCGAATATTTTGATTTGCGGAAGGCATGGGACGCGGCTGTGAAGACGGCAGAACTGGAAGACTTCCATTGGCACGACTTGCGCCACACTGCGGCAAGCTACCTGGCAATGTCCGGCGTTAGTCCGTTGGAAATATCCAAGCTGCTAGGCCATAGAACAATGGCAATGGTTAGCAGATACGCCCACCTAGCACCGGGGCGCAAGATCGAAATATCGGGCGCTCTGGCTGCTAGGTTGGGGGTTTAAGCGTGGGTTTCGGCAACTACAGCTTCAGCACACTGCAGGCAATCCAAGGGATCGCTTTTCGGACGCTCGAAAAATTCACGACAGCGCAGATAGTTGAAACAGGACTCAAAGTTTCCCGGTTGCTTCAAAGCTACAAGAAGAACTCCCCCGATAAGATTCCAAAAAAAGCCGGGGGCGGTCTGCTGAACACGGGAACTCTTGTAGACGTTGACGACTTTGAACTTGCTCTGCACTTGGTCAATACCGAAGAACCAGCAATGGCAAAGATTGTGAAGGGTGCAAAGGGTTTGCCGGTCTTAACTGCATATCTGTCGGTTTTGATAAACGGAGCAGAACTTCCGCCCGAACATTTGCTGGAGTCAGCGCTGCCTTTTGCGATAGCGTCATTGTCGGTCGAAGGAGACGTTGCAAAGCTTTGGAATCAGAACTTGCAAACTGAAATTGCGCGATTGGCTCCACTCGCCAGCACGGGTTTGAAGTTTAAGAACGGCAGAAAGCAGGAAGCGCTTGGGCCATTAACAAAGGCTGTCAGAAACCGATTGAAGGCTCACCCCACCGAAAACGCTGCGGCTGTATGGATCGCTCTATCTAGTAGGCCATGGGTACAACATTCCAAAAGTTGATCAGCGCACAGTCTATGACGACGAAGGTTTCCCGCACCCACGTATTGCTTTCTATGAGTTGATCGAGCGTCCTGTGAAGGGTGAAAAATGATTCACTCATTCAATGACGACTTCCGGTTTTCAGATACACCAGCGGCCTATGACTTGGTAATCAGGGCCTGCAAAGCTGAATTGCCGGACTGTATCGGCGTGAAGCGTGCAAGCTATGCTGAAGACAAAGCAGGTGTCGACTTTTGGGCGCATTTGCCAGACGGCTCACGCATTGGCATTGATCTGAAGCTTCGCCGCAAAGACTTTGGCGCTCAGTACGGCAGGCCCTTGGATTGCGTTGTAGAACTTGATTGCGCTGGATCACATGGTTGGTTAAACAAAGCGGGTGGCGCTGAAATGATCCTGTTCGCTGCAAGTGACACCGGGCGCTATTTCATGGTGGCGGCTAACGAACTGCGTGCGGCTGTGATTACAGGTCTTCCGCGCTGGATCGCTGCGGGTAAGGTGCATGAACTGCAAACTACGTCCAAATGGGACAAAGGCCAGGACGGAAGACAGTGGCAATCAAAGGCTGTGGCTATTGGCTCAGACTTGATTCTTCGGCAGATACAGGCGCTTGATTCGTGCGCTGCTGACTACCAAACACCGCTATGAGCGCAAGCGGATTTTTCAAAATGCAAAAGCTCAAAGGCTCTGGCAAGGTCTTGGCAGCGAGTCGGCACAACAAACGATTGATACAGGCAGAGCAGGGCGCTGACAGTCACATAGACGCGGCGCGTATTTGTCTGAACCTGTCGCTACACGGGCCTGATTCACCTGAAGCTGTGGCACGTCTGGCAAAGGATCGCATGGCAGCGGCTGGTGTTAGGCCACAAAAGAAGAACGCTGTGCTGGCGCTGGAACAGGTCTTCAGCTTGCCAGCCAACACCGACATTGATCTGAAAGCCTATTTCAATGATTGCGTGCAATGGGTGGCGCGGAACTTTGGTGGGCTGGATAACGTCCTATCTGCTGACGTACACCTAGACGAAAGCGCTCCACATTTGCACGTCTTGATATTGCCCTTGATAGACGGGCGCATGAATGGCAGCGATCTGTTCGGCAATCGGCAGCGTTTGCAATTCCTGCAAAACGACTTTCACGCGGCTGTGGCGGGGCGCTATGGGCTTGCAAAGGCTCCGGCAAGGCTACAGGGGCAAGCGAAGGCAAAGACGGTTGAAACAGTCATTAAACAGATTCAAGCCACCAACGACACCGCGCTGACTTCCGCACTTTGGCCCTTGATACGCGATTGGATCGTCCGTGATCCTGTTGCCTGCGCTCAGGCTTTGGGGCTGGAAGTTACAAGGACTGCTGACAAGCCACTGCGATCTATGGCGCAAATATTCACCAGCAAGGGTATTGCCACCACTGAAGGCTATAGAACAGGCTGTGGCGCTTCATTTGCCTGACGGCACACTAACCGCCAAAGCTGGGGCGTTGCTTGACGCTGCGGCCCTTGGTGCACTTACACCGGCACAAGCTTCACAACTGATTGCCGCTGTCGGAACAATTGGAAAGATTACAGAGTTTGACGAACTGAACGCACGCATAACCCAACTGGAGCAACACAATGCAACAAAGCCTTGAAAAACGAGTGTCGGCATTGGAAAAGTCTGCCCCCCAAGCGGACAAGGTGATCTTCATAATTCTTGTCGGCATGGGTGAAGTCGGCATGGAGATAACCCATATTCATGACAACCACGGCAACCACTGGAATCGAAGGCCAGACGAAACAGAACAGGCCTTCAAGGACAGAGCAATGTCCGAATCACCGCGCAACGAAAATCAGGTGGCTATGCTGTTCGGAGAGATTTCCCACATGGGACACTGGCGGGACACTGCGGGGCAAATACCCGAAGCAATTGAAAAAAAATGAAAGCAGTCGATAACCCTGTTACCAGCGTAAATGTTGCGCTGACTTGTTTTGATTTCTTCAAATTGGGCGCTTGATTCAGTCTCATAATCCTTTGGTCGAGTGTTCAAGTCACTCACGCCCTACCATTCCATTTTGGTGAATGTCGAAAGCCTGTTGCACTTTGGAGCGTCGGGCTTTTTTGCGCCTGCATCCCCAGGGTTTTTGCAAACATGGTCTGATTGCGATTTACAGACTGGAACGGCAAAGGCATACAAGGACATGGACCCGATCCCCCTGTTTCCTCTCTCCCGGGGAATCTTCCCCGATGGCATGTTGCACCTCCATATTTTTGAGGTGCGTTACCTCGACATGATCCGGCGCTGCGAAAAGGAAGGTCGACCTTTCGGGGTGGTCTGGTTGGCCAAGGGTAGCGAGGTTCAGGTCCCGGGCGAATCACCTGTGCTGCACGGGTTGGGCACGCTGGCCCATATTCGCGAACTGACCACATTGCAACCGGCCTTGCTGCAGGTCGAGTGCCAGGGCGGCCAGCGGTTCATTCTGGAATCCTATGAACTCGGGCCGTATGGTGTGTGGTACGGCCAGGTGGACTTCCTGCCAGAAGACACCAGCATGGAGATTCCTGCGGCGCTGCAGCCCATGGCCGATTTGTTGGGCCAATGGATTGCAGAGGCGCAGAAGCAAAGCAGCAGCGGCGAACTACCGCTGTTTGCACCCTACCGGCTGGATGAATGTGGATGGGTGGCCAACCGCTGGGCGGAGATGCTGCCCCTGTCGAACGAGGGCAAACTGCAGATGCTGGCGGAGAACGACCCGCTGGTGCGGCTCAAGCTGGCCGCGCAGTACGTAGACTTTTAGTCCGCCCGTGCTGTAACCGCAGCGCGGATGTGCTCGCTCAGGCTCTCGGCCCACACTGCGTATCCCTGCGGCCCCGGATGAAAACCGTTGCTGGCAAGGCCCTGTGCAGCACCCTGCGCGGGTAGGGTCCCAGTGTCACTAGCAGGAGCTTGCGTTGCAGGTCGTTCATTCAAAAACAATGAATTTTGGCGTCAAGCCGTTTGAAACTGTTTGCACTGTCAGGCTCCTAAACTTGCGGCTATGAACAGTACATCCACACCCCAATACAGCCGCATTGCGATTGCACTGCACTGGATTCTGGCCATTGCACTGATCGCCCTATTCGCGGTGGGTCTGTACATGGCCGATCTGCCATTCTCACCCCAGCGG